>JBGAII010000170.1:0-9160 GCA_044225625.1 Rubrivivax sp.
CCACCAGGTGCGCACGGCCGACACCGAAGTGGTCGAGCACGCGCAGCAGGTCGGACACGAAATCGTCGAAGGCCAGTTCGCCGTCGTAGTCGTCGCTGGCACCGTAGCCACGCGCGTCCCAGGCGGCGCAGGCGAAATGCGGCGCGAAGGCCGGCAGGTTGGCGCGCCAGTTCGTGCGGTTGCCGCCGATGCCGTGCATGAACAGCACGAAGGGGCCGGCGCCGGCCAGGCTGCAGGCCAGCCGCGGCGTGCCAGGCACCAGGTAGGGGGTTTCGTTCATGGCGGTGTCCTGGTGGTTCACAGGCCCAGGTAGGCCTGCTTGATGCGCGGATCGTCCGCGATCGCGCGGGCCGGCCCTTCGGCGGCGACGCGCCCGTTCTCGATCACGTAGGCACGCTCGGCGGCGTTCAGCGACTGGAACACGTCCTGCTCGGCCAGCAGCAGCGTCAGGCCGTCGGCCACCAGCCGCCGCACCAGCTCGAAGATCTGCCGCGACATCAGCGGCGACAGGCCCAGCGTCGGCTCGTCCAGCAGCATCAGCCGCGGCTGCGCCATCAGGCCGCGGCCGATGGCCAGCATCTGCTGCTCGCCGCCGGACAGCGTGACCGCGGCCTGCGCCTCGCGTTCCAGCAGCCGCGGGAAGACGTGGAACACATGCTCCAGGCTGCGCTGCCAGTGCGGCCGCGCGCGCGGGTTGATGGCGCCCAGGCGCAGGTTCTCGCGCACCGTCAGGCTGGGGAAGACCATGCGCCCCTCGGGCACCAGCACCAGGCCGGCATGCACCCGCTCGTTCGACGGTCGCGCGGTGATGTCCTCGCCCAGGAAGCGGATGCGCCCTTCGCGCACCGGCAGCAGGCCGGCCAGCGTCTTCATCAGCGTGGTCTTGCCGGCGCCGTTGCCGCCGAGCAGCGCGGTCACGCCGCCGGCGCCCACCCGCAGGCTCAGGCCATGCAGCACCTGCGTGGCCTCGTAGCCACCGACCAGCGCCTCGGCCTCCAGCATGGCTTCGGTATGCACGGCCGTGGCCGGCACGCTCATGCGGCGCTCCCGAAGTACACCGCATGCACCTGCGCATCGGCGCCGATCTCGGCCGGTGTGCCCTCGGCGATCAGCTGGCCGTGGTGCAGCACGACGATGCGTTCGCACAGCTCCATCAGCGCGCGCATCACGTGCTCGATGACCAGCAGCGTCAGCCCTCGCCGCGCATTCAGCTGGCGCACGGTGTCCAGCATCTGCGCCACCTCGGTGGGTGTCAGGCCGGCCATCACCTCGTCGAGCATCAGCAGCCGGCCGCCGGTGGCCACCGCGCGCGCGATCTCCAGCCGCTTCTGGCCCGACAGCGTCAGCGCCGAGGCCGGCCGCTCCGCATCGGCGGCGAGGCCCACCTCGTCCAGCACCGACTGCGTGGCCGCGTCGGCGGCCTCGCGGCTGCGGTGCTGCGCGTGGCCGAACATCGCCGCGGTGCGCAGGTTCTCGCGCACGGTCATCGCCGGAAAGGGCTTGACGATCTGGAAGGTGCGCGCCACGCCCAGCCGGCAGACCCGGTCGGGGCTCAAGCCGACGATCGAGCGGCCTTCGAAGCGGATGTCGCCGCTGCTCGGCCGCGCATTGCCGGCGATCAGGCTGAACAGCGTGGTCTTGCCGGCGCCGTTGGCGCCCATCACGCCGACGATGGCGCCGGCCGGCACCTGGAAGCTCACGTCCGACAGCGCCGTCAGCCCGCCGAATTTCTTGCTCAAGGACTCGACCTGCAACAGCGCGCTCATGATGCAGCCCCTTTGCGCCACCGGCGCTGCAGCAGGCCGATCAGCCCGTCGGGCAGCAGCAGCACGAAGACCACCAGGATCGCGCCGAGCAGGATCATGTACAGCAGCGGCGCCTGCGCCCACAGCAGTTCGGACAGCAGCGCCAGGAACAGCACGCCCAGGATCGGGCCGCGCACGCCGTCGCCGCCGCCCAGCAGCGCCATCGCGATGACGGTGACCGAGACCATCGGGTCGAAGACCTGGCCGACGACGAAGTAGGTGGAACGCAGCGCCATCACCGCGCCGACCATGCCGGGGATGGTGGCCGACAGCACGAAGGCGATCAGCTTGTAGCGGGTGACCGGCACGCCCAGCGTCTCGGCGGCCTCTTCGTTCTCGCGCAGCGAGCGCAGGCCGTGGCCGAAGCGGCTGCCCGACACCCAGGCCAGCAGCCCCAGCGAGGCCAGCGCCAGCGCGGCCATGATCCAGTACACCGCCAGCAGGTCCGGCGCGCCGAACAGGATGCGCGCGGCCATGCCCATCGCCGACTCGGCGGCCATGATGCTGAACTTGACCAGCTCGGCCAGGCCGAAGGTCAGGATCACGAAGTACGGCCCGCGCACGCGCAGCGCCGGCCCGCCGACCAGCGCGGCGAAGGCCGCGGCCAGAAGCCCGGCCGCGGGGATGGCCAGCCACAGCGGCCACTGCTGCCAGGTGATGACCACCAGGTACGCGCCCAGGCCGTAGAACACCACGTGGCCCAGCGAGACGTAGCCGGTCAGCCGCGACAGCACGCACCAGCTGGGCGTCAGCGCCAGCCACATCAGCACCGTCAGGCCGGTGCCGATCAGGTATTCGTTGCCCAGCATCGGCAGCAGCACCACCGCCGCAGCGCCGGCCAGCGCCAAGCCCATGACCAGCCGCCCGGGGCGTGCCATGTCAGCGGGTCACCAGGCGCCGCGCGAGCAGGCCGTTGGGGAAGAACATCAGCGCGACGACGAAGCTGCCGTACAGCAGCACCGAGCGCAGGTTGGCCGAGGTCAGCGCCACGCCGTAGGTTTCGACCACCCCCAGCAGCAGCGCCGCCAGCAGCCCGCCGGTGACGTTGCCCAGCCCGCCGAGGATGATGACGATGAAGCCGGCGATGGTGAAGGGAAAGCCCGAGAAGGGCGAGAACTGCTCCAGCATCGACATCAGCACGCCGGCCAGCGCCGCGGTGCCGAAGCCCACCGCGAAGCTCAGGCGCTGCACGCGGTCGACGTCGACGCCGACGATGGCGGCGGCCTCGCGCCGCTCGATCACCGCGCGCATCGCCAGGCCCGCCACGTGGCGCGACAGGAACAGCGCCACCGCCACGCAGACGCCGCCGCCCAGCAACAGCACCACCAGGCGGTTGAGGGTCATCGACACCTCGCCGATGCGGAACACCTGGTCCAGGTAGGCATAGGCGCGGTTGTTCGGCGTGAAGGCCAGCGCCGCGATGTTCTGCATCAGGATCGACAGGCCGAAGAACAGCAGCAGCGAGTTGCCCTCCAGCTTGCCGGCGGTGGACGGCGTGACGCGCGCCAGCATGCCGCGGAACAGGCCGCGGTACAGCGCCACGCCGAAGGCGGCGCCGGCCGCGGCCACCAGCGGCGCGGCCAGCAGCGGCGACACGCCGGCCAGCGTGAAGGCCCAGTACGCGCCGTAGGCGCCCAGCATCACCAGGTCGCCATGCGCGACATTGAGCATGCGCATCGTGCCGTAGACCAGGTTCAGGCCCAGCGCCACCAACGCGTACAGCGAGCCGGTGACCAGCGCCGAGAACAGCAGCTGGCCCGACAGCAGCGTGTCGATCACCGGCTCACCCGCATGCGCTCACCAGCCCTTCTTCGGTTCGAACTTGGCCGACGCAATGCTGGCCGGCCAGACGATCTGCAGCCGGCCCTTCTGGTACTGCACGAAGGCGGTAGGCGTGATGACGTTCTGCACACCCTCGAACTTGACCTTGCCGTTGATCGTCTCGAAGGTGTCGCTGGCGATGGTGGCGCGGATCTTCTCCTTGTCCAGGCCGTTCTTCGCCACCGCCGTCTCCAGGATCTCCAGCGACATCCAGGCCAGCGCCGAGTTGAGGAAGTCCGGGTCTTCGCCGAACTTCTTCACGTAGCTGTCGTAGAAGGCCTGCGAGCCCTTCCATTCCGGCCGTGGCGACCAGTGCGCGATGGTCACCACGCCGTCCGCCGATGCCGCGCCCACGGCCTTCGGGAAGAAGGCGTCGCTGGGCCCGATGGCGACGAACTGGAACGGCTGGTTCAGCCCCAGTTCCTTGGCCTGCTTGGCATACAGCACCGAATCGCCGGGATAGGCCAGCGCCAGTACCGCGTCCACGTTGGCCTGCTTGACCTGCGTCAGCGCCGCGGTCATGTCCTTGATGTCCGGCGGGTACTCGGTGGAGAACTTGATGTCGATGCCGGCCTTCTTCAGCTCGGGCTCGACGAAGTTCTTGATCTCCTTGGTGAAGGGCAGCACGTTCGACAGCACCGCCACCGACTTGACGTTCTGCTGCTTCAGCATCGCCGTCAGTTCGGTGCCGATGCGGTCGGGAATCGCCGACGTGGTGAACCAGATGTAACCCGGCTTCACCTGGCGCAGCGCCACCGACGCGGCGGTGTTGCCGACCACCGGGAACTTGTACTTCTCCAGCACCGGCGCAATGGCGATGTGGAAGGGCGTGCCCCAGGGCGCCAGCAGCAGGTCGACCTTGTCGTCGGTGATCAGCTTCTCGTAGATGCGCACGGCCTGCTCGGGTTTGCTCTGGTCGTCGTAGACGACGAACTCCACCTTGCGTCGGGTGCCGCCGACGTTCATGCCGCCGCGCGCATTGACCTGCTCGCGCCACAGCTCGTAGGTGTTCATCTGCGAGGGCGTGGCGTTGGCCAGCATGCCGGTACGGGCCATCGAGAAGCCGATGCGCAGCGGCTTGTCGGCCTGTGCGTGGGACAGGCCGCTGCCCAGCACCAGCGCCGCCGCGGCGATGCTGGCGACGACGCTGCGCCGACGGGTTGCCATGAGCTTCATTGCACTTCTCCTGTTGATGATGGGCGTGCCGCGCCCTGTTGCCGCATCCATGCCACCGCCGGCCCGACCCACGGGCCGTCCGCGTCGCCGCAGGCGAGGCTCGCCTGGAAGTGATCGCAACCCTCGAGCACCAGCCGCTGCACCGGCACACCGGCCGCCTGCAGCGCGCGCTCCATCTCCTCGGACTGGCGCACCAGGTGCGGGAAGTCGCGGCTGCCCCAGGCCAGCAGCAGCGGCGGGCAGGCCGCCGCATTCAGCTGGGCCAGCGGCGCCGCGGCGATGTCCGCCTGCCCGTCGTCCGCCGGGCCCAGGAAGCGCGGCCGCATCGACAGCCCGCTGCCTTGGCCGAAGCGGTAGGTGCCCGACACCGGCAGGCCGCCGGCCAGCGGCTGCGCGCCCAGGCCGCGCGCCGTGCGCCAGCCGTCGCTCACCGCCAGCAGCGCGGCCAGATGGCCACCGGAGGAATGGCCGCCGACGAAGACGCGCCGCGGGTCGCCGCCGTGCGCGCCGATGTGCCGCAGCACCCAGGCCACGGCATCGGCGCAGTCGTCGAAGCCGGTGGGGAACACATGCTGCGGCGCCAGTCGGTAGCCGGCGCAGACCAGCGTGACACCTCGCGCGTTGAGCGCCGGCGCCATGAAGAACATCCATTCCTTGTAGCCGCTGGTCCAGCCGCCGCCATGGAAGAAGACCAGCACGTCGCCGCTCGGCCGCGCGGCCGGAAACACGGTCAGCGTGCGGTACGGATCGCCGCCGAGTTCCACCTCCACGCCCTGCAGCCCGGCACCACGTGCCAGCACCTGATCGGCATAGGCTGCGCCCAGCGGCGACAGCGGCTCCTGGGCCGGATAGCGCTGCAGGTTCATGCGCCCGCCTCCGCGTCCAGCAGCCGCTGCAGGATGCTCTCGCCGGTCATCGGCAGACGCTTCGCGCGCACGCCCACCGCATCGGCCACGCCGTTGGCGATGGCCGCAGCCACTGCGTTCATGCCGATCTCGCCCACGCTCTTGGCGCCGAAGGGCCCGGTCGGCTCGGGGCTCTCGACGATGTAGGCCTCGAGCACGTCGGGCAACTCGGCGAAGGTCGGGATCTTGTAGTCCATCAGCGTCGGATTGGCGAGCTTCGGCCCGTCCCAGACCATCTCCTCGGTCAGCGCGAAGCCGAGGCCCTGTACGAAGGCGCCTTCGATCTGGCCGGTGACCAGCTGCGGGTTGATGGCCCGGCCGACGTCCACCGCCGACCAGGCACGCGGCACGCGCACCTTGCCGGTGAGCGTGTCCACCTCCACCTCGACCACCAGCGCGGTGAAGCTGAAGATGCCGATCTGCTGGAAAGGCAGCCCGGTGGCGACCGCGCGCTTCGGGTCCAGGGTCTTCTGGTCGAACACCCAGCTGTGGCTGCCGATGATCGGCCCGCCGGCGGCCCAATGGGCCCGGCCGCTGATGGCGGCGAAAGGCAGCTCGCGGCCCGGCACGCCCTTGACGCCGACACGGCCGCCGGCGCGCAGTTCCAGGTCATCGACCGCGCATTCCAGCATCTCGCCGGCGTGCTGCTTCAGCTTCTTCTCCACCTCGGCGGCGGCCTGCACCACCGCGCGCCCGGCCACATAAGTGACGCGGCTGGCCGTGGTGCCCCAGTTGTAGGGCGAGCCGTCGGTGTCGGGGCTGGCGATCGCCACCTGCGCGGGCGTGACCTGCAGCGCCTCGGCGCAGATCTGCGTCAGCACGGTGTTGCTGCCCTGGCCGATGTCCACCGCGCCGGTGTTCAGCAGCACGCTGCCGTCTTCGAGCACGCGCACGATCGCGCCGGAGGCCAGCAACCCGCCGATGTGCGCCGACGTGGCGATGCCGTAGCCGACGCGCTTGTCGCCCAGCGCCGCGCCCGAACGGGCCGCCGCACGCGCCTCGGCCCAGCGCGATTCGCGCTCGACGATGTCCAGGCACTGGGCCAGGCCGTTGCTGGCGACCTGCTGCCCGCAGAACCAGGGATCGGCGCCGCGCTTGGCATTGAGCCGCCGCATCGCCAGCGGGTCGATGCCCAGCCGCTCGGCGATCTCGTCGATCTGCTGCTCCGAAGCGAAGGTGACCTGCGGCACGCCGAAGCCGCGGAAAGCGCCGAAGCGCATCTTGTTCGTGTAGGCCACCCGGCCGTGCGCGTAGACGTGCGGGATGTTGTACGGCCCGACGTTCATCAGCAGCGCATAACCGAGCACGCCAGGGCTGTCGTCGCCATAGGCGCCGCCGTCCAGCACCAGCTCCACCTCGCGCGCCAGCAGCGTGCCGTCGCGCCGGGCGCCGGTCTTCATGCGGATGACGAAGGGGTGGCGGGCGCGCACCGTCTCGAAGTCCTCCTCGCGCGACAGCACCAGGCGCACGGTGCGCCGCGCCTTCATCGCCAGCCGCACCAGCACCGGCTGCACGTGGGCTTCCATCTTGTTGCCGAAGCCGGCGCCGACGCGCGGCGTCTGGCAGCGCAGCCGGGTCATCGGCAGGCCCAGCGATTCGCAGACGTTGGCCTGCACGCGGAACACCGACTGGTTGGCCGACCACAGCGTGATGCGGCCCTGCGCGTCCACCTCGGCCAGCGCGCCGCAGGGCTCCAGCGACAGGTGGGCCTGCGCCTGCGTGCGGTAGCTGCGCTCGACGATCACGTCGCACTGCGCCCAGGCCGCGGCCTCGTCGCCTTCGCTGAGCGTGGTGCGCGAGCAGACGTTGCCCTGCGTGCCGGCGTCGAACACCTTGACGTAGGACGCGGCGTCGTCGTGCACCAGCGGCGCACCGGGCAGCAGCGCCTGCTCCGGGTCGACGACCGACGGCAGCACCTCGTAGTCGACGCGCACGAGCCGCGCGGCGGCGCGGGCGATGGCTTCGCTGTCGGCCGCGACCGCGGCGACGATCTCGCCGACGTAGCGCACCTTGCCCTTGGCGAAGGCGGGCTCGTCCTTGATGAACGCGCCCATGCGGTGGCCGTCGTCCAGGTCGTCGCCGGTGACGATGGCGCGCACGCCGGGCAGCGCCAGCGCGGCCTGCAGGTCGTAGCCGCGGATGTGCGCATGCGCGTGCGGGCTCTGCACGATGGCGGCATGCAGCATGCCCGGGCGCCACAGGTCGGCGATGTACTGGGCACGGCCGGTGACCTTCTCGTCGCTGTCGAGTTGCGGAATCGACGCGCCGACGGCCTGCACGGCGCTCATGCGGCGGCCTCCTGGCGCAACGCCGCGGCCGCCGCCAGCACCGCCTCGATGATCTTCACGTAGCCGGTGCAGCGGCACAGATTGCCCGACAGCGCGCGCTTGACCGCCGCCGCGTCGGGCGCCGGCTCGCGGGCCAGCAGCGCTTCGGCCGCCATCAGCATGCCGGGCGTGCAGAAGCCGCACTGGAACGCGCCGGCATCGACGAAGGCCCGCTGCAGCGCGCGCATGCGCGGCGTGTCGGCCAGGCCCTCGAGCGTGCGCACCTGCGCACCTTCGCAGCCGTGGGCCAGCGACAGGCAGGCGCGTGCCGGCCAGCCGTCGACCTGCACGGTGCAGGCGCCGCACACGCCCTGGTTGCAGCCGCGTTTGGCGGCGCTGAGCTGCAGTTGCTCGCGCAGCACGCTCAGCAGCGTGTCGTGCAGCGCCGCGTCGACGGTGGCGGTTTCGCCATTGATCTGCAGGCTCAGGCTCATGATGCCTCCCAGGCGCTCATCGGTTCGCGCCGGCGGCGGACTCGGCGGCGCGCACCGCGCGCAGCAGCAGGCGCGGAATCAGCGTGCGGCGGTAGTCGGCGCTGCCGCGCACGTCGTCCAACGGGTCGGCCAGCGCCTGCAGGGCCGCGCCGGCGCGGGCGATGGCGGCGTCGCTGCGCTCGGCCGACAGCAGCGCGTTGGCCCCGTCGTCGGCGATCGGCGTCGGCCCGCAGCCGCCGACGGCCACCGACACCGCGGCATCGCCGCGCAGGCTGATCGCCACCGACGCGGTGGCATAGTCGCCGGCGACGCGCGCATGCTTGACGTAGAGGCCCGCGCCGCGTGCATCGGCCGGCGGCAGGATCACCGCAGCGACGATCTCTGCCGGCTCCAGCGCCGTCTGGTACCAGTCGACGAAGAACTCGCGTGCCGGCACGCGCCGGCGGCCGGCGGGGCCGGCGATCTCGATCTGCGCAGCGGCCGCGACCAGCGCCGGCGGGTAGTCCAGCCCCGGGTCGGCAAAGGCGATCGAGCCGCCGATCGTGCCCATGTTGCGCACGGTGGCGTTGGCGATCTGCGATGCCGCATCGCGCACCACGGCCAGCGAGCCGTGCAGCAGCGCGCTGGCCGCGGTGTCGCGGTGGCGCGTGAAGGCCCCGATGCGCACGCCGCCGTCGGCCGTGGCCGACAGG
>JBGAII010000171.1:0-9560 GCA_044225625.1 Rubrivivax sp.
GCGCGAGGTTCTGCCCTAGCGGTTTTCCCCGAGTCGCCGCCGGCTGGGCACGCGGCGGGCTGGCGGCGAGTGCGCGCTCGTCTTAATATCACTGAATGCTGATGTTCAAGATTGCCCGCCTGCTGGCGGCGGCCGCCATGGCGCTGGGAATCGCCGCCGCGGCGGCGCAGACGGCCGTGCGGCCGCAGCCGGTGGAAGTCGCGCCGGGGGCCTACATGGTGCAGGGCCTGTCGGCGCTGGGCTCCAGCGCCAACCGCAACTTCATCTCCAACGCCGGCTTCGTGGTCACGAAGGACGGCGTGCTGGTGGTCGATGCGCTGGGCTCGCCGACGCTGGCGCGCGAGCTGCTCGAGGCAATTCGCCGCATCACGCCCGCGCCGGTGCGCTACGTGGTGCTGACGCACTATCACGCCGACCACATCTACGGACTGCAGGTGTTCAAGGACCAGGGCGCCACCATCGTCGCGCACCAGGCCGGCAGGCTGTACCTGAACTCCGACACCGCCGCGCTGCGGCTGCAGGCCAGCCGCGAGGAGTTGGCTCCGGCGGTGGACGCGCAGACCCGGCTCGTGCCGGCCGACCGCTGGATCGACGGCCGCACCACGTTGCAACTGGGCGGACTGGACTTCGTGCTGCAGCCGGCCGGGCCGGCGCACACGCCGGAAGACCTGGTGGTGTGGGTGCCGCAGTTGCGTCTGCTGTTCGCCGGCGACCTGGTGTTCCGCGGCCGCGTGCCCTTCGTCGGCCAGGCCGACAGCGGCCGCTGGATCACCGCGCTGGACACGCTGCTGGCCTTCGACGCGGGCATCATCGTGCCCGGGCACGGGCCGGCGTCCAGCAGCGCCCGCGCCGACCTGGAGCTGACCCGCGACTATCTCGTCTACCTGCGCAAGACCATGGGCGACGCGGCACGCAACATGGACCCCTTCGAAGAGGCCTACGCGCGCACCGACTGGTCGCGCTTCGACAAGCTGCCGCTGTTCCACGCGGCCAACCGCATCAACGCCTACAACACCTACCTGCTGATGGAACAGGCTGCGAAATGAGCAAGCTCTCGCGACGACACGGCCTGGCACTGATCGCCGGTGCGCTGGCGGCGCCGGCGGTCACGCCACTGCGTGCCGCACCGGCCGCACCCGGCCAGCCGGTGGCCTGGCCGCAGGTCCGGCTGCTGGACGGCTCCACCTGGAGCGCCGCACAGGCCGAAGGCAAGGCCGTGGTGGCCGTGTTCTGGTCGCTGACCTGCCCGTACTGCCAGCGGCACAACAACCACATCGAAACCCTGCGCCAGGCGGTGCAGGGGCAGGCGCTCGAACTGGTCACCATCGTGCGCGAGAACGACCCGCCGGCCGTGCGCCGCCACATGCAGCAGCGCGGCTGGCAGTTCGCGGTGACGACCGACGACGCGCCGATGGCGGCCGCGCTGTCGCTGCGGCGCCTGACACCGCTGACCGTGACGGTCGGCCGGCAGGGCCGGCTGCTGCAGGTGATTCCCGGCGAGATGTCGGAAGACGACGTGCTCGGCCTGCGCAAGCTGGGGGCATGAGGCCGCCGACTTGACGCTGCCGACCGCGGTGCAGCATCATTGACTGCGCATATGCGCATGGAGCGGATGGAAAGGCGTGGCATGACACAGTTGCAGGAAGCAGCGCAGGACGAGTCCGAGGCGGTGTTCGCCACGGCGGCGGAGCTGTTCAGCCTGCTGTCCACGCCGATCCGGCTGAAGATCATCAGTTCGCTGTGCCGCGGCGAGAAGAACGTCTCGCAGCTGCTCGACGACATCGACACCACCCAGCCCAACATGAGCCAGCACCTGTCCACGCTGTACCGCGCCGGCGTGCTGGGCAAGCGCCGCGACGGCACACAGATCTACTACCGCATCGAGAGCGAACGCGCGGCCACGCTGTGCCGCGCCGTGTGCACGCAGATCGCCGTGGAAATGGACCCGGACTCCGGGCTGGGCGCCGACGAGCGGCTGACCCCGCTGACCGCCGTACGCCGCTGAAAGGGCCGGCGCAACGCCTGCCCGTCCGGCGCGACAATCGCGCCATGTCGCCGCCGCCGCGCTGGATCGCGCACCTGGACATGGATGCGTTCTATGCGTCCGTCGAGTTGCTGCGCTATCCGGAACTGCAAGGGCTGCCGGTGGTGATCGGCGGCGGGCGGCGCCATCAGCCGGTGACGCAGCCCGACGGCACGCGCCGCTTCGCGCGGCTGCGCGACTATGCCGGCCGCGGCGTCGCCACCACCGCCACCTACGCGGCCCGGGATCTGGGCGTGTTCTCGGCGATGGGCCTGATGAAGGCGGCGCTGCGCGCCCCCGACGCCGTGCTGCTGCCCACCGACTTCGACGAGTACCGGCGCTACTCGCGGCTGTTCAAGGCCGCGGTCGCCGAGATCACGCCGCAGATCGAGGACCGCGGCATCGACGAGATCTACATCGACCTGAGCGCGGTGCCCGGTGTGCACGAGCCGCTGGGCCACGACCCGCTGGGCGGCGTGCGCGCGGTGGCCCAGGAGATCCGCAACAGCGTGAAGCGCGCCACCGGTCTGACGTGCTCGATCGGCGTGACGCCGAACAAGCTGCTGTCGAAGATCGCCTCCGAACTGGACAAGCCCGACGGCCTGACGGTGCTGACGCTGGCCGACCTGCCCACGCGCATCTGGCCGATGCCGGTGCGGCGCATCAACGGCATCGGCCCGAAGGCCGGCGCGAAGCTGGCCGCGATGGGCATCGGCACCATCGGCGAGCTGGCCGCCTGGCCGCGCGCCGACCTGATCGAGCGTTTCGGCCGCAGCTATGGCGCCTGGCTGCACGAGGCCTCGAACGGCCGCGACGAGCGGCCGGTGGTGACACACAGCGAGCCGGTGTCGATCAGCCGCGAGACCACCTTTGAACGCGACCTGCATGCCAAGGCCGACCGTGCCGAGCTGGCCGCCCTCTTCACCCGCCTGTGCGAGCAGCTGCAGGCCGACCTGCAGCGCAAGGGCTACGTCGGCCGCACCGTCGGCATCAAGCTGCGCTTCGACGATTTCCGCACCGTGACGCGCGACCTGACGCTGCCCGAGCCGGTGGCCGATGCCGCGTCGATCCGCCGCGCGGCCGGCAGTTGCCTGAAGCGCGTGGACCTTCAGCGCCGGCTGCGGCTGCTGGGCGTGCGCGTCGGCTCGCTGGCCCGGCCCGGGCAGGCGGCGCCGGCGCGCCGCGTCGCCAGGCCGCGTCCCGGCGCACCCGTGCCCGTCGACGACGAGCTGCCGTTCGGCATCGACATCTGAGTCAGGACGGGTTCCGCGCCTGCGCCGTGCGCACGTCCTGCGGCGCGGCATGCGGCTGCCGCCACATCCACGCGGCGACGCAGGCGCACATCAAAGCCGGCAGCCAGCAGATGCGCGGCGGCATCGCCCACCAGGCCCAGGCCGAACCGAAGGCCATCATCAGCGTGGCCAGCTGCTTGGCACGCAGCGGAATGACGCGGTAGGCGTGCCAGTTGCGCACCATCGGGCCGAAGCGCGGGTGCTGCAGCAGCCACGCCTCCCAGCGCGCGCTGCCGCGCGAGAAGCACCAGGCCGCCAGCAGCACGAAGGGCGTGGTCGGCAGCAGCGGCAGGAAGATGCCGACGATGCCCGTCAGCAGGCTGAGCGCGCCGCCCAGCAACCACAGCCCGCGCTGCCAGTGCGGGCGGTCGGCGGGCGAGCGGAGGTCGGACGGCATGGCGCACATCCTGCCACGGCATCGGTAGCATCGCGCCCACGACGACAAGACCCGGAGACGGACATGCCCGTGATCACCACCATCGAAGACCTGCGCGAGCTGGCGGAAAAGCGCGTGCCGAGGATGTTCTACGACTACGCCGACTCCGGCTCGTGGACCGAAGGGACGTACCGCGCCAACGAGTCCGAGTTCCAGAAGATCAAGCTGCGCCAGCGCGTGGCGGTCAACATGGAGAACCGCTCGACCGCGGTGAAGATGGTCGGCGTGGAGGCGAAGATGCCGGTGGCCATCGCGCCGGTGGGGCTGACCGGCATGCAGCATGCCGACGGCGAGATCCTGGCGGCCCAGGCGGCCAAGGCCTTCGGCATCCCCTTCACGCTGTCGACGATGAGCATCTGCTCGATCGAGGACATCGCCGCGGCCACCGGCTCGCCGTTCTGGTTCCAGCTGTACATGATGCGCGACCGCGACGCCATGGCGCGCATGATCGAGCGCTGCAAGGCGGCGAACTGCAGCGCGCTGGTGCTGACGCTGGACCTGCAGGTCATCGGCCAGCGCCACAAGGACCTGAAGAACGGCCTGACCGCGCCGCCGCGGCCGACGCTGAAGAACATCCTGAACCTGATGACCAAGCCGCGCTGGTGCCTGGGCATGGCCGGCACCCGGCGGCACAGCTTCGGCAACCTGGTCGGCCATGTGAAAGGCGTCAGCGACATGAGCTCGCTGGCCGCGTGGACCAACGAGCAGTTCGACCCGCGGCTGTCGTGGCCGGACGTGGAGTGGGTGAAGAAGCAGTGGGGCGGCAAGCTGATCCTCAAGGGCATCATGGAAGTCGAGGATGCGCGGCTGGCCGCCGAACACGGCGCCGATGCCATCGTCGTCAGCAACCACGGCGGGCGGCAGCTGGACGGTGCGCCGTCGAGCATCGAGGCGCTGCCGGCGATCGTCGAAGCGGTGGGCGACAAGACCGAAGTCTGGATGGACGGTGGCATCCGCTCGGGCCAGGACGTGCTGAAGGCCTGGGCGCTGGGCGCACGCGGCACGATGATCGGCCGGGCGATGGTCTACGGCCTGGGCGCGATGGGCGAGGCCGGCGTGCTGAAGGCGCTGCAGATCCTCCACAAGGAGCTGGACGTGACCATGGCCTTCTGCGGCCACACGCAGCTGGTCAACGTCGACCGCTCTATCCTGCGGCCCGGGACCTATCCGGGCTGAAAGGACGGGCGCGGCCTCAGTCGGCCTTCGCTCCGGACAGCTTGACCACCTTCTCGTACTTGGCCAGTTCGGCCTTGACGAAGGTGGCGAACTGTTCGGGCGACATCGGCGCAGGTTCGGCCAGCAGCGTCGCCAGCCGGGCCTTGATCTCCGGCGAGGCCAGCGCTTCGGTGAAGGCCTTGTTCAGCCGCTGCGTCGTCGCGGCCGGCAGGCCGGCCGGTCCGAACAGGCCGAACCAGGTGTTGATGTCGAACGCGGCCAGACCGTGGGCCGCGCCGCTCTCGGCGATGGTCGGCACCTCGGGCATCGCGCTGGAACGCTTGGCGGTGGTCATGGCCACGGCCGTCAGCTTGCCGCTCTTGATGTTGGCCGAAGCCGCAGCCAGGTTGTCGAAGTTCAGATCCACCTGGCCGGACAACAGCGCCAGCTGCGCCGGCGCGCCGCCGGCATAGGGGATGTGCACCATGTACACACCGGCCTGGGCCTTGAACATCTCGCCGGCCAGGTGTCCGGCGCTGCCGTTGCCGCCGGAGCCGTAGTTCAGCACACCGGGGTTCTTCTTCGCATAGACCACCAGGTCGGCGACGTTGCGGATGCCCAGCTTCTTCGCCGTGTCGACGTTCATCACCAGCACGTTCGGCACCTGGGCGACCAGCGTGATCGGCGTGAAGTCGCGGATCGGGTCATAGGGCAGCTTCGAGTACAGCCACGGGTTGATGGCGTGCGTGGCGACCGCGCCCATGCCGATGGTCAGCCCGTCCGGCGCCGACTTGGCCACCAGATCCATGCCCAGGTTGCCCCCGGCACCGGGCCGGTTCTCCACCACCACCGTGCCGAGGCTGTCCTTCACCTTGTCGGCCAGCGCGCGGGCCACGATGTCCAGCGGTCCACCGGGCGGGTAGGGCACGATCAGGCGGATCGGCTTGGCCTGCGCCAACGCTGAAGAAACCCAGGGGCTGGCCAGGGCGGCGAGGGTCAGCAGGCGACGGCGAGGGATGGCCAATTCAGTGTCTCCAGGTATTCTTGCGCGGACTGCAAGCCTACACTGCGCCTTACCCGCGGCCCAGGCCGCATGGCGCTGAGGAGCGACGAAATGACGCTATGCCCGATTGCCATGGTGGCCGGTTGCCAGAAGTGCCCGGCCTTCAAGGTCTGCCCGCTCAAGTCGGTGATCGGCGACCAGCCGGGCAAGCCGCCGGCGGGGCCGGCATCGTCGGCGACGAAGAAGAAGTAGCAGCCCGCCGGCCGCTATGCGGTGGGGTGCTTGTCGGCCTCGGAGGTGAAGGCGTCGGCGTAGAACTCGTCTTCGGGCAGTCCGCAGTGCTGCACGAAGTCACGCCGCGCCGCGTCCACCATCACCGGCGCGCCGCAGGCGTAGACCTGGTGTCCGGACAGGTCGGGCAGGTCCTGCATCACCGCGCGGTGCACGAAGCCCGTGCGGCCCGTCCATGCATCCTCGGGCAGCGCGTCGCTGACCACCGGCACGTAGCGCAGGTGGGGCATCTGCGCGGCGGCCTCCTCGCACCAGCCGTTCAGGTACAGGTCCTGCGGCCGCCGGCCGCCCCAGTACAGCACGGTGGGCCGGTCGATGGCCTTCAGCGTCATGTGTTCGATCAGCGCCTTCACCGGTGCAAAACCGGTGCCGGCGGCGAGCAGCACGATCGGCTGGGTCGCTTCCTCGCGCAGGAAGAAACTGCCGAACGGGCCTTCGATGCGCAGGATCTCCTTCTCCTTCATCGCACCGAACACATGGTCGGTGAACCTGCCGCCGGGCAGGTGTCGCAGATGCAGTTCCAGCGCCGGCGGGCTGCCCAGCTGGTGTGCGGCATTGGCCATCGAGTAGCTGCGGCGCGCGCCGTCGCGCAGGATGATCTCGATGAACTGGCCGGCGCGGTACTGCAGGTTCTGGTTGGCCGGCAGCTGCAGCTTCATGATCATCACGTCGGGTGCGGCGCGCTGCAGGCTCAGAACGCGCGCCGGCATCTTGAGTACCGGGAACTCGCCGGCGCCGGGCACGCTGCGCGCTTCGATCACGCAGTCGGTCTGCGCCGCCGCGCAGCAGGGCAGGATCCAGCCGGCGTCTTCTTCGGCCACCGACAGCGCACGCAACTGATGCGCGCCATGGATGACGCGGCCTTCCAGCAGGCGGCTCTTGCACGAGCCGCAGGCGCCGCCGTCGCGGCAGCCCAGCAGGGCAGGCCGATGCCCTGGCGGATCGCGCGGCGAGGATCGGCTCGTCGCGCTGCACCTCGAAGCTGCGGTTCGCCGGCTGCAGTTGGATCGTGAAGCTCATGAGGGACGAAGGACTGGCACTTAAACTCGCCGCTGGATTGTGCCCGCAAGGCCGGTCCCGTTCGCCCGCTGTGCCTTTCGCCCTTTCGTCTTCATGAACCCCTGGCCCACGCGCCGCATGCGCAAGCCGGCGCTGCTGATCGTCGGCTGTGGCGACATCGGCCTGCGCGTGCTGAAGCTGCTGCAGGCCGCGCTTCCGCGTGCTGGCGCTGACCTCGTCTGCGGCGCGTCGCGATGACCTGCGCCGCGCCGGCGCGCTGCCGCTGCTCGGCGACCTGGACGATGCAGCGACGCTGGGTCGTCTGGGCGGCCTGGCGGCCGCCGTGCTGCACCTGGCACCGCCGCCGGCCGAGGGCGAGCGCGACACGCGCACCCGTCACCTGCTGGACGCACTGGCGCGCCGCGGCGGCGTGCGCCGCATCGTCTATGCCAGCACCAGCGGCGTCTACGGTGATTGCGGCGGCGCGCGCTTCGACGAGACGCGGCCGCTGCGTCCGGCGACCCCGCGCGCGCGGCGCCGGGTCGACGCCGAGGCGCGGCTGCGCTGGGCCGGACGGCGCAGCGGCATGACCGTGTCGCTGCTGCGTGTGCCCGGCATCTATGCCGGCGACCGCCCCGGCGGACATCCGCGCGATCGGCTGCAGCGCGGCACGCCGGTGCTGCGCGCGCAGGACGACGTCTACACCAACCACATCCATGCCGACGACCTGGCGCGGGCCTGCATCGCGGCGCTGTTCCGCGCGCGACCGCAGCGCGCGCTGCACGTCTGCGACGACAGCGAGTTGCGCATGGGCGACTACTTCGACCTCGCGGCCGCGCTGTGCGGCCTGCCGCCGCCGCCGCGCATCAGCCGCGCCGAGGCCGAGACGCAGTTCACGCCGCTGCAGCGCAGCTTCATGGGCGAATCGCGCCGCCTGGACAACGGCCGCCTGAAGCGCGAGCTGCGCCTGCGCCTGCGTTACCCCACGGTGGCCGAAGGCCTGGTGGCCTGAAGCCCCGCGGTCGGCAGCTCAGATGCCGCGCGCCGAGCGCAATGTCTTCATGCGGTCCACCGACTGCAGCTTCAGCGTCTGCGGCTGGCCGTGCCGCACGATGTCGAGCGTGACCTCGCGCTCCGGCGCGCCGCCCGCCCACAGCGTCTTCCACAGCACCTCCAACGCCTTGACCTCGGTGCCGTCGATACGCACGATGCGGTCGCCGGGCTCCAGCCCCGCCACCTCCGCCGGACTGTCGCTGTTGACGCGCACCACGCGCACGCTGCCTTCGGACTCGACGCAGTTCACGCCCATCCAGGCCCGTTGGCTCGGGCTGCTGGTGCCGCTGCGGCGCAGCTCCGGCAGGATCGGTGTCAGCAGGTCGATGGGCACGAACATGTTGCCGGTCTGCGCCGGTTCGCCCGGCCCGAGCGCATCGCGCACCAGCAGCGAACCGATGCCGACCAGTTCGCCGCGGCTGTTGAACAGGCCGGCGCCGCTGTGGTCGGGGCGCGCCGGCGCGGTGAACAGTGCGCCATCGACGTGGTATTCCCAGTAGCCGGAGAAGCCGCGCCGCGACAGCAGCTGCGCGGCGCTGATCGCGCCGTCCTCGCCGCCGCTGACCACCATCAGCGCCTCGCCGCGTTGCAGGCCTGCGGCCAGACCGAAGGGCACCGGCGCGATGCGCAGCGGCGCCAGCGGCTGCACGAGGCCGAAGCCGGTGGCCACGTCGTAGCCCACCAGGCGGGCCGGCACCTCGCGCTCGTCGTCGGTGATCAGCGCCACCTGCTCGGCCTCGAGGATCAGGTAGCCGATCGTCAGCACCAGGTCGCCGGTGCCGATGACCACGCCCGAGCCCTGGCGCGTGCGGCCGAGGCTGGCATTGGAGCGCGCATCGTCCACCGCGGTGGCGCGCAGACCAACGACCGATGCACTCGCACGCTGCAGCGCGCGCGACTGGGCTTCGATGTCGGACGTGGCCTGGGCGCGCAGCGGCATGGCCGGCCACAGGACCAGCAGCAGGGCAATCCAGGGCAGGCGCCATGGGCGGGATGGCATCGCGCAGCTCCGTGCGTCAACCGGTGGCGGCCATCATAGGCCGCTTGCGCCGGGCCCGCCGGCGGCGGGGAATCAGCGCCGGCGCCGGCCGCCGAAGGGACCCTGGCCGCGCCAGTAGCGGATCATCAGGAAGCCGCCGAGCATGCCGCCCAGGTGCGCGAAGTGCGCGACGCCGCTGGCGCCCGACAGACCGAACAGCAGCTCGATGACACCGAAGACGATGACGAAGGTGCGCGCCTTCATCGGGATCGGCGGGAACAGCGGCATGATCGTGCGGTTGGGAAACAGCATGCCGAAGGCCAGCAGCA
>JBGAII010000172.1:0-10812 GCA_044225625.1 Rubrivivax sp.
GCGCAGCGGCGTGCTGCCCATCAACACCAACGGCGGCCAGCTTTCGGGCGGGCGCACGCACGGCCTGGGTTACGTGCACGAGGCCTGCACACAGCTGTGGGGCCGCGCCGGCGAACGGCAGATCGCGCCGCACCACGTGGCCGTGGCCGCTTCCGGCGGCGGGCCGCTGGCCGGCAGCCTGCTGCTGGTGCGCGAATAGGAGACAGCATGGGCAGCACGAAAGCAGACACCGCCCCGCCGACACCCGGCGCGCCACCCGCGCCCCACGGCCTTGGCATCGACTTCACCGAGTTCAGGCTGGCCTGGCGCATCGTCGTGCTGGCGACGCTGGGGCTGGCCATCAACGCCAACTCGGCCATGCTCTACGCCTTCGGTGCCTTGGTCGTGCCGCTTCAGCAGGCCTTTTCCTGGGAACGGGCCGAGCTGCAGACGGCGGTGAGCTTCCTCTTCATGGGCACCGTCGTCAGTTCTCAGGTCGTGGGCTGGCTGAACCTGCGCTTCGGCATGAAGCGGGTGACCGTGATCTCGCTGGTGGCGCTGACGCTGAGCTACGTCGCGCTGACGCGCCTGGGGTCGTCGATCGGGCAGTTCTACGCCATGCTGCTCGTGGTGTCGGTCGCCAGCATGGGCACCATGCACGTCACCTGGACCTACCTGACGAACCTCTGGTTCGAGCGCAACCGCGGCCTGGCGCTGGCGCTGGTGCTGTCGGGCACCGGGCTGGCTGCCATGCTGGTCCCGACGGCCGTCAGCGCCGTCATCACGCGCTGGAACTGGCAGGCCGCGTTCTGGCTGCTGGCCGCGATGCCGGTGGTGCTGGTGCTGCCACTGGTGCTGGCGTGGATGAAGGAGCCGGCCGGCACGCGGCCCGCGGTGGCAAAGGCAGGCCAGGCCGCGGCGGGCGCGAAGGCGCTGCTGGCCGGCGTGAGCTTCGCCGAAGGCCTGCGCAGCCCGCGCTTCTGGATGTTGAACCTGGCACTGTCGCTGGTGGTGGCCTGCATCGTGGCGATGGTGACGAGCGGCGTGCCGCTGCTGCGCGACAAGGGCCTGGACGCCACCGACGCCGCCCGCATCTTCGGCAGCTTCGGGCTCTCGCTCATCCTGGGCCGCGTGGTCGTGGGTTACCTCGTCGATCGTTTCTGGGCGCCGGGCGTGGCGGCAGTGGCACTGGCGCTGCCGGCGCTGGGCTGTGTCCTGCTGAGCATGGCCGGGGCTGGCGACACCGCGCTGCTGGTGGTCGGGGTGATGCTGATCGGCATCGGCTCGGGCGCTGAATTCGACGTGGCGGCCTTCCTGATGTCGCGCTACTTCGGGCTGCGCGACTACGGCCGGCTCTTCGGCGTACATCTGGGCCTGATCACGCTGGCCTCGACGCTGGCACCCTGGCTGTTCGGTCAGCTCTATCGCAGCACCGGCAACTACGACACGATGCTGATGGTCTGCGGTGTCATCTTCCTGGGCGGCGGCCTCGTGCTGCTGGCGCTGGGGCGTTACCCGCATTTCACCGCCGCGCCCCACCCCGTTGCCTGAGCCAACCTGGACGCTGCTGCCATGACCCACTCCACGATCCTCATCGCCGGCGCCGGCCAGGCCGGGTACCAGACCGCCGCATCCTTGCGCCAGGAAGGCCACGAAGGCCGCATCGTGCTGATCGGCGACGAGCCCGGCCTGCCCTACCAGCGGCCGCCGCTTTCCAAGGCCTACCTGCTGGGCAAGGTGCAGGCCAGCGCGCTGCGCTTCCGGCAGGCCGAGTGGTACGAGCAGAACCGCGTCGAGCGCATCGAATCCCACATCACCGCCATCCACCGCACGGCGCACAGCGTGACGCTGGCCGACGACCGCACCCTGCCCTACGACCACCTGGTGCTGGCGCTGGGGGCGCGCAACCGCGTGCCGGCGGTGCCGGGCATCACGCTCGATGGCGTCTTCGGCATCCGCACGCTGGCCGACGCCGATGCGCTGTCGCCACGGCTGGCGGAAGTGAAGCGTGTGGTCGTCATCGGCGCCGGCTTCATCGGCCTGGAGTTCGCCGCCGTGGCCGCGGCGCGCGGCATCCAGGTGGACGTGCTGGAGATCGGCCCGCGGCCGATGGCGCGTGCGCTCAGCGAACCCATGTCCGCCGCCTTCGACGCCGCGCACCGCGGCTGGGGCGTGCGCCTGCACTATGGCCAGGCGCTGGAAAGCGTGCTGGGCGAAGGTGTCCGCGCCACCGGCGTGCGCACTACCGCCGGCGAGCAGATCGCCGCCGACCTCGTCGTCTACGGCATCGGCGTGCTGCCCAATGCCGAACTGGCCAGCAAGGCCGGGCTGGCGGTGGACAACGGCGTGCGCGTCGATGCGCTGCTGCAGACCGACGACCCGGCCATCTCGGCCATCGGCGACCTGGTGAACTTTCCCAGCCCCTGGGCGGCGCACCCGATCCGGCTGGAATCGGTGCAGAACGCCGTCGACCAGGCCCGCGCCGTGGCCGCGCGCCTGGCCGGCAAACCCGCGGCGCCCTACACCGCCCTGCCCTGGTTCTGGACCGACCAGGGCGAACTGAAGCTGCAGATCGCCGGCCTGTCCGAAGGTTTCGACACCCCCGTGCTGCTGGGCGACACGGTGGCGCGCCAGTTCAGCGTGCTGTGCTTCCGCACCGGCAAGCTGATTGCCGTCGAGTCGTGCAACCGCCCGGCCGACCACATGGCAGCACGCAAGTTGCTGGCGCGGCACAGCGACCTGGGCGTGGCACAGGCTGCCGAGCCCGGCTTCGACCTCAAGGCCTTCGAGGCGGCGACACGGCCTGCGGCCTGAAGCCCGTGGGCGGCTCAGCCGCCGCGTTGCACGGCGCGCCGGCGCGCCGGCCGGTCGCCGCTGGCGATGTAGGCGTCGATCACCGCGCTGGGCCCCAGCACGCCGCGCAGGCGTTCGAAGAGTCCGATGTAGAGGATGTCCACCGCCGTGAAGCGATCACCCAGCATGAAGGGCTGCGTGGCCAGCGTGTGCAGCAGGTGCTGCCACATCGCGTCGTTCAGTCGCGCATAGGGCGCGAAGTGCTGCAGCAGCTGCGCCGCCTGCATGTTCAGCAGCGGTTCGGTCATGCCCACCTGGTAGAACAGCCACGACAGGTAGGCGCCGCGCTGGGGATGGCCCACCGGCACACCCAGCGGCGACTGCGGGAACAGGTCGGTGAGGTAGAGCGCGATCGCGCTGGTCTCGGTGACGAGTGCGCCGTCATGCAGCAGCGCCGGCGCGTAGCCGTGAGGGTGCGGGTTGTGCGGGTCGGCGCCACTGCCGTCGGGCTGCGGGAAGTGGGTCAGCACGAGCTCGTAGTCGGCCTCCAGTTCCTCCAGCAGCCAGACAATGCGCGACGAGAGTTGACCGGGGCGTGGTAGAGCTTCAGCATGGAGCTTCCTTGAAAAGTGAACGGAGCAAGCGGCATGAACGGCATCCAGCGCATGGACCACTTCACCGTCGTCACCGACCGGCTCGACGAGACCTGCGCCTTCTACGAATGCCTGGGCCTGAACGTCGGCCCGCGGCCCGACTTCGGCATTCCGGGGCTGTGGCTGTATGCGGGCGGGCACCCGGTGCTGCATCTGGTGCAGACGCTCGACATGCCTGCCGTGCGGCGCGGCGCGCTCGACCACATGGCCTTCTTCGGCGGCGACATCGTGGCCACGTTGACGCTGCTCAAGTCCAAGCGTATCGCCTACCGCTGCTGCGCCTGCCACGACCCTGGAGTACCTGGCAGGTGTTCTTCCTCGACCCCAACGGCGCCGAAGTGGAGATCGACTTCGACGCCGCGCAGACGGTGCCGGCCGAACTGAAGGACGGCGGGCTGTCCGCCTGAAGTCCCGGTCTCAAAGCAGGCCGTCGTAGGAACCACCGTCCACCTGCAGGTTCTGCCCCGAGATGAAGGAGGCCTGTGCCGAACACAGGTACGCGCAGGCGTCGCCCAGTTCCTCGGGCCGGCCCAGGCGGCCGGCGCGCACCCATGTCGCCTGCAGCGTTCGCGCCTGCTCGAGCGTGACGCCCTTGGCCGCCATCAGCCGCTGCGCCATCTGCTGCTGGCGGCCGGTGTCGATGTGCTGCGGCAGCAGGTTGTTGATGGTCACGTTGTGAGCCACCACCTCGCGCTGCAGGCCCTTGCAGAAGGCGGTGAGGCCGGTGCGCGCCGTGGTCGACAGGCTCATGCCCAACTGCGGCGACTTCACCACCGCCGAGGTGATGTTGACGATGCGCCCGAAGCGCCGACCACGCATGCCGCCGACCACGGCCGCTATCAGCTCGATGGGCATCAGCAGGTTGGCTTCCAGCGCCGCGATCCACGCCGCGTGGTCGAAGTCGTCGTGAGCGCCTGGCGGCGGCCCGGCGTTGTTGGTGACCAGGATGTCGGGTCGGGGCAGGCGGCGAGAACGCTGCGCGGCCGGCGGCCGTGTTCAGGTCGGCCTGCACCGTGAGCGGGCGGCGGCCGTGGGCCTGTTCGAGTTCATCGGCGGCCGCCTGCAAGCGCGCGGCGTCGCGGCCGTTGATGACCACCTCGCAGCCCTCGCGCAGCAGCGCCGCGGCACAGGCCTTGCCCAGCCCGGCCGACGAGGCACAGACCAGGGCCCGTCGACCATACAAGCCCAGGTCCATCGCGTGGGGTCGTTCTGTGCGTCGGCGGAGCTACTGCGGCGTCAGAGCTTGTTCGAGCCCATCTTCTCGAAGAAGGCCCGCATCGGCGCCATGGCCGGCGAGTGGCTGGTCCAGCCACCGTCCACCGGAATCACGGCGCCGGTGATGAACGACGCTTCATCGCTGGCCAGGAAGGCCACCACGTCGGCGATCTGGCGCGGGCGGCCGAGCTCGGGCGTGAGGTGCTGGTCGAGCAGGATCTGCTTCAGCTCGGCCGGCATGTGTGCGGCCGACTTCTCGGTGAGCGCCAGGCCGATCATGATGGCGTTGGAGCGTATGCCCTGCTTGCCGTATTGCGCCGCCACCGAGCGCGCCAGCGCCATCAGCGCGGCCTTGGACGCGGCGTAGGACGTGAGCGTGGTGTCGCCCAGGGCACCAAAACCCGAGGTGGCGAAGATGATGGAGCCGCCGCCGCCCTTCAGCATGTGCGGCACGACGTGCTTGCAGCACAGCATGGCGCCGCGTGCATTCACGTCCATCGCGCGGTCCCAGGCCGCGATGTCGACGTTGATCACGTCGCGGTCGGCGTGGCGCTGCGCGGTATCCAGCGCGGCGGCGTTGTTGTGCAGGATGTCGATGCGGCCGTAGTGCGCCACCACCTTCTGCACCATGGCCTGGATGGGCGGCTCGGCGCCGACATCGGCCACCACCGCCAGCGCGTCGCCGCCGCCGTCGCGGATGGACTGCGCCACGCGTTCAGCCGACTCGCCGTGGATGTCGGCCACCGCCACGCGCGCGCCGTGCAGCGACAGCACACGCGCGCATTCCTCGCCCAGGCCCGAGCCCGCGCCGGTGACGATGGCGATCCTGCCTTCGAGCTTTCGTTCGGTCATGGCCTGCTCCTGTGCGCGCCGCGTTGCCGCGGCGCTGCGGTGTTCTGCTGTGTTCACGAGCCGCTGAACTGCGGCGCGCGCTTTTCCTTGAAGGCCAGCGCGGCTTCTTTCACGTCCTGCATCGGCACCAGTTGCGCGAAGAGGTCGAGTTCGAGGTTCAGCCCCGCCTTCAGTTCCAGTTCAAGCGCGGCACGCGCTGCCTGCTTTGCGTACAGCGTGGCGGTGGGTGGCTTGACCGCGATGCGCTCGGCCAGTGTGCGCACTTCGGCCAGCAGGCTTTCGGGTGTGGCCGAAACCCGCGTCACCAGGCCCATGGCCAGGGCCTGCGGCGCCGTCACACGTTCGTTACTGAGCAGCAGGTCGAGCGCTCGCGCCATCCCCACCACACGCGGCAGGCGCTGCGTGCCCCCACCGCCGGGGATCAGGCCCAGCCCGGTCTCTGGCAGCGCCAGCACCGCGTCGGGCGCGGCGAAGCGGATGTCGCAGGCCAGCGCCAGCTCCAGCCCGCCGCCCATGCAGTAGCCGTGCAGCGCGGCAATCACCGGCTTCTCGGTGCGGTCCAGCGCCTCGATCCAGCGCGCCTGCTGCATGCGCCGCCGCACCTGCACCGACGTCTCGTGCCCGCGGCCCTCCTTGATGTCGGCGCCGGCGCAGAAACCGCGCGGGCCCTCGCCACGGATGACGATGACGCGCACCGCGGCATCGGCCTCCAGTTCGGCCAACGCGGCGGGCACGCCGCGGCGGATGGCGTCGTTGATGGCGTTGATCTGCGCCGGCCGGTCGAGCACGACCCAGCCGATGGCGCCTTCGCGTTCGATGCGCACCGCAGGGCGATCTGTCGCCACCACGGCTGGCGCCTGTTCCTTGTTGCTCACGCTGTGCATGACCCGCCTCAATAGTCCTCGAACTCGACGACCTGCCCGCGCAGTTCATCGGGGTCGACGCGGATCAGCGACTTGCCGCCCACGGCCTCGCTCTCCTCGACCCAGGTGAAGCGCGTGCCGCGCGCCTTCAGGTCCTCGGCCTTGGCCTGCAAGCCGTTGACGGCGATGCGGATGTACCAGGGCCCCGGGCCCCAGGCATTCAGGTAGGTGCCGGCGTCGCCGTTCCAGCGCGTGGCTTCGATGACGTCGAGCGAGGCGCTGTTGGGCAGCGTGAAGCCCATCGTGGCGCGGCGGTAGCCTTCCAGCGGCAGGTGCTCGACGGGGCTCTCGGGCTCCCAGTCGAGGTTGCTGGAACAGCAGCGCAAGGTTTCGTCCAGGTTGCGCACCAGGAAGCCGCGCGCCGTCACGCGCACCATCGAACCCGGCTGCGGATCGCGCGGCTGCGGCGCGGGCGTGGCGAAGGTGTCGGCCGGCAGCTGCAGCGGCTCGATGGGCATGACCTCGATGCACAGGCCGCCGTCGACATCGGGCCGGTAGCGCGGCTCTTCCGGCGTGCAGCCCATCCACATGCGGTCGAAGTCCATGTCGGCGGTGCGACGGGCCATGCGGAAGCGCAGCCGGCGGCGCATCAGCTTTTCCATCATCAGGTCGAACTTCGCGCCCTGCATCGCGAGCACGATGCTGTGCGTGATCATCGGCCGGTGCGCGCCCTGGTAGGCCTTCAGGCTGTCCAGGAAGTCGTGGAACATCGGGTCGCCGTGGTTGGGCAGGTCCAGGTGCCATTGCGGTTCGATGCGCGTGGGGGCCACGGCCAGCGACTTGTGCACGCGCAGGAAGTGCGCCACGTAGGGGTGGCCATCGAAGGCCTGGCGCCAGTTTGGGTGCGCGTGCACACCGAGCTTCTTGACCAGGATATCGGCCATGCCGTCGGGGTCGGCCAGCATCATGTCGGCGCTCATCAACAGGTCGAACACGGTCTCTCCTCGAATGCGTGACGCTCAGGCCGCGGCCGGCACGGTGGCCGTGCGGCGCGGGTTGAGCAGGAAGTGCGACAGCGCCGGGATGAGCACCAGCGCGCCGAGCATGTTCCACAGGAACATGAAGGTCAGCAGGATGCCCATGTCGGCCTGGAACTTGATGGGCGACCAGGCCCAGGTGATGACGCCCGCGGCCATCGTCACGCCCACCAGCGCGACGACGCGGCCGGTGAAGTCGAGCGACTTGCGGTAGGCCTCGGCCAGCGTGGCGCCGCGGCGCTGCATGGCGATCTGCACGCTCAGCAGGTAGAGCGCGTAGTCGACACCCACGCCCACGCCCACGGCGATCACCGGCAAGGTGGCCACCTTCAGGCCGATGCCCAGCCACACCATCAGCGCCTTGCAGATGATGGTGGTGATGATCAGCGGCACCATCGCCACCACCGTGGCCGCCACACTGCGGAAGGTCAGCAGGCACAGCAGCGCGGTGGCGCCGTAGACGGCCGCGTACATCTTCAGGATGCCGCTCTGCACCTCGATGTTGGTGGCGGCCTCGATGCCGGCCGAGCCGGCGGCGAGCAGGAAGCGTGTGCCTTCCTTGTCGTCGGGCGCGGCGTTGTAGCGGTTCGCGAAGTCTTCGCTGGCCTTCAGCACCTGTGCCAGCGTGTCGGCCTTGTGGTCGGCCAGGTAGGCCACCAGCGGCGACACCGCGCAGGCCGTGTTGGTGATGTCGGGGCTGGAGATCATGGCCGCGCCGACGGCCGCGTTGGTGATGGCCTGGTCGCGGCTCAGCGCCAGCCACTTGCCGCTGCCTTCGGCCATGGCCGCGGTGATGAAGCGCGTGGTCTCGGCCAGCGAGGTGGTGGTCTGCACGCCCGGCGTCTCGCGCAGCGTCATCGCCAGCGTGTCCATCAGGCGCAGCGAGCCGTAGAGCCGGCAGCCGTCCTCGGGCGTCGTCATGATGACGACGAATTGGTCGCTGGACAGTCCGTAGTGGCCCGTGATGTAGGCGTTGTCCTGGTTGTAGCGGCTGTCGGCGCGCAGTTCGGGCGCGCCGGGGTCGAGGTCGCCGATGCGCAGGTCGAGCATCACGATCGATGCGCCCACCGTCATCACCGCCGAGACGCCGATGGCGATGAGTGCGCCGCGGCGCTCGGTCAGGCGGTCCAGCCCCGACCACAGCCGCGCCAGCAGGCCCTTGCCCTGCGCGGTGTCCTGGTCTTCGGCCAGCGCGCGCTTCGCCGCCGCGGTGCTGACGCCGATGTAGGACAGCGCCACCGGGATCAGCACCAGCTTCGTGAAGATCAGCACGGTGACGCCGACGCTGGTGGTGATGGCCAGGTCGCGGATGACGGGGATGTCGATGATGACCAGCACCGCGAAGCCGACGATGTTGGTCAGCAGGGCCGTCAGTCCGGCCATGAAGAGGCGGCGGAAGGTGTAGCGCGCAGCCACGTACTTGTGCGTGCCGCGACCGACATCCTGCGGGATACCGTTCATGCGCTGCGCCGTGCGACAGGCCGATGGCGAAGATCAGGAACGGCACCAGGATCGAATAGGGATCGAGCTCGTAGCCCAGCAACTGCATCAGCCCAAGCAGCCAGACCACACCAGCGGCTGCGGACACGACGAACAGGATCGTGCTGCGCAGGCAACGCTTGTGAAGACACGAACAGCGCCGCCACCGCCACCGAGATGCCGAAGAACGCCACCATCACCTCGCGCAGACCCGCGATCAGGTCCGCCAGCGACCGCTTGGCGAAGCCGACGATGTAGATACCGGTCTTCGGACCCTCGAAGCTGCGGACCCTGGCCTCCAGATCGCGCGAGAGTTCGCGCCAATTCAGGGCTCACCGGTCTGGGTGCTTGGTCGAGCAGCGGTGCGACGATCATCGTCGAGCGCTGGTCCTGCGCCACCAGGCTGCCCGTGATGTTGGCGCGTGCAATGTTGGCACGCAGCTTCTCGATCGAGGCCGCATCGCCGCTGTAGTCCTGCGGCATCACCGGGCCGCCGACGACACCTTCTTCCGTCACCTGGCGCCAGCGCACGATGGGCATCCACAGCGATTTCATCCACGAGCGGTCGATGCCCGGCACGAGGTAGAGCGTGTCGTTCAGCTTCTGCAGCGTGGCCAGGTAGGCCGGGTCGTAGATGTCGCCCGCCCTGTTCTCGACGACGATGCGGATCGTGTTGCCCAGCCCCGGCAGTTCCTTGCGGTACTTGAAGTAGTTCTGGATGTAGGGGCTGGCCACCGGGATCATGCGCTCGAAGCTGGCGTTGACCTGCAGCTTGAAGGCGAAGAAGCCCAGCACCAGCGTCGCGATGCCGACGAACAGCAGCACCGGGATGCGGTTGTTGAAGACGAGCCGCTCGAGCAGGTTGCCCGACTGCCGGTCGAAGTCGGCCACATCGCGTACGACCGGCATCGCGGCTTGGGGGGTGGGCGCGCTCATGGGGATGGGGTCACGGTGAGGCCGGGCGGGTCGCCTGCGGCCGTTCAGTTGGCGCGCCGCGCGTCGATGGTGGCCACGCCGTTCAGGCGCGCCACGGCGTAGCGGCCGGCCTCCAGCGCCACGGCGCCGTAGAGGTCGGGGCCGGGCGCGGACGCCGCCACGGCCAGCTTGGCGTCGGCGTAGGCACCGGTCAGGATGTCGCCGCCCTGCGTGGCCAGCCACAGGGTCTCACCACCCAACAGCGCAGCGCCGACGAGGTTCGCGTCGGTGCCCGTGTCCAGCTTGCGCCAGCTGGTGCCGGCGTCGGTGCTGAGGAAGGCGTTGCCGCGCAAGCCGTAGGCCAGCACGGCCTGCCCCCCGGTCGCCAGGCCGAAGTAGCTGCCCGTGTAGGGCGTCTCGACGCGGACGAAGCGCTGGCCGGCATCGTCGAGCCGCAGCAGCACGCCCTGTTCGCCAGCGATGTAGGGCCGGCCGCCTTCGCCCTGGATGGCGTAGAGGTGGAAGCCGCGTTCGTTGTCGGTGCGGTGCGAAGCGCCTTGCCAGGTCCTGCCGCCGTCGGTGGTGGCCAGCAGCATGCCGAAGGCCCCCACGGCAAAACCGCGCTCGGCGTCGATGAACATCAGGTCGAACAGCGCCGTGGGCCAGACATGGGGGCTGGCCGATTGCGACATCGTGCGTTCGACGTCCTTGGCCAACTTCGGATCGCTCTGCGCCGCCAGTTGCAAGGTCTTGAGCAGGATGCGCCCATCGAGCACGCGGGCCCAGGTGGCGCCGCGGTCGGTGGACTTCAGGATCACCGCGTCGTGCCCCACCGCCCAGGCGGTGTCGGGCGACGAAAAGCGCACCGTCGTGAGGTCGGCGCTGAGCGGCAGGGGCACCGCCTGCCAATTCGCGCCGCTGTCGGTAGAGCGCAGCAGCGTGCCGCGCGGCCCGACGGCAATCAGCGTCTGCCCCGAGACCGCGATGCCCGTCACCGTGGCGCGTGCCGCAGCAGCGCGCTTCAGT
>JBGAII010000173.1:0-9194 GCA_044225625.1 Rubrivivax sp.
CGGCTTGAAGCCAGCGGCGTATCTGGTAGTCGGGCACCCCCAAGGCGGCGGCGAGGACGCGAGGCGCCGGCCGTCCGATGTCATCGAGGATCAGAGAGAGAGCCGGCAGGCGTGCCGGCGATGGCAGGAGTGACAGCATAGTCAGCCTATCGGCTGGCCAGCGTCAGTCCTCTATGGGTGCGATCCCGGTTACGGCGCCACCGCTCAAGCGCGGTTGCAAGTAGACATAATATACATCGTCGCGCATTCAGGTCCAGGCAACATAAGAATGCGCATCGTCGTCAGATCTCTTCGCCAGGCAGTTCGATGTCGTCGAAACTGCTGGAGCCGCTCGGCGCAGCTTCTTCGGCGGGCACCACCGGCAGCACCGGCTTGTCCAGCGGGCGGCAGATTCGGCTATGCAGGCGCTCCAGTCGCTCGGACCGCTCGATGGCCCTAAAAACAGTCTGCGGGTCCGTCAGCAAGGCAAACGGATTGGCTGCGTGATGGTGGGACGGGTTCATCTGGACACACCTCAACGTGGTTGACGTGAATCCACTCTATCGACCACGCACGTCCTGACGTAGTCGGGTCGCCGCCAAGAAGCCTGTCGGAAACGCGCTGACAGGCCCGTCAGTGCCGCGTGAGCCCCAGGACGCAAACCGCCTTCAGTCGAGCATCTTCAGCAGGTAGATCCTGTCGCCATTGCGCGCCAGATCCGCTGCGGTCAGGTTCCGATCGTTCTGCAGGCGCTTGTTCGCGCCGCGCTGCACAAGCAATCTGACACTTTCCTCCGGGCCATGCCGCGCCGCCATCATCAGCGGCGTGTTGCCGTTCGGTGCCACGGCATTGATGTCCGCCCCCCGATCCAGCAGCAGCGCCAGCAGCTCGGTACTTGGACCGGCGGCGGCATAGTGCACTGGAGACCATCCCGGCTTTTGTACCTTGGCGCCGCGCTCGAGCATCTTCTTTGCCCAGACGACATTGCCCTGCAAGGCGGCCATCATCAGCGCGGTTTCGCCAACCGCATTGGCCGCCTCCAGGTTCAGCGCCGGGCTGGCCAGCAGCACGGCCGCCACCTTCGGTGAGTCTTCCTGCATCGCGAGGTACAAGCCCGTCTGTCCGTTCTCACTCTTGGTGTTCGGGTCGAAGCCCTTGTCCAGCAATTCGCTCACCTTGCCGGCATTGTCGACATTGACTGCCCTGAAAAAGTCGACATAGGAATCAGCGCAAGCCCACGATGAAGTTGTAATTACAAATAGATATAGAAGATATTTGATAGTTTGCTTAAGCATTGTCGGCCTCTGCGGCAGCGTTTGCGAAACGTGGGAATAGTTCGTCGAAGTTGCGGCAGGTGGCTTCGGCCACCTCTTCCACGCTGCATTGCTTCAGCGCCGCCAACTGCGCAGCCACCTGCGCCACGTACGCAGGCTGATTGGTCTTCCCGCGGTACGGTACCGGCGCGAGGTACGGGCTGTCGGTTTCGATCAGGCACCGCTCCAGCGGGACATTGCGCGCCACCTGGCGCAGTTCCTCGGCATTCTTGAAGGTCAGGATGCCGGAGAACGAGATGTAGAAGCCCAGGTCGAGCGCGGCGTCGGCGACCTGCTGCGTTTCGGTAAAGCAGTGAAATACACCACGCACGCGTCTGCCACCTTCCGCGCGCAGGATGTCCAGCGTGTCGCGACTGGCGCTGCGGGTGTGCACGACCAATGGCAAGCCGCTGTCACGCGCGGCACGGATGTGCACGCGGAAGCGCTCGCGTTGCCAGGCCATGTCATCGAGGCCGCGGCCATTGAGCCGGTAGTAGTCGAGCCCGGTTTCGCCGATGGCGACGACCTTTGGCAACGCGGCGCGCTCCAGCAGATCGTCCACCGTCGGTTCGCGCACGCCTTCGTTGTCCGGATGCACGCCCACGCTGGCACGGAACTCGTCGTGCGCCATCGCCAGACCATGCACCACCTCGAACTCCTCGAGCGTGGTGCAGATGCAAAGCGCCCGCTCCACCTTGGCGCGCTGCATCTCGCTGCGCACCTCGTCGATGCGTTCCCGCAGTTCGGGGAAGCTCAGGTGACAGTGGGAATCGACGAACATCGTGCGAGCGAACCGGTGACGCGCCGCCTTGCGGGCAACGCGGCATTCTGCCGCTTCGTGCTACAGCGTCTGCGTCGGCTTGGCCGACGAAATGGAGGTGCCCAGCAGTTCCTCGATCTTCAGCTTCAGGCCGCGCGTCTTCTCGTCGGCGGGAAAGCGAACACCGACACCCTGAGTGCGCCCGCCCGAGGCATTGTTGGGCGTGATCCAGGCCACTTTGCCGGCCACCGGATAACGCTGAGGGTCGTCCGGCAACGACAGCAGCAGGTAGATGTCTTCGCCGAGCCGGTATTCGCGGGTGGTCGGGACGAACAGGCCACCGTCGGCCAGCAGCGGAATGTAGGCCGCGTAGAGCGCGCCCTTCTCCCTGAACACCAGCTGAATGACACTCGGTCGGGCCGCGCCGCTGCCCGCGACCGAGCCGCCCACGGGCGCCGCACCTGGCGTCTGGGCCGGCGTGGCGATGCGGGGCGAAGCGCGATCGTTCATCGGCCCAGTGTAGCCAAGGTGCCAGCCCGGCGGGGCGCGCGAGTCGTGGCTTCTTGCCAGCAGTCGCGACCTTCGCTGACCAGCGCCTCGATCAGCAGGCCGTCGTTCCACGGGTGTTCGTCGTTCTTCGCCACGCGCGCCAGCGTTCGCGACCAGCCGATCAGCGCTCGCAGGTGGGCGCCTGCGGGAACAGCCTGCGCCGCGAAGTACAGGGGTTCGCCGCCGAGAGCGATACGCATGGCGTCGTGACAGAGCTTCTGCAGCGCATCGAGCGCACTCGGAATCGGCCAACCGGACAATGCCACCGCGCGCCCCGCGGCCACCGCGCGCGGCAGCGCGGCCCAGGTGGCACCGTCGACGCCCGCCGCCGCCAGTTCAGCCGCCAACAAGGGTGCGCCGCCCGATGCGGCCAGCAGCACGGCGGCGTCGCCGACGCCCTGCGCCTGCAGCCAGGCGTTCGCCTGCTCGGCCGGCGGCGCGTCGAGCCGGATGCGCTGGCAGCGGCTGCGCACCGTGGGCAGCAGGCTGGCTTCGTCGCTGGTACTCAACACCAGCCGCGCCATGCCGGGAGGCTCCTCCAGCGTCTTCAACAATGCGCTGGCCGCCTGCAGATTCATCGCCTGCGCCGGATGCAGCAACACCACCTTCGCGCGGCCTCGCGCCGTACTCTGGGCCACCCAGTCGATGGCGGCGCGGACCTCGTCGATACGGATCTGACGGCTGGGCTTGCGCCGGCTCTTGCCGCCCTCGCCCGCCTGGTCGTCGCCCTGCCCCTCCCAGCCGAGCGAGACACGCAGCGCTTCGGGCAACAGCACCATCAGGTCGGGATGGGTGCGCGATTGCACCAGCCGACAGCTGCCGCATTGGCCACAGGGCCGAGGAGCGTCCGCCGTGGCTTCGCAAAGCCAGGCCTGGGCCAGCGTCAGCATCAGCGCCAATTCACCGACACCTTGCGGCGCCTGCAGCAACAGCGCGTGCGAGCGTTGCCGCAGCGCCTGCTGCAACGGCTGCGCCAGCCACGGCAGCGGAAGGCGGCCGTCCAGGCCTACCACCATGCGCGCTGCTCCAGGGTCTGTTCGATCTGCGCCCAGACGGCCTGCGGTGGCAGCGACGCATCGAGCCTGACGAAGCGCTCGGGCGCGCCGGCCATGCGCTGCGCGTAGCCCTCGCGCACGCGGCCGAAGAACACATCGTCCTGGCTTTCGAAGCGGTCGGGCGCACGCACTGCGGTGCGGCGCGCTGCAGCCACCGCCGGCGGCAGATCGAACCACAGCGTCAGGTCCGGCTGCCGGCCCTGCTGCACCCATTGCTCGAGTTGCAGCAACACGGCGAGGTCGAAGCCACGGCCGGCACCCTGGTAGGCGAAGGTGGCGTCGGTGAAGCGGTCGCACAGCACCGTGCCGCCCTGCCTCAGCACCGGTTCGATGCGCGTGAGCAGATGATCGCGACGTGCGGCGAAGATCAGCAGCGTCTCGCTCAGCGCGTCCATCGGCTGGTGCAAGACCAGCTCGCGCAGCCGTTCGGCCAGCTCACTGCCACCCGGCTCCCGCGTCAGCATCACCGGTTGGCCGCGCGCGCGCAGCCAGTCCTGCAGCGCGGCGATGTGCGTGGACTTGCCGGCGCCGTCGATGCCCTCGAAGGTGATGAAGCGTCCGCGCGTCAAGGCCCGGTCTTCTTCTGATACTTGTTCACCGCGCGATTATGGTCGGCCAGGTTGTCGCTGAAGACACTGCTGCCGTCGCCCCGCGCCACGAAGTACAGCGCCTTGGTTGGCGTCGGCTGCAGCACTGCCTCCAGTGACGCGGCGCTGGGCAGGGCAATCGGCGTCGGCGGCAGGCCGGGTCGGGTGTAAGTGTTGAACTCGCCGTCGGTCTGCAGGTGCTGCTTGCGCAGGTTGCCGTCGAAAGTGTCGCCCAGGCCGTAGATGACCGTCGGGTCGGTCTGCAGCGGCATGCCGATGCGCAGCCGGTTCAGGAAGACGGCCGCCACCATGCCCGGGTCGTCCTTCGGGCCGGTTTCCTTCTCGACGATCGATGCCAGGATCAGCGCCTGCGCCGGGCTCTTCAACGGATTGTCCGGACTGCGCCGCGCCCAGGCGGCTTGCAGTCGCCGCTGCATCGCGGCCTGGGCACGCTTCAGCACCGTGATGTCGCTGACGCCGCGGCTGTAGGCATAGGTGTCCGGAAAGAAGCGCCCCTCGGCGCTGCCGCCTTCACCGCCAAGCGCGGCGGCCAGTTCCACCTCGTTCATGGCCTGGCTGACCGGCCTGAGGTGCGGCGCGGCGGCCAGCGCGGCCCGCACCTGGCGCCAGGTCCAGCCTTCGCCCAGACGCAACTTCTCCAGCGTCTCGTCGCCCTGCACCATCTTGTCCAGCAGCTGGCGCGGTGTGGTGCCGGACTCGATCTCGTAGCTGCCGGCGCGGATACGGCGCGCCTGGCCGGACCAGCGGAACCACTGGTACAGCCACTGCGGAGCGGTCTGCACGCCCGCCTCGACCCAGGCCGCAGCCACCTCGCGCGGCGTGGCGCCGGGCTCGATCGACAGCTCCACCGCAGCGGCCGTCAGCGCCAGCGGCCGGTGGACCCAGAAGTACGCGGCCGCCGCTGCTGCGCCGGCGGCCAGCAGCAGCGCCGCCAGAACCCCGACGCCCCAACGCAACCCTTTGGACGCCGAAGACATGGCCGACGATGATAATTGCCGCATGCTCGACACCCACATGCCCGCCCTTGCCGTGGACGGCGCATTGCGCCTTGACGATTGGGGCGTGATCAGTGCCCAGGGCCCCGACGCGACGGCGTTCCTGAACGGTCAGCTGACGCAGGACATGCTGCATCTGGATGGCACGCAGGCCCGGCTCGCCGGCTACTGCTCTGCGAAGGGCCGGTTGCTCGCCAGCTTCGTCGCCTGGCGCGGCGCGGACGACGAGATCGCGCTGGCCTGCAGTGCCGATCTGCTGCCCGCCACGCTGAAGCGGCTGAGCATGTTCGTGCTGCGCGCCAAGTGCAAGCTCGCCGATGCCAGCGAGCGCCTTGCGCTGTACGGGCTGGCCGGCCCGCAGGCCGATGCGCTGGTCGGCTCCTCCGCCGTGGCAGCGTGGTCCACGGCCGCGCGCGGCAGCGCACGCGTCATCCGGCTGCCCACGGTCGACGGCGTCTCCCGCTATCTTTGGGCCGGACCCGAGGCGCCGCCGCTGCCGGCCCTGGAGATGTCGGCCTGGCGGTGGCTCGAGGTACGCAGCGGCCTGCCGCGCATCGTCGCGGCCACGGTCGATCAGTTCGTGCCGCAGATGCTGAACTTCGAACTGGTGGGTGGCGTCAACTTCAAGAAGGGCTGCTATCCGGGCCAGGAGGTGGTGGCACGCAGCCAGTACCGCGGCACGCTCAAGCGTCGCACCTACCTGCTCGACAGCGCCGCCGAGCTTCAGCCGGGCCAGGAGGTGTTTCACAGCGCAGACCCGGGCCAGCCCGCCGGCATGGTGGTGCTGGCAGCTTCGGCAGGTGCGCAACGCCATGCCGCGTTGGTGGAACTGAAGATCGCCGCCCTGGAAGGCGGCACGCTGCACGCCGGTGCGGCCGACGGCCCGCTGCTGCGGCCCACCGCCCTGCCCTACGCGCTGGAGCCACTGGCTGCCTGATTGCATGGCACTGCCGGGTGCCACGCTACAGCCGACGCACCATTTCCAGGTGCGCCATGCCGGCCTCGATGAACGGCTCGCCACGCACAGCGAAGCCGGCCCGCGCATAGAAGCCCGTGGCGCTGGCCTGCGCATGCAGCAGTAACTCATGCTCGCCGCGGTCTCGCGCCGCGGCCACCAGCGCATCCAGCACGGCACGGCCCACGGCCGCGCCGCGCATCGGCTGCAGCACGGCCATGCGGCCGATCTTTGCCACGCCGGGCGCATGCTCCAGCAGCCGGCCGGTGCCGAGCGCCATGCCGAAGCGGTTGAAGGCCACCGCATGCAGGCAGTTGGCATCGGCGGCGTCCCATTCCATCTCCGCCGGAATCTGCTGCTCCTGCACGAACACCGCGGTGCGGATGGCCTGGGCCTCGCGGCCGAGTTCGTCCCAGGTACCGGTGCGCACGTCGAGCATCGGCTGCCGGGCTTCGAACTCCTCGAACAGCGAACGCAGCTGCGCCGGCACCGCCAGCGAAGTCTGCGTCTGCGGGTTGGCGAAGACATAGACCAGTTCGCCGTGAACCAGCAGCGCGTCGCCGCGGTAGACGGCCGCGCCGAAGGTGATGGACGAATGGCCCACGCGCGTGCAGCGCACGCCGACATCGATGGCATCGTCGTAGCGCGCCGACGACAGGTACTCCACCGTGGCCTTGCGTACGAAGAGGTCGCCGCCCAGATAGGCCATCGTCTCCTGGTAGGGCATCGCCAGCGCACGCCAGTAGCCCGCCACGGCGGTATCGAAATACATCAGGTAGTGGCCGTTGAAGACGATCTTCTGCATATCCACCTCGGCCCAGCGCACGCGCAGGCGTTCGAAATGGCGGAACTCTTGGCGACTCATGCTTCCCATGCCCCCTTCATGGCGTCGGCCGCGGCCTGCAGCGCGTCGCCGGCTTCGGGCAGCGCGCGGCCCATCTTGATGAAATCGTGCGTCAGACCGCGGTAGAGCTCCAGCCTGACCGATACACCCGCGCCGCGCAAGCGGTCGGCATAAGCCAGGCCCTCGTCGACCACCGGATCGCACTCCGCAAGGATGACACAGGCCGGCGCGACGTCGTCCAGGTCGTCGCACAGCAGCGGCGCAAAGCGCCAGTCGCTGCGTTGCGCCGGTTCGATGTACTGGTCGAAGAACCACTCGATCGTGCTCTCGTCGAGCAGGAAGCCCTTGGCGAACAGGCGGCGCGACACGCTGTCGCCCCGCGCCGCCGTGCCGGGCGTGATCAGCAGCTGCAGCCCCAGGTGCAGGCCCTGGTCGCGGGCCCGCAACGCGCACACCGCTGCCAGGGTTCCGCCGGCGCTGTCGCCGCCGACCGCGAGGCGGCGGCCATCGAGGCCGAGGCCATCGCCATGACGCGCCAGCCACTGCAGGGCGGCCCAGGCGTCGTCGACCGCGGTGGGAAAGCGATGCTCGGGCGCCAGCCGGTAGTCGAGTGCCAGCACTGCCGCCCCGCTGCGCAGCGCGAGTTGCCGACAAAGGCTGTCATGGGTCTCCAACGAGCCGACGACGAAACCGCCTCCATGCAGGTACAGCAGAGTGGGCAGGCGGGCATCGCTGACGGCATACAGGCGCGCACCCAAAGGCGCGCCATCGGCGGCCGGCACCTTGAGGTCTTCGACCCGCGGCAGCGGCACGCGCGGCAGGTCCAGGATCTCGGCAACCGCCTCATAGCTCGCGCGCGCCTGCGGCGGCGTCAAGGCATGAAAGGGCGCGCGCTGGGCGCGTTCGATACGCTGCAGCAACCCCTGCATGCGGGGGGTGAGCAACGGTGTACGTGGGCGCATCGGCAACAGAACAGGCAGCGGGGCTTTGCGATACTGAGGCGAAGCAAGGATATCGAAGCGCATGTCAGGCAAATTGACCGCCCCCGCACCGCGTCCTCGTCCCCTCGCGCCCCAGGGGCGGCCGCTGGACGACGGCTGGCGCCAATGGGTGGCCGAGAACCGCTTGCGCGGCTGCACGCCGGACTCGATGCTGCAGACGATGGTCGGCGCGGGCCTGGACCCGCAATCCAGCGTCAGCGCACTGCAGGCGCTGGAACACGACCCGGTCTACCTGGCCGCACTGCGCCACCAGCAACTGCTGCGCAAGCTCGAGTCGGTGACCGCGAACCTCCAATCATTGTGGGAATCGGACCCGGCCTACGCCCAGGTGGAGCGGCGCGACCAGCTGAGCCGAGACGAGTTCGTCGAGCGCTTCGTGCGCGGCTGCCGGCCGGTCGTGATCACCGGGCTGGCGCGCGACTGGCCGGCGCTGCGTCGCTGGTCGCCACAAGACCTGCAGCGGCGCTTCGGCCACGTCGAGGTCGAGATCCAGGCCGGGCGCCACGCCGATCCGCAGTACGAGCAGAACAAGCTGCAGCACCGTCGCCGGGTGCGGCTGGGCGATTTCGTCGACCACGTGCTCGCCAGCGGACCGAGCAACGACCACTACCTGACGGCCAACAACGAACTGCTGCGCCGGCCCGAATTCGCATCGCTGCTCGACGACATCGGCAGCCTGCCCGACTATTGCGACGCCTCGCAGCTGGCGCGCAGCTGCTCGTTCTGGTTCGGTCCTGCCGGCACGGTGACGCCGCTGCACCACGACACGCTGATGCTCTTCCACACCCAGGTGGCGGGCCGCAAGCGCTGGCGTTTCATCTCGCCGCTGGAGACGCCGCATCTGTACAACTACCACGATGTCTACAGCCCGATCGACATCGACCGTCCCGACCTGCACCGCTATCCGGACTTTGCGCGTGTGACCGTGCTCGACGTGATCGTCAACCCGGGGGAGACGGTGTTCCTCCCGCTCGGCTGGTGGCATCAGGTGACGGCGCTGGAGCTGAGCATGTCCTTCTCGTTCTCCAACCCGGACGTGCCGAACCAGTTCAGCTACCGCAACCCCGACATCCGCAACTGGTAGCCCGCATGGGCTGCCCAACAAAAAGGCCCGGGAGCTTCTGGCTCCCGGGCC
>JBGAII010000174.1:0-8905 GCA_044225625.1 Rubrivivax sp.
GCGCCGCCGCCAGGCCGCCGGAGATCGTGCCCAGCAGCGCCAGCCCGGCCACCACCAGCACCAGCTCGCGCGGAAAGGCCTGCAGCAGCCCGACGACCGCGCCGCCGACCAGGCCGAGCAGCAGGTAGAAGAAGCCGGCGGCGGCGCTGGCGGTGTAGCGGCGCGTTGGATCCTCATGCGCCTCGCGGCCCATGCAGATCGCCGCGGTGATCGCCGCCAGGTTGAAGGCATAACCGCCGAAGGGCGCGAGCAGCATGCCGGCCAGACCGGTCACGGCGATGCTGGGCGACACCGGCGTCTGGTAGCCGGCGGCGCGCTGCGCCGCGACGCCGGGCAGGTTCTGCGAGGCCATCGTCACCACGAACAGCGGCAGCGCCACGCCCATCAGCGCGCTCAGGCTGAACTGCGGCGGTGTCCACACCGGCGTGGCCAGTTCCCACACGATGGCCTCGGTGTTCAGCCGGCCCTGCCACGCAGCCACCGCAACGCCGGCCAGCAGCACGCCGGGCACCGCGTAGCGCGGCCAGCGGCGTCGCCCGAGCAGGAAGACCAGCACCATCACGCACACCAGAAGCGGCGCCGTCTTGACCGCGCCGACGGCATCGAGGCCGAAACGCGCCAGCACCCCGGCCAGCAGCGCCGAGGCAATGGCCTGGGGGATGCGGTCCATCACACGCTCGAAGGCCCGCGTCAGCCCGGCCAGCAGAATCAGCGCGCTGCAGACGACGAAGGCGCCGACCGCCTCGCCCATCGCCACGCCGCTGGTGCCGGCGAGCAGCGCCGCGCCCGGCGTGGACCAGGCGGTCAGCACCGGCTGACGGGTCCACAGCGACAGGCCGATCGAGGTGGCGGCCATGCCGACGCCCAGCGCCCACATCCACGACGTGGTCTGCGCCGGTGTCGCACCCAGCGCCTGCGCCGCGGCGAAGACCAGCACCACCGAGCTGGTGAAGCCGACCAGCACGGCGACGAAGCCGGCGACGACGGCGGACAGCGACAGGTCGTTCCAGAAGCGGCGCAAGCTCAGATCTCGACCTTCGAACCCAGTTCGACGATGCGGTTGGCCGGCAGGTTCAGGAAATCGGCCGCCGCGGCGGCATTGCGGTGCATGCCGGCAAACAGCTTCTCGCGCCACAGCGCCATGCCCTCGCCGAGCGTCGGGATCACGCTGTCGCGCGACAGGAAGTAGCTGGTCTCCATGTCGTCCAGCGGCACGCCGCGGCCTTCCAGCAGCTTCAGCGCCTCGGGCACGTCGGGGTCGTTCTTGAAGCCGAAGTGCAACGTCACCTGCCAGCAGTCGTGGCCCAGCGACGTCATCTGCACGCGCTGGTCGAAGCCGATCCACGGCACCTCGTGGTGCTTGACCGAGACGAACAGGTTGTACTGGTGCAGCACCTTGTTGTGCTTCAGGTTGTGCAACAGTGCGTTCGGCGTCAGCCCTTCCTCGGCGGCCAGGAACACCGCCGTTCCGTCCACGCGCGTCGGCGGGCTCAGGAACACCGCATCCAGGAAGCCCGGCAGGTCGATGGCTTCGCTCTGCAGCCGGCGCGTCACCAGCTTGCGCCCGGTGATCCAGGTCTGCATCAACGTGAACATGCCGATGCCGATGACCAGCGGGAACCAGCCGCCGGCGAAGAGCTTCAGCATGTTCGATGCGAAGAAGGTGACGTCGACGACGAAGAAGATGCCGGTGGCCGCCACGCACAGCCACAACGGGTACTTCCAGCCGTAGCGGATGACGAAGAAGGTCATCACCGTGGTGATGGTCATGTCCAGCGTGACCGCAATGCCGTAGGCCGAGGCCAGGTTCGACGAGTTGCGGAACAGCGCCACCGCCAGCACGATGAACACGTACAGCCCCCAGTTCACCGCCGGCAGGTAGATCTGCCCGGTGTCACGCACCGACGTGTGATGGATGCGCATGCGCGGCAGCATGCCCAGCTGCACGGCCTGCTTGGTCACCGAGAACGCGGCGGTGATCAGCGCCTGCGAGGCGATGACCGTGGCCGCGGTGGCCAGCACCACCAGCGGCAGCCCGGCCCACTGGGGCGCCATCAGGTAGAAGGGGTTGGAGATGGCCTCGGGCTGCTGCAGCAGCAGCGCGCCCTGGCCGAAGTAGTTGATCACCAGCGCCGGCATCACCAGCCCGTACCAGGCGATGCGGATCGGCAGCTTGCCGAAGTGGCCCAGGTCGGCATACAGCGCCTCGCCGCCGGTGACCACCAGCACCACCGCGCCGAGCCCGATGAAGGCCACCAGCGGTTGCGCGGCGAAGAAGTTGAAGGCGTACACCGGGTTCAGCGCCACCAGCACGTGCGGGTGGTCGACGATGTGCGGCAGGCCCAGCGCGATCAGCGTAGCGAACCACAGCAGCGTCACCGGCCCGAAGGCGCGGCCGATGCCGCCGGTGCCGAAGCGCTGCACCGCAAACAGCGCAGTCAGCACCACCAGGGTGATAGGAATCACCGCATGGTGCAGTGCCGGTGCCACCACTTCCAGGCCTTCGACGGCGGACAGCACCGAGATCGCCGGCGTGATGACACCGTCGCCATAGAACACCGCAGTGCCGAACAGGCCCACCGTCAGCAGCACGCCGCGCAGGCGCGGGCGGTCCTTCACGGCCATCGTGGCCAATGCCAGCATCGCGATCAGGCCGCCCTCGCCGTTGTTGTCGGCGCGCAGCACCAGCAGCACGTACTTCAGCGAGACGATGACGGTCATCGTCCAGAAGATCAGCGACAGCACACCGACGACGTTGTCGTGCGTGGCCGCGACGTGGCCGCCGTGGAAGACCTCCTTCAGCGCGTACAGCGGGCTGGTGCCGATGTCGCCATACACCACGCCCAGCGCGCCGAGTGTGAGGGCGGCCAGGGCGGCGGGACTGCGCGGGGTGTGGGAGGATCTCAAGAAGGACAGTTCGCCGCCTCGCGCGGCATGGCGTTGCCGCATTGTGCCTTTGCGCCCGCAGCACCGCACCGGCGCGGCAGGCGGCCTGTCTCGCGGCTGCTACGCGTAGACCTCGGCTTCGGGGTCGGTCGCTTCCAGCTCGTAGCTGGCCGCGACCATGGCGAGCCGGCCGATGACGCCGTACATGTAAAAGCGGTTCGGCGGGCTGGCACCGGGTTTTTCGCCGCGCCGCGGCAACTGCGTGCTGGAGGCAAAGGCCAGCGGCACGAAGGCCGAACCGGGGGCGGCCAGGTTCTCGTCGATGCCACGCTCGGCATGGATGCGGTAGAAGCCGCCGACCACGTAGCGGTCGATCATGTAGACCACCGGCTCGGCCACCGCGTCGTTCATGCGCTCGTAGGTCGGCACGCCTTCCTGCACCAGCACCGCGCCGGGCGACGGCACGTCGCCGGCGGCGCGCACGATCGCATCCACGTCCTTGACGTCGCGCACCGTCAGGATGCCCATGCCGCTGGAGCCGGCATCGGACTTGACGACGACGAACGGCCGTTCGTTGATGCCGTATTCCTTGTACTTGCGCTTGATCTTGGCCAGCAGCGTCTCGACATGGCCGCGCACGCAGTCGAGGCCGTCGCTCTCGCGGAAGTCCACCTGCCCGCACAAGGCGTGCATCGGGTTGATCAGCCAAGGGTCCATGCCCAGCAGCTTGGCGAACTTCTTCGCCACCTCTTCATAGCTGCGCAGATGGTGCGACTTGCGGCGCACGGTCCAGCCGGCATGCAGCGGCGGCAGCAGATACTGCTCGTGCAGGCCCTGCAGCACCTTCGGCACGCCGTCGGACAGATCGTTGTTCAGCAGGATCGTGCACGGGTCGAAGTTCTTCAGCCCGAGCCGGCCGCGCGTGCGCACCAGCGGCTCCAGCGTCAGCTCGCCGCCGTCCGCCAGCGTCAGATGCAGCGGCTGCTTGATGCTCGGATCGAGCGTGCCCAGCCGCACGTTCAGGCCAGCCTGCGTGAACACCGCGACCAGCCGCTGCAGGCTGGCCTGGTAGAAGCTGTTGCGCAGCTTCGGCCCCGGGATCAGCAACAGGTTCTTGGCTTCGGGACAGATCTTCTCGATGGCGGCCATCGCAGCCTGCACCGCCAGCGGCAGCATCTCGGTGGTCAGGTGGTTGAAGCCGGAAGGGAACAGGTCGGTGTCCACCGGCGCAAGCTTGAAGCCGGCATTGCGCAGGTCCACCGAACAGTAGAACGGCGGCGTGTGCTCCATCCATTCGAGCCGGAACCAGCGTTCGATCGCCGGCATCGATTCCAGGATGCGTTGCTCGAGCTCGTTGATCGGGCCGTTCAACGAGGTGATGAGGTGCGGAACCATGGGCTCATTCTAGGTGCGGTCCAACGGACAGGCGCATCGCCGGGCACCGGCGTCGAGGACGGCCCGGCGACAAAAAAGGGCTGCCCGAAGGCAGCCCCGAACTCGCCCAAACAGTCCTTGAGAGTTACTTGCTGTAGGCGGTCTCGCCGTGCGAGCTGATGTCCAGGCCTTCGCGCTCTTCCTCTTCGGTGACGCGCAGCCCGATCGTCAGGTCGACGATCTTGAAGGCGATGAAGGCCACGACCGCGGACCAGACGACGGTCACCAGCACGGCCTTCAGTTGGATCCACACCTGCGCCGCGATGCCGTTGGAGCCGACGGCGGCGGTGACCCAGTCGGTCACCAGGCCGGGGCCACCCAGTTCCTGGGTGTTGAACACGCCGGTCAGCAGCGCGCCGACGATGCCGCCGACGCCGTGCACGCCGAACACGTCCAGCGAGTCATCGGCACCGAGCATGCGCTTCAGGCCGTTCACGCCCCACAGGCAGGCGAGGCCGGCGATGAGGCCGATGATGATCGCGCCCATCAGGCCGACGTTGCCGGCGGCCGGGGTGATCGCCACCAGACCCGCCACCGCACCCGAGGCCGCACCCAGCATCGAAGCCTTGCCGCGCATCAGCGTCTCGCCCAGACACCAGCCGAGCACCGCCGCCGCCGTGGCGCTGAAGGTGTTCATGAAGGCCAGCACCGCGCTGTTGCCCGCTTCCAGCGCCGAACCGGCGTTGAAGCCGAACCAGCCGACCCACAGCAGCGAGGCGCCGACCATCGTCAGCGGCAGGTTGTGCGGCGCCATCGCCTCCTTGCCGTAGCCGATGCGCTTGCCGACCATGTAGGCGCCGACCAGCCCCGCCACCGCCGCGTTGATGTGCACCACGGTGCCGCCGGCGAAGTCCAGCGCGCCCATCTGCCACAGGTAGCCGGCCTTGGCGTTCAGGCCGTCGACCAGATCGGCGCTCGCATAGGCATCCGGGCCCATCCAGAACCAGACCATGTGCGCGATCGGCGCATAGCTGAAGGTGAACCACAGCACGCTGAACAGCAGCACCGCCGAGAACTTCATGCGTTCGGCGAAGGCGCCGACGATCAGGCAGCAGGTGATGCCGGCGAAGGTCGCCTGGAAGGCGGCGAACAGCAGTTCCGGAATGACCACGCCCTTGCTGAAGGTCGCGCCCATCGCGAAGGTGCCGGTCGCCGGGTCGAACAAGCCTTTCATGAACAGCCTGTCGAAGCCGCCGATCAATGAGTTGTTCTCGGTGAAGGCCAGGCTGTAGCCGTAGATGCACCAGATGACGACGATCAGCGAGAACGTGACCATCACCTGCATCAGGATGGACAGCATGTTCTTGCTGCGCACCAGGCCGCCGTAGAACAGCGCCAGGCCCGGCACCGTCATCATGATGACCAGCATCGTGGACACCAGCATCCAGGCGACGTCACCCTTGTTGGGCGTCGGCGCCGCGGCCGCGGGAGCTTCGGCCGCCGAGGCAGCCGGAGCGGCGGCAGCCGCCGCTTCGGCCGATGCGGCTGCCGCCGGTGCGGAGGCGGCCGTGTCCTGGGCCAGCGACGCCGTCGAGAAGCCCAGGGCGGCAACGCCCAGGGCAAGGATTGCGATGAGTTTCTTCATGGTTGCTTCCGTGTGTGCCGCCCGCGCGCCCGCCCTGCCCGGCGCCCTGAGGCGCCGTTCACGGCAGGCGGCGAACCGGGCAGATGGGTGGCCCGCCCTTAGAGCGCGTCCTTGCCGGTCTCGCCGGTACGGATGCGCAGCACCTGTTCCAGCGTGGAAACGAAGATCTTGCCGTCGCCGATCTTGCCGGTGCGGGCCGCGGTCTCGATGGCCTCGATCACGCGCTCGACCAGCGCATCGTCGACCGCCGCCTCGATCTTCACCTTCGGCAGGAAGTCGACGACGTACTCCGCGCCGCGGTACAGCTCCGTGTGCCCCTTCTGGCGGCCGAAGCCCTTGACCTCGGTCACCGTGACGCCCTGTACGCCGATCGCGCTGAGGGCTTCACGAACTTCGTCGAGCTTGAAGGGCTTGACGATGGCGGTCACCATCTTCATGGTCTGGACTCCTCGATGATCAGAAGGTCTTGGTGACGGACACCAGCGCCGTGCCGTTGCTGATGTTCTTGGCCGGGTCGGTCCAGCCGGCCAGGTCGCGGTTGGTCGACACGTACGCCAGGCCAATGACCCAACCGTCGATGGTGTAGGTGCCGCCGAGCTTGTAGTCGGTGATGCTGCAGGCCACGGTGCCGTTGATTTCGGTGACGCAGGAGCTGTAGCCCGGATCGCCGGCCTTCAGACCGCCCTGGTAGCCGACCGACGCGTTGATGCCGAAGCCGTTGCCGAAGTCGTGTGCGCCGCTGAGCAGCACGTAGTAGGCGCCCTTGGTGCCCGGCACGCCGAAGAAGTCGGACACGGCGTACGAGTACTTCAGCGCCAGCGGACCCCAGCTGCCGCCGATGTACAGCTCGGTGTTGTTCGTCTTCCAGCTCCCCGGGTAGCTCGACTGGTTGCCCGAGCCCGGGTAGTAGTAGTACAGCACGCCCAGATCCAGCCCGAAGCCGCCCTCGAAGGTGGTCTTCCAGCCGCCGTAGAAGTCCATCTCGATGTTGGCGCCGCTGAAGCCATTGGCATCGACGTTGGAGTTCCAGTTGCCCAGGTAGAGGCCCCACTTGGTGTTCAGGTCGATGCCGCCCTGGATCGCGGGGTTCTTGTTGGTTTGCGAAATGCCGCGGAAGCGATAGTCGGAGAAGATGCCGAGGTTGCCGGTGACGGTGAAGTCGGGTTCGGCCGCCGGCGCGGCAGCGGTCTGCGCCAGGCTGGGCAAGGCGCTCACGGCCAGCAGCGCGGCCAGGGAAATCTGCGAAAGCTTCATCGTGATGGCTCCGGATGGTGATGAGTGGGGAAAATCGTTGCGCGAGCCGTTATGCAGAAAGCGTGCCAATGCGCCAATTCGGTGAATGCGCACCGGTTGCGCAGGCCAAGCCCGCGAGAGGCACCAAGTTGGCACGCGCGCACCGACATGGTTCGCGACCGGCGATCAGGCGCAAGAAAGGCGCTCCCGCTCTCGGGCATGATGCGCAGCCATGTCCTTTGCCGTCGTCCACAGTCGTGCGCTGAATGCCCTGCATGCCCAGGCCGTGACTGTGGAGGTGCATCTGGCGAACGGCCTTCCCAGCTTCACGCTGGTCGGCCTGGCGGACACCGAGGTCAAGGAGTCACGCGAGCGCGTGCGCGCCGCGATGCTGCAGAGCGGCTTCGCGTTCCCTCACAACCAGCGCATCACCGTCAACCTGGCGCCGGCCGACCTGCCGAAGGAATCGGGCCGCTTCGACCTGCCGATCGCGCTCGGCATCCTGGCCGCATCGGGGCTGCTGGACACGGCACAGCTGCAGGACTGCGAGTTCGCCGGCGAACTGTCGCTGGCCGGCGACCTGCGGCCGGTCCGCGGGGCGCTGGCCCTGGCCCTCGCGCTGCGCCGCGAATCCAGCCGGCGCCGTCTGGTGCTGCCCACGGCCAGCGCACAGGCGGCGGCGCATGTCGGCGGCCTCGACATCCGCGCGGCGGACAGCCTGCTGCAGGTACTGCAGTCGCTGCAGCCCGGCGACGCCGCGGTGCCGCTGCCCCGCGCCCAGCCCGCGCCTGCCGCCTCGCTGCCGGCGCGCGCAGCGCCCGATCTGCGCGACGTCAAGGGCCAGGCCGCGGCGAAGCGGGCGCTGGAGATCGCCGCCGCCGGCGCGCACAGCCTGCTCTTTGTCGGCCCACCAGGCACCGGCAAGTCGATGCTGGCGCAGCGCCTGCCCGGCATCCTGCCGCCGATGGACGAGACCGAGGCGCTGGACAGCGCCGCACTGCAGGGACTGGCCGCATCGGGCGCTGACGTGCAGGCCTTCGGCCAGCGGCCATTTCGTTCGCCTCACCATTCGGCCAGCGCAGTGGCGCTGGTCGGCGGTGGCTCGCCGCCGCGGCCGGGCGAAATTTCACTGGCCCACGGCGGCGTGCTGTTCCTGGACGAACTGCCGGAGCATCAGCGCAGCGCGCTGGAGGCGCTGCGCGAGCCGCTGGAGAGCGGCTGCATCACCATTTCGCGGGCCGCGCGGCAGGCCACCTTTCCGGCGCGCTTCCAGCTGCTCGCGGCAATGAACCCCTGCCCCTGCGGCTACCTCGGTGCCTTCGCCGCCACCGGCCGCAACTGCCGTTGCACGCCCGATGCGATCTCGCGCTACCAGGCCCGGCTGTCGGGCCCGTTGCTCGACCGCATCGACATGCAGGTGGAGGTGCATGCCGTCAAGCCCGAGGCGCTGCTGGCCGAAGCGGAAGGCGAGTCTTCGGCCAGCGTGGCGGCCCGCGTCGCAGCGGCGCGCGAGCGCCAGCTGCTGCGGCAAGGGCACAGCAACGCCTTGCTCGATGCCGCCGGCATCGACGCCCACTGCCCGCTCGACGACACGGCTGCACGGTTCGCACAGCAGGCGGCCACGCGGCTGCATTGGTCGGCGCGCAGCCTGCACCGCGCCCTGAAGGTGGCGCGCACCATTGCCGACCTGGCCGGTAGCGAGCACATCGCCACGGCACACGTGGCCGAGGCCCTGCAACTGCGGCGCTCGCTGGCCGGCGGCGAGCT
>JBGAII010000175.1:0-8739 GCA_044225625.1 Rubrivivax sp.
CGGCCGGCGGCGCGGCGCTGCGCCTCGTCGCGGATCTTGCGGTGCAGCTGGCGCAGGCCCTCGAACACGCCATAGTCGAGGTAACGACGGTAGACGAAGGGCGTGATCAGCTCGCGCAAGGCCAGCGCCCGGCCGCTGGTCACGCTGGCGCGCGGCGCGACCACGCGGCTTTTCAGCCAGGCGAAGCGCTCCCATTCACGGCCCTGCACCTGAAGGTATTCCTCCAGCATCGGCAGGCTGCACACCGGCGGGCCGGAGTTGCCGTTCGGGCGCAACGCCAGATCGACGCGGAACACGAAGCCGTCTTCGGTGGTGTCGCCGATCAGCGCGTACAGCTTGCGTGCCACCTGGGCGAAGAACTCGTGCGCGCTGATGCGCTGCGGGCCGCTGGTCTCGCCTTCGTCCTCGTAGACGTAGATCAGGTCGATGTCCGACGAGACATTGAGCTCGCGCGCGCCGAGCTTGCCCATGCCGACGATCCAGAAGTCGATGCGCCGGCCCTGTGCGTCGCGAGGCTCGCCGTGGCGCTCCCCGATGTCGGCCAGTGCCCGGGCCAGCGCCAGCTCCAGCGTGGCTTCGGCCAGCGCGGTCATGCCGCCGGTGACGGTGTCCAGTGGCGCGGCCTGTTCGACGTCCAGCACCGCCAGGCGCTCCAGGCACAACTGGCGCGCGACGCGCAACGCCGACCGCAGTTCACGGCCGCCTTCGCACAGCCGCTGGACCAGCGCACGCACCGCGGCGGCATCGAAGGCGCCTGCCGGCAGCAGCGACAGCTCGTCGGCATAGCGCCGCCGCACGCGCTGCACGTAGCGGCTGTGCGCCGCGCTGACTGCGCCTGTGACGGCGTCGATCGACGGTTCGGATGCCATGCGGCCGGGCCGGGGCGCTGTGCTAGATTGGCTTGCGCGACCCGTGTCGCCCACCCGTGACCCAGGCCCCGCGGCCGCCGGTGCGCCGCGCCTTAGCTGTATCGCCGAATGGTTTCACCATCGTCTCCTGGGTCTGAAGCTGCATTGCCGCGCCGCTGGCAGTGGCTGCGCACCGCAGGGCGCCTGGCTCTGTTCGGCGTGCTGCTGGTGTGGGGCCTGCTGCTCGCCGCCTGGCTGGCGCTGCACTGGGCGATTCTGCCGCACATCGACGAATGGCGTCCGCGCATCGAAGCCGCGGCCAGCCGGGCCGTGGGGCTGAGGCTGAGCATCGGCGCGATCCAGGTGCAGTCCAGCGGCTGGGTGCCGACGCTGCGCCTGCGCGATCTGCGCGTCTTTGATCCGCAGGGACGCGAGGCGCTGGTGCTCGGCGAGGTCAGCACCGCGCTGGCACCGCAGTCGCTGCTGTCGTTGACGCTGCGTTTCCAGCAGGTGCTGATCGACGGCGCGCGGCTGCAGGTGCGGCGCGACGCGCAGGGCCGGGTGCACGTCGCCGGGCTCGACTGGGAAGGCAGTGTGGGCAGCAGCGACACCCGCGCGCGCGACTGGTTCCTGCGCCAGCCCGAGTTCATCGTGCGCCATGCGGAACTGCACTGGACCGACGAGCGCAGCCGCGCGCCGCCGCTCGTGCTGAGCCAGGTCGACGTGGTGCTGCGCAACGGCCCGCGCCGGCATGAACTGCGGCTGGATGCCACGCCGCCGGTCGACTGGGGCCAGCGCTTCACGCTGCGCGGGCGCTTCACTCAGCCGCTGCTTGCGCCGGTGGGCGAGCTCGACCGCTGGAGCGGCACGCTCTACGCCGAGTTTCCGCAGGTCGATGCGGCGCAGCTGCACCGCCACCTGACGCTGCCCTTCGACCTGGGCGGTGGCGAAGGTGCGCTGCGGGCCTGGCTGGACATCGCCGAGGGGTCGGCGCGCCGGGCGACGCTGGACTTCGCGCTGCGCGCGGTGGCGCTGCAGCTGGCGCCGACGCTGCGCACGCTGCAGCTGGACCAGCTGCAGGGCCGGCTCGATGCGCGGCGACAGGCCGATGGCATGCGGCTGCAGGTGGGCGACCTGACCGTACTGACCCGCGACGGCCGGTCATGGCCCGGCGGCGACTTCAGCGTGGCCTGGCGGCAGGCGCAGAACCTGCGCGAGCCGTGGCCGGCAGCGGCCACGCCCATTACCGGCGGCGACCTGCAGGCCCAGGGGCTGGACCTGGATCTTCTGGCGCAGCTCGCCGAACACCTGCCGATGGCCGACACGCACCGCAACTGGCTCGCCGGGCTGGCGCCGCAGGGCCGTGTCGACAGCCTGCAGTTGCGCTGGGACGGCGCACTGGAGGCGCCGGAGCACTACCAGCTGAAGGCGCGGCTGGCCGACGTCGCGCTGCGGGCCGCACCCGACCCCGGCGGCCGGCCCGGTCGGCCGGGTGTGCAGCGCGCACAGATCCAGCTGTCGGCCGATGAAAACGGCGGCGATGCCCGGCTGACGATCAAGGATGGCGGCTTGGTCTTTCCGGGGCTGTGGGAGCAGGAGGAGCTGCCGCTGGAGTCGCTGGACGCGATGCTCGGCTGGCGCATCAGCTCCCGGCTCGAAGGGCCGCCGGCCCTGACGCTGGAGCTGAAGAAGCTCAGCCTGGCCAATGCCGACCTGCAGGGCGAAGGGCATGCCGTCTGGCACAGCGGCGCTGCCGAGCGATTCCCCGGGCACCTGGAACTCGGCGCCCGGCTGCAGCGCGTGCGTGCCACCAGCGTGGCGCGTTACCTGCCGCTGGCGATCCATGCGCCGGCGCGCGACTACGTGCAGGCGGCGGTGCAGGGCGGCAACGTCAGTTCGGCCGCGTTCAAGCTCCAGGGCAACCTGGCTGACTTCCCGTTCCGCGACCCGCGCCAGGGCGAGTTCCGCATCACGCTGCAGGTCAAGGACCTGCGCTATGCCTTCGCGCCCGGCCGCTCCGGTGATCCACCCTCGACCTGGCCGGTGGTGGAGCAGGCCAGCGGCGAAATCGAGTTCGAGCGCCATGCGATGCATCTGCGCGGGCTGCAGGGGCAGATCCTCGGTTACCACCTGCAGGATGTCGGCGGCGGCATCGCCGAGTTGGGCACGCCGCAGGCCGAGCTGATGCTGCAGGGGCACGGCAAGGGCCCGGCGTCCGACCTGCTGCGCTTCGCGCGACTGCTGCCGCTCGGCACGCGTGCCGACACCCTGGCCGGCATGCAGGCGGGCGGCGCCAGCGAACTGCAGCTCGGCCTGACGCTGCCGCTGGCCCATGGCGCGAAGGCGGTGGCGCGCGGCAGCGTGCAGTTGCCGGGCAACGATCTGCGGCTGCATCCGGACCTGCCGCCGCTGTCCGGCGTGCGCGGGGCCATCGACTTCTCGCCGCAGGGGCTGCAACTGCGCGGACTGACGGCGCGGCTGCTCGGCGGCGACACCGCCATCGACGGCACGGTGGGCAGCGACGGCACACTGCGCTTCAGCGCGCAGGGCCTGGCCGCGGCCGACGCGCTGCGCACTTCGCCGCTGCCCGCCCTGGCCCGCGCCGGCAGCCTGATGCGCGGCCAGGCCGCCTGGCGCGGCACGCTGGCCGTGGCCGATGGCCGCAGCGAGTTCACGCTGAGCAGCAACCTGGTGGGCATGACGCTCGATCTGCCGCCGCCGCTGGGCAAGGCGGCCGCCGGCAGTGCGCTGCCGCTGCGACTGCAGGTCGGGCCGGCGGCCGACGGCGGAACCGCCCGCAACCGCGACAGCCTGCAGCTCGACCTGGGTGATGTGTTGAAGGCACGTTTCGAACGTGACCTGAGCACGGCCGAACCCCGGGTGCTGCGCGGTGCCATGGCGGTGCAGGACGCACTGCCGGCGTTGCCGGCCGGCGGCGTGCAGGCGGCGCTGAATCTCGGCCGCGTGGACGTCGACGCCTGGCAGGCCGTCGCCGAGCGCGGCGGCCTGGCCGTCGACGGTGCCCATGGCGCAAACGGTGGCTTCATGCCGCAGACGATCCAGCTGCGCGCCGACGAGCTGCATTCGGGTGCGCGCGTCCTGTCACACGTCAATGCCACGTTGACGCGCCAGGGCGGTCCGGACGACGCCCTCTGGCGTGCCCAGGTGCAGGCCGACCAACTGGCCGGAGAACTGCAGTACCGCGCGGCGCCGGACAGCCGGCTGACGGCACGTCTGCAACGCCTGTCGCTGCCGCAGACCGAGGTGGCGACGGTGGAGAGCCTGCTCAGCCAGCCGCCGGCCAACGTGCCGGCGCTGGACGTCGTGGTCGACGATTTCGAGCTGCGCGGGCGCAGGCTCGGCAAGCTGCAGGTGCAGGCGGTGAACCGGCCGTTGCCGGCGCGTGCCGGCGTGCGTGAGTGGCAGCTCGATCGCCTGGCGCTGACCATGCCCGAGGCGCAGCTCGAAGCCAGCGGCCGTTGGTCGCCGCTCGGTGCGCGGCGCATGGCGCTGGACTTCAAGCTCGACCTGAACGACAGCGGCGCCTTCCTCGATCGCCTGGGGGCCGGCCAGTCGATGCGCGGCGGCAAGGGCCGCCTGCAGGGGCAGCTGTCGTGGGCCGGCTCACCGCTGACGCTGGACTACCCGAGTCTCGGCGGGCAGCTGCGGCTGGACGTCGACGCCGGCCAGTTCCTGCATGCCGAGGTCGGCAGTGCGCGGCTGCTCGGGGTGCTCAGCCTGTCGGCGCTGCCGCGACGACTGTCGCTGGACTTCCGCGACCTGTTCCAGCAGGGCTTCGCCTTCGACAGCATCGAAGGCGACGTCAAGGTGACGCGCGGTGTTGCCGAAACCTCGAACCTGCAGATGCGCGGCGCGCAGGCCACGGTGCTGATGCAGGGCAGCGCCGACCTGCTGCGCGAGACGCAGGACCTGCGCGTGCTGATCGTGCCGGACTTCGATGCCACCGGCGCCGCGCTGGCGACGATGGCCATCAACCCGGCCATCGGCCTGGGCACCTTGTTCGCACAATGGGCATTGCGCGAGCCGCTGATCGCGGCCGGCACGAGCGAACTGCACATCACCGGCTCCTGGGCCGATCCGCAGGTGCAGCGCGTGGCCGGCCCGGTGCAGGCGCCGGCGGCGACCCCTTCGCTGCCCGTGCCGCCGTCGTCGCCGCTTGCCAACCCCACCGAAAAGAGGCCGCCAGGATGAAGATCGCCGCACTGCAGATGGTGTCCACGCCCGAGGTGGATCGCAACCTCGACGCCGCCGCGGCGCTGATCGCGCGGGCCGCCGCCGCCGGCGCCGGCCTGGTCGCGCTGCCGGAGTACTTCTGCCTGATGGGCCGTCGCGACGACGACAAGCTGGCGATTGCCGAGGTGCCCGGCGACGGGCCGATCCAGCACTTCCTGGCGGCGCAGGCGCGCGCTCATGCGCTGTGGATCGTCGGCGGCACGCTGCCGCTGCGCGGCGTCGGCGCAGGCCGGGTGCGCAACAGCTCGCTGGTGTTCGCGCCCGACGGCAGCCTGGCGGCGCGCTACGACAAGATGCATCTGTTCGCCTTCGACAACGGCCTCGAGCGCTTCGACGAGGGCCGCGTGCTCGAAGCGGGCAGCGAACCGGTGGCGCTGCAGGCCGGCCCGTTGCGCGTGGGCCTGAGCGTCTGCTACGACCTGCGTTTCCCCGAGCTGTACCGCGCGCTGATGCGGCCGCCCTGCGACCTGATCTGCGTGCCCAGCGCCTTCACCTACACCACCGGGCAGGCGCACTGGGAGTTGCTGCTGCGTGCCCGCGCGGTGGAGAACCAGTGCGTGGTGCTGGCGCCCGCGCAGGGTGGACGGCACGAGAACGGCCGCCGCACGTGGGGCCACAGCATGATCGTCGACCCCTGGGGCGAAGTGCTGGCGCTGCAGGCCGAAGGCGAGGGCGTGGTGCTGGCCGAGGTCGATCCGGCGCGGCGCGACGAGGTGCGCACGCAGCTGCCGGCGCTGCGCCACCGGCGCCTGTGAACGGGCCGCGGTAATCCCTGACGCACGGGCTTGTCGCTCTTCCGCTAAAATCAACAGGTTTCCGGGAACAAGCACATGGCCACCAAACGTTCATCTGCACCAGTCGTCTCCGAAACCGGGCCCCGGCTGCGACAGACGCAAGCCGAGTACACGGCGGCGCGGCCTTCGACGGGCCCCGGCGCCAAGCCGATGATGTCCAGCTCGAAGATGTACGTGTGCCGCAAGTGCCAGGCGAACTTCAAGACGGGCGATGGCAAGCCCGATCCGCGGCTGCCGGGTCTCGGCAAGTGCAACAAGTGCCTGGCTGCGCAGCAGGCCGTCGCCGCCTGACCAGCGCCCAGCACGCTCGCCGGCGCTGACCGGCAGGCGCTGCGCAGAGGCGGCAGCGCCGGCTTCGCTCAAGCCAGTTCATTGCGGCGCGGCACGCCGCGCCGCGAACAGGTGATCGCCGCCGCGCGTGCGGCGAATTCCAGCGTTTGCCGTAGCGCCGAGCCGGGCATCCGGCGCAGCATCTCGCCGCTGTGCACACCGCGTTCGGCCAGCCCGGCCAGCAGCGCCGCCTGGAAGGTGTCGCCGGCGCCCACCGTGTCCACCAGTTGGACCGGCACGGGCGCCACATGCCAGTGCTCGCCGGCTCGCCAGACGCTGGCGCCGCCGCTGCCCTGCGTGACCACCACACAGGCCACGCCTTGCGCGAGCCATTCGTGCGCCAGCGCGTCCGGCGATGCGCCGGGAAACAGCAGATCCAGGTCCTCGGCGCTGAGCTTCAGCAGGTGAGTCCGCGGCAGCATCCACTGCAGCGCAGCGTGCCAGCGTTGCAGGTCGGGCTCGACGTTCAGGCGGATGTTCGGGTCGTAAGCGACGAGGCTGCGCGTGTGCTCGCGTTCGACCAGCGCGCGCTGCGTCGACGCCACCGGCTCGACCACCATCGCATAGGAGCCGAAATGGAAGGCGCGCGCCGCGGCCGGCACGCACGCCAGCGCCGCCATCGGTAGCTGCCGGTCGGCGCCGCCATGGCCGTAGAAGGCGTAGGAGGCGACGCCGTTCTCGTCCAGGCCCACCAGGCCGAGCGTTGTCGGCGCGTCGACCTGGACCACCGCCTCGGTGCGGATGCCTTCGTCGCGCAGCGCCCGCATCAGGCGCTGGCCGAGGAAGCCGGTGGACAGCGCGCCGAAGAAGGCGACCGGTTGCGCCAGCCGCGCCAGCCCGATCGCCACGTTCAGCGGCGAGCCGCCGATGCGCGCATCCAGCGCCACGCCCTGGGCGCTGTCGGCGCCGCCGAACACGTCCATCAGGGCTTCTCCACACACCACGAACATCGTCTGCCTTTCTGGTCACGGCCGCCCAAGCCGGGCCGCGTGGCCGCGAGCATCGCGCAGCCGGCAGGCCGTGACTACAGGGTTTTCCATTAATCAATCAGATTGATTTATTAAAGATCGGCCGGCACAATGCGCTTCATCCGCAACGCGGCCTGAAGCCAGCGCCGCACATATCAGGAGACGACGATGCCCCGCTTGATACCCGCTGCCCTGTGTGCCGCCCTCGTTGCCGGCGGCGCGATGGCCCAGTCCAACCCGCCCGTGGTGATCGGCCTGATCACCAAGACCGAAACCAACCCGTTCTTCGTGAAGATGAAGGAGGGCGCCGACGCCGAAGCCAAGGCCAAGGGCGCGAAGCTGCTGTCCGGCGCCGGCAAAACCGACGGCGACAACGCCGGCCAGGTGACGGCCATGGAGAACATGATCGCCGCCGGCGCCAAGACCATCCTGATCACGCCCAGCGACAGCAAGGCCATCGTGCCGGCTGTTCGGAAGGCACGCGACAAGGGCGTGATGGTCATCGCGCTGGACAGCCCCACCGACCCGGCGGACGCCACCGACGCGCTGTTCGCCACCGACAACTACAAGGCCGGCGTGCTGATCGGCGAATACGCCAAGGCCGCGCTCGGCGGCAAGCCGGCGAAGATCGTCACGCTGGACCTGTTCCCCGGCCACCCGGTGGGCGCGCAGCGCCACAACGGCTTCCTGAAGGGCTTCGGCCTGGCCGCGCCGGACGCCAAGAGCAACGAGCTCGGCAAGGACGCCGCCATCGTCTGCATGGCCGACAGCTACGGCGACCGTGCCAAGGGCCAGACGGCGATGGAGAACTGCCTGCAGAAGGCCCAGGACGTCAACGTGGTCTACACCATCAACGAGCCGGCCGCGGCGGGCGCCTACAACGCGCTGAAGAAGGCCGGCAAGGAGAAGGGCGTGATCATCGTCTCGGTGGACGGCGGCTGCGCCGGCATCAAGGACGTGGGCGCCGGCGTCATCGCCGCCACCAGCCAGCAGTACCCGCTGAAGATGGCCTCGATGGGCGTGGCCGCGGGCGTCGACTATGCCAAGACCGGCAAAAAGGTCAGCGGCTACACCGACACCGGCGTGACACTGATCGCCGCCAAGCCGATGCCCGGCGTGGAAAGCAAGGACGTGAAGACCGGCACCGAGCTGTGCTGGGGAAAGTGACGACCCCCCGGTAGCGGCTGCGCCGCTCCCCCCAGGGGGCGACGCCAGCGGGCCGGCGGAGCCGGACCCGCGGCGTCCACTCGACTTGCGACCCGATACACCGGAGGATCACGCCGTGAGCACCCTCAAGAGCAAGCTGCCGCCGATCGGCCAGCTCGGCCCCTTCATCGCGCTGGTGATTGCCTGCGCCTTCTTCGGCCTGACCACCGAGCGCTTCTTCAGCGGCGAGAACTTCTCGCTGATCCTGCAGCAGGTGATGGTGGTCGGCGTCATCGCCATCGGCCAGACGCTGATCATCCTGACCGCGGGCATCGACCTGTCCTGCGGCATGGTGATGGCGCTGGGCGGCATCGTGATGAGCAAGTTCGCCACCGAGCT
>JBGAII010000176.1:0-3802 GCA_044225625.1 Rubrivivax sp.
TGCTGCTGCTGTTCGTCTATACGATGAGCTTCACCGACCGGCAGATCATCGGCATCCTGATGCAGCCCATCAAGACCGAGTTCGGCGTCTCCGACACGGCAATGGGACTGCTCTCGGGCCTGGCGTTCGCGCTCGTCTACAGCGCGCGGGGCGTGCCGAAGGCGCGCTATTCCGACCGCGCCAACCGCCGAAACTAAGTCGCGTACTGCTGCGGCGCCTGGAGCGCGATGACGGCGCTGTGTGGCATGGCCGTGGGCTTCTGGACATTGGCGCTCGCGCGCGTGGGCGTGGCCGTGGGTGAGGCCGGCGGCACGCCGCCGTCGCTGTCGATGGTGGCCGACCACTATCCGAAGGAAAAGCGCGGCCGCGCGATGAGCGTCTACATGCTCGGGCCGCAGCTCGGCATCATCTTCGGATTGGCGTTGGGCGGCTGGATCGCGCACCACTACGGCTGGCGGCAGGCCTTCATCTGGATGGCGATTCCCGGCATCGTGGCGGCGGTGCTGCTGCGCTTCACGGGCGTGGAGCCGCGGCGCGGCGCCTGGGAGAGCGGCGCGCACTCGTCCGCCAGCCCGAGCGCGGCGGCCGAATCCTTCGGCACCGTGATGCGCGACCTCTGGCAATCGAAGGCCTTCATGCGCATCACCGTGGCCGGGCTGATGCTCGGCTTCGCCGGTTACGGCATCGGCGTGTGGACGCCTTCGTTCTTGGTGCGATCGCACGGCCTGTCGCTGAAGGACGCTGGCGCCGTGATGGGCCTGCTGGGCGGGCTGGCCGCGGTGCTGGGCACGCTGACCGCCGGCTGGCTCAGCGACAAGCTCGCCGCGCGCGATGCGCGCTGGCGCCTGGGCGTGCCTGTCCTCGGCTGCGCCCTCGCGCTGCCCGCCGGGCTGGCCTTCTACGTGCTGCCTGCCGGCGCCAGTTGGACGGTTGGCGGCCTGCAGGTGCCGCACACGATCGTCGCCTATCTGATCTTCGGCATCACCACCGTGTGGTGGATGGCTCCGGTGTACGCCGCGATGTCCGACATCGTGCCCGCGCACCGCCGTACGACGGCGATGGCGATCTTCAACCTCGGCCTGACGATGATCGGCGGCGGGCTCGGGCCGCTGCTGATCGGTATCGTCAGCGACCTGCTCGAACCCCGCTACGGTCAGGAGGCGCTGCGCTGGTCGCTGGCGCTCGCCATGGCGACCTATGTCGTCGGCATCGCGGCCTTCGTGGCGGCGATCCGGCCGTATGCGGCGCAAGTGGCGATGTCGCCAGAGGGGAGCGTGCCGGGTCGGCTGCGGTCAGACTGACCGAGGTCCTCCCTGGCCGTCGGGGGGACGATGTCTGACTGCCGGGGCGAGCGTTTGGAACTCGAAGGAGTCTTTCGGCCAAGCCGATGGGTGGATCCAACGGGCGCAGGCCTCAGCGCGGCTGCACCAGCAGCGTGCCGCCCTTCTGTCGCGGCGGAAACTGGCGCAGCGACGCCATGTGTGCGCCGATCAGCTCGTAGACCTGGCCGCCGAAGGCCACGCCCATGCGCATCGCCAGGTCGTTGCTCTTCTGGCCGCCGTGGCGCTCGAAGGGGTCCATGCGCAGGTTGAAGACCAGCGTGCTGGACTGCAGGAAGTCGAAGAACCCCTCGCGCACCTTGATGTGCGCCTTCCAGGGGCCGATGCGCGTGGCCGTCAGCTCGCCCTCGTTGTAGTAGATCACCGAGTTGCGCCGTGAGGGGGCGTTGGCGGTCCAGTGCTCGAGGTTGTCGACGCCGTCGATGAAGACCTTGTGCGACTCGCGCAGCTTCGCCGCCACGTCGCCGGCACCGGCCGCGGCGGCCAGCGTGGTGAACAGGTCCTCGTGCGTCTGGATGCCGTTCGAGACCTTGCCCTTGGCAATCTTCGCCGGCCAGCGCACCAGCATCGGCACGCGCACGCCGCCCTCCCAGGTGGTGGCCTTCTCGCCGCGGAACGGTGTGGTGCCGCCGTCGGGCCACCAGGAGACCATCGGGCCGTTGTCGGCGGTATAGATGACGATGGTGTCGTCGGTGATCTTCAGCTCGTCGAGCAGCTTCAGCAGCTGGCCGACATGGCCATCGTGTTCGATCATGCCGCTGCCGAAGACGTCGAATTCCGACGAGATGTCGCTCGCGAGGTGGCGGGACTCGGGCTTGAGGTGGGTGTAGATGTGCATCCGCGTGGTGTTCAGCCAGGCGAAGAAGGGCTGCCTGGCCTGCGCGGAACGGGTGATGAACTGCTGCGTGCGCGCCAGGAACTCCTCGTCCACCGTCTCCATGCGCTTGCTCGTGAGCGCGCCGGTGTCGGTGCAGCGCTGCTTGCCCATGGCGCCGAAGCGCGCGTCCTCGCGCCGGTCGTCGACGTCGGTCGCCACGCAGTCGAGCACGCCGCGCGGCCGGTAGCGCTGGTTGAAGCCGGGCTCGTTGCGCCACATGCGCAGCTCGGGTTCCTCCTCGGTATTCAGGTGGTAGAGGTTGCCGAAGAACTCGTCGAAGCCGTGCACAGTCGGCAGGTGGCTGTTGCGGTCGCCGAGGTGGTTCTTGCCGAACTGGCCGGTCCGGTAGCCCAGGGGTTTCAGCAGCTCGGCCAGCGTCGGGTCACGCGCGTCGATCCCGATCGGCGAGCCCGGCAGGCCGACGGTGGTGAGGCCGGTGCGGATCGGCAACTGCCCGGTGATGAAAGCGGCGCGTCCCGCGGTGGAACTCGGGTGCGCATAGTGGTCGGTGAACAGGATGCCTTCGCGGCCGATGCGGTCGATGTTGGGCGTGGGCACCATCATCCCGTGGCTGTAGAGGCCGACGTTGGTCGGGCCGACATCGTCGGACATGATGACCAGGATGTTCGGCCGCTTGGGCTGCGCCGCCGCCGGCAACGCGGTAGCACCGACCAGCGCCGCGACGGCGGCCGCCAGGCAGGTGCGGGTCAGGTGCTGGCGCGAGGCGCGCAGGGTCTTGCGGAACGGAGCGGGCAGGGTCAAGGCAGGTCTCCTTTCTTGCGTCATCATCGTCCGACGCGCTGCCGGATGGCCGGCATGTCGCGCTCCACGCGGGCGTAAAAGGCCTTGAGGCCTTCGCACAGAAAGTTCAGGCCGCCATCGCCGTCGGGCGTGCGCAGCAGGCGGTTCTTCGGGCATTCGCCCCAGCACAGCTTCAGGCTCGGGCATTCGCGGCAGTAGGTCGGCAGCCGGTCGTGCTTGGCGGTGCCGAACTCGACCTGGCGCCGCGAGAACGCCAGGTCGCCTTCGTGCACCTCGTCGATGCGACCCAGTTCATACTCGGGGTAGACGAAGTGGTCGCATGAGTACAGACGTCCGTCGTGCTCGACCGCCAGTGCTTTGCCGCAGATCGGTGCCGAGGTGCACATCTGCGCCGGCATGCCCAGCGACTGCGCGACCGCGGTCTCGAAGTGGTTGACGTGGATGCGGCCGAAGTCGCGCGCCAGCCACTCGTCCCACACGGTGCATAGGAAGGAACCCCAGTCGCGCGCGTCGACCGACCAGTCGGTGACGATCGACAGCGGGTGCCCGGGCCGCGTGCGCTCGCTGCCCACGATCGGCATCTGCGCCGCCGGCAGCAGCGCCGGGGCGCGGTCGGCGAACGTTCGCGGCTCGACGCAGGGCGTGAACTGGATGCGCCAGCTGCCCACTTCGTCGGCCAGGAAGCGGTAGACCTCGAGCGGCCGCTGCGCGACCTCGCGGTTGACGACACACAGTGCCGCGAATGGCACACTGGCCCTGCGCAAACGCGCGGCGGCCTGCATGACCTTGGCGTGGGTCGGCCCGCCGCCCTTGGAGGGGCGAT
>JBGAII010000176.1:3827-9249 GCA_044225625.1 Rubrivivax sp.
CTCCGCGTCCAGCAGCAAGCCGTTGGTCTGCAGGTCGTTCTCGACGCGCTGGCCTGGCCGGCGGTAGCGGGCCTGCAGCTCGACGACGCGCTCGAAGAAGGGCAGGCCCATCACCGTGGGCTCGCCGCCCTGCCACGAGAACACGACCTCGTCGCCGGTGTTGGCCTCCAGGTACTGTCGCACATGCTGCTCGAGCATGGCGTCGCTCATGCGCGCGTTGCGCCCGTGCCCGAGCAGATCGGTCTTGTGCAGGTAGTAGCAGTAGGGGCAGTCGAGGTTGCACAGCGCGCCCGCCGGCTTGACCATCGTGTGGAAGCGGTAGGCACGGCCCTGCGGTAGGGGCGGCAGGCTGCACGCGGGCTGGTCAGGCATGGGCGGCACGCTCGATGTCGGCGCGGATGGTGGTGGCGGCTCGCCAGTACAGGCCGACCGCAGGCAGGCAGGCGAGCAGCACGACCACCATCGCCCAGCGCACCGAGTCGGCACCGAAGCGGGAGGCGAAGAAGTCGCTGAGCAAGCCTGCCAGTGTCGGCCCGACACCGACTCCGATCAGGTTGAGCAGCACCACCAGCACCGACATCGAGGTGCCGCGCATGCGCACGCGCACCAGCGTCTGCGTCAGCGCGTAGGTCGGCCCGTTGAGGCCGGCCACGCAGGCGGCGAACAGCGCCAGCGCGATCGCCGCACCCAGCCATCCGGGCCACAGGCAGACGGCGCTGCCGAAGACGGCGATCAGCAGTGCGCTCAGCGCCATCAGGCGCGGCTGCGCGGCCATGTCGCGCTGGCCCAGGCGGTCGGCGAGCAGGCCGAAGAGCAGGGTGCCGAGCGCGCCGAAGCCGCCCATGCTGATCGCCGTCACCAGGCCGACCTCGGCCAGCGACAGCCCGTGGCTGCGGATCAGCAGCGAGCCGATCCACGACATCATCGCCGACGAGGCCGCGGTGACCAGCACCGACGCCGCGAACAGCTCGAGCAGCGCCCGCTGCCCGCGAATGAAGCCCAGCGTGTCCGCCAGTGTCGGTGCCTGCGCGGCTGGTGCCGCCGCCGATGCTTCGCTGGCCCCGCGCACCGGTTCGCGAACCACGACCAGCAGCAGTGCCGCCAGCACCAGTCCGGGGGCGGCGGCGACGAGCAGCGCGGTGCGCCAGCCGTAGTGCGCCGCCAGCAGGCCGCCGGCCATGAAGCCGGTCGCCATCCCGAGCGGCACACCGACGTAGAACACCGCCACGGCGGTGGCGCGGCGCTGCGGTGGATAGAGGTCGGCGATCATCGACACCGAGCAAGGCTGGCCGCCCGCATCCATGGCGCCGATGCCGATGCGCGCGGCGATCAGCGTCGCGAAGTGACCGGCGTTGCCGGCCAGCGCGACCATCGCCGACCACACCGCCAGCAGCGCGGCGAGCAGGTTGCGCCGGTGGCTGCGGTCGGCCAGCCAGCCCAGCGGGATGCCCGCCAGCGCGAAGGCCGCGGCGTAGCTCAGCCCGGCCAGCACGCCGAGCTGCGCGTCGCCGAGCGCAAACTCGCGCTTGATCGGCTCGAGGATCACCACCGTCAGCGCCCGGTCGAAGAACTGCACGGTGGCGATCGCCGTCAGCAGCGCCAGCGTCAGGCCGGCGCCGCGCTGTGGCGCCTCTCGCGTTGCACCGGGCGCTGCCGGTGGTGCGGGCGCGGCCACGCTCATCGTGCGGGTGTCGAGCCGAGAAGGTCGATCATCGCCGCGAAAGCGCGCGCGTGCGAGGGATCGACAAGTGCCGCGATCGGCTGCGGGTGGCTGCCGAACATCACCACCACCGTCTGGTGGTCGGGGAAGACGTACAGGCGCTGCCCGTAGGCGCCCATCGCCGCGAACGAGCGCGGCTTCTGCGGGTTGATCCACCATTGGTCGCGGTACGACCAGCCCTTGCGGTAGGTGATGCCCGAGGCCTCGAACGCACGCGGGTCGCCGCCGCGGATCAGGTCGTCGACGACGCGGGCCGGGATGATCTGCTGCTCCCCCACGCGTCCGCGCTGCAGCAGCATCTGGCCGATGCGGCCGAGGTCGCGCAGGCTCGTGCTCATGCCCGCAAAGGTGACCTCGGTGCCGAGCGGGTCGAGCATCACGTTGCCTTCGTGCTCCATGCCGAGCCGGTTCCACAGCCGCTCCTGCAGCCACTGCGTGATCGACTGCTGCGCGGCGCGCGACGCCAGCCAGCCGGCCACGTCGGTGGCCGGCGAGCGGTAGCGGAAGGCCGTGCCGCGCGGCTCGTCGTGTCGCCCCTTCAGCGTGCCGAGCATGCCGAGGATACCGGTCGGGTTGCCGGGCTTGACGAGTTCCGGTGCCCAGCCCATCGCGCCCACGTAGGCGAAGATGTCCGACTTGGGATCGGTGTAGACCTCGGTGAAGCGCACGCCGTCGGTCATGTCCAGCACCTGGCGCACGGTGGCGTCGGCCCAGGCGCTGTCGGCCAGTTCGGGCAGCAGCGCGGCCACGCGCGCGTCCGGATCGAGCTTGCCTTCAGCCACCAGCACCGCGCCCATCAGCCCGACCATCGACTTGGTGGCCGAGAACATCAGGTGCGGCGTCTCGGGCTTCATGCCGTTGAGGTAGCGCTCCTCGACGATGCGGCCTGGTGCAGCACGAGCATTGGCGTCGGTGTGCGTGGCGGCGAGCATCTGCGCCCAGGTCATTGGCGCGTCGGCGGTGCCGACCTGCAGGGCGTCGAGCGGGCGGCGCGCCTCGGGCAGCGCCCACACCAAGCCGCGCGGCGTCAGCGCCCGCGTGGGGAACAGCTCGCGCGTGTTCTGGAACGACCAGATCTTCTGCGGCCAGCGCTGCCAGTTGCCGATGTGGATGCGGTATTCAGGCGGCGGCGGGAAACCCCGCATCAGCCGCGCGGGTTCGAGCGGAGGCGCAGCCGGTGGGGCCTGGGCGACGGCGGACAAGGCGGCCAGCGCCAGCGCGGCGCCGGGGACGATCGAAAGCAGCTTGCTCACTGCGCAGCTCAATAGTGCACACCCTTGAGCAGCGAGGCCATCGCCACCTGCCCGCTGCTCGGTTCCTTGGCGCCTCCAGCGGGCTTCTTGTCCTTGGCCTCGTGCGGGTCTTCGAACATGCGGAAGGTGGCGTTCATCGCCGCCGCGTAGTCGGCGAGATCAGGTTCCACACTTGCTGGAACTTGCCCATGTCGGTGGCGACCCGGCTGTGTTTGTGGATGATCGCGTCCACCACCATCTCGGCTGCTTCTTCGGGGCTGAGCGCAGGCGCGTAGTCGTAGCCTTGGTCGGGCCGATCATCGGCGTGCGCACCAGCGGCATGTTGATGTTGGTGAAGTGGATCTTGCGGTCGGCGAATTCGGTTTCGGCGCAGCGCGTCCAGCCTTCGAGCGCCGACTTCGACGCGATGTAGGCCGAGAAGCGCGGCGGCGGCCCGATCACGCCCATCGACGAGATGTTGATCACGTGCCCGCGCCTGCGTTCGCTCATGCCCGGCAGCACGCGCAGCGACAGGCGCAGCGGCGAGTAGTAGTTGATCTGCATCGTGCGCTCGAAATCGTGGAAGCGATCGTAGGAGTACTCGATGGCACGGCGGATCGAGCGCCCGGCATTGTTGATCAGGATGTCCACCGGGCCGTGGTCGGCCACCACCTGATCGACGAAGCGGTCGCAGCCCTCCATGTCGGCCAGGTCGGCCTGGTAGATGTGGCAGGTGCCGCCGGAGGCCTGAATCGACTTCTGCGCTTCCTCGAGCTTCTCCACCGTACGACCGCAGATCACGATGCGTGCGCCGGCGCCGGCCAGCCGATGCGCGGTGGCCAGGCCGATGCCGGTGCCGCCGCCGGTGATGATCACCAGCTTGCCGCGCACATTGCCCTCCAGTGAGTTGTCGATGAAGAGATCGGGGTCGAGCTGCGTTTCCCAGTAGTACCACAGGCGGTGCGCATAGGTCTCGAGCTTGGGGCATTCGATGCCGCTGCCTTTGAGCGCCTTGCGCGTCATGCGCGACTCGAAGCGGGTGTTCCAGTTGAAGAGCGCGGAGGCTCCCGGCGGCATGCCGAAGCTGCGCATGATGGTGGCGCCGATGCGCTTGATGGGTGGCAGCTTGGCCAGCGTGGCGCTCAGCCCGGCCGGCACGAACGACAGCACCTTGGGGTCCAGCCGCAGCGCGAAGCGCGGCGCATGCGCGGCATCGGCGAAGACGTTCATGAGCTCGCCGCTGCTGTGGTGCTCGGGGTTGGTGAGGTGGAAACACTCGCCGTCCTGGCCCGGCAGGTGGGCCAGGTGGTCCATGGCGTCGACCACGTAGTCCACCGGCACGACATTGAAGCGCCCGCTGTCCAGACCCACCAGCGGGAACCAAGGCGGCAACAGCCGGCGCAGCTTCTGCAGCACCTTGAAGGCGTAGTAGGGACCGTCGATCTTGTCGATCTCGCCAGTCTGGGAGTGGCCCACCACCGACGCCGGACGGTAGATGCGCCAGGGCACCTGGCACTCCTTGCGCACCACGGCCTCGGAGTCGTGCTTGGTCTTGAAGTAGGGATGCTCGAGCTTGCCGGCTTCCTCGAACATGTCTTCGCTGAAGGTGCCGTCGTACATGCCGGCCACCGCGATCGAGCTGACGTGGTGAAGGCACCCGGCTTCCAGCGCCTGGGCTGCCTGCACGGCGTGGCGGGTGCCTTCGACATTGGCGACCTGCTGGCTTTCGGCGCTGGCGCCCATGTCGTAGATCGCGGCCACGTGGAAGAAGCTGCCGATGCGGCCTTTCAACCTGTCCACGTCGGCGTCGGCCAGCCCCAGCCGGGGACGACCCAGGTCGCCGGGCACCGCGTGCAGGCGCTCGGCGGCCTGCGGGTAGCGCTTGCGCAGGGCCTCGAAGCGGTCGAGCGACGCTTCGCGCACGAGCACGTGGACGCTGCCGCCACGGTCGAGCAGCTTGCCGACGAGAAAACGGCCGATGAAGCCGGTACCGCCGGTGACGAAGTAATCCATGCCTGGTCTCCTGGTCGTTTCGTTCCGCGAGGCGCGCTCTGCCCGCCGGGCGTGGGGCGCAATCTCGCATCGGGGCCGGCGCACGCCATCGTCCGGCCGGACGATGGGGCGGCGCCGGCGCAGCGGAAGAATGCGGCGGTGCCTGCCACCAACGATCCCGTTGCGCGCGCGCCGCGAGCGCGGGCCACGCTGCTGATGCTGACCGCGCTGTCGGCGCTGGCCTTCATGGACCGCCAGATCCTCGCCGTGCTGCTGGTGCCGGTGAAGGCCGAGTTCGGCTTGAGCGATCTGCAGGCCGGGCTCGTCACCGGGCTGGGCTTCGCGCTCACCTTCGGCCTCATCGGCGTGCCGCTGGGGCGCGTGGCCGACCGGCACGAGCGGCGGCGCCTGGTGGCATGGTGCCGCGGTGCCGGCGGGGCGCTGGCCGCGCTGGGTGCCGCCGCCGGCAGTGCGTGCA
>JBGAII010000177.1:0-8537 GCA_044225625.1 Rubrivivax sp.
TTCTGGAACTCGGACTCGTTGGCGCGGTACGTCCCTTCGGTCCACGAGCCGGAGTCGGCGTAGTCGTAGAACATCCTCGGCACGCGCTTTTCCGCCAGCTCGCGCAGGTCTTCGATGGTGGTGATCACGGGCATGTCCAGGTCCCTCCGTTCAATGCACGACCATCAACGTGAACGGCCACACGTAGGCTTGCAGCGTGACGAACACGCCCACCAGGCAGGCCAGCACGATGGAGTGGAAGAAGACGTAGCGCAGGATCTCGCCTTCCTTGTTGAACCAGCGTGTGGCGGTGGAGGCGACGACGATGGACTGCGCGTCGATCATCTTGCCCATCACGCCGCCGGAGCTGTTGGCCGCGCCCATCAGGTTGGCCGACAGGCCGAGCTGCTCGGCCGCCACCTTCTGCATGCCGCCGAAGAGCACGTTGGACGCGGTGTCGGAGCCGGTCAGCGCCACGCCCATCCAGCCCATCAGCGTGCCGAAGAAGGGGTACAGCGGGCCGGTGTTGGCGAAAGCCAGGCCCAGCGTCGTGTCGGTGCCCGAAAAGCGCGTCAGCGTGCCCAGCGCCAGCATCAGCACGATGGTCAGCAGCGAATAGCGCACCAGCCAGGTGGTCTTGAAGAAGGTGCGCACGATGGCCAGCGGGCTGTACTTCATGACCAGCGCGCTGATCACCGCCGCCAGCAGGATGCCGGTGCCGGTGGCCGACAGCAGGTTCAGCGTGTAGACCGCGGCTTCAGGGTGCGGCTTCGGCACCACCGGCGGCGACTTCAACACCAGGTTGTGCAGCCCCTCGATCGGGAAGGTGGGCGCGAAGATGCCGTTCAGCCAGGCCTTGACCGGCGGCAGACCCCAGACGAAGACGAAGACCGACAGGATGGCCCACGGCGTCCATGCGGCGATCAGCGCCTGGCGGCTGTGGCGCACCTGCGGCTGCGGCGGCTTGGCCTCGGCGGCGCTCGGGTCGCGGCCGCGCAGCGACGGCGAGGTCCACACCTTCTTCGGCTGCCACACGCGCAGGAAGGCGATCAGGCACAGCATCGAGACGATGGCGGCGATGATGTCCACCAGCTCCGGCCCGATGTAGTTGGACACCAGGTACTGCGGGATCGCGAACGACAGGCCGGTCACCAGGATCGCCGGCCAGATTTCCATCATGCCCTTGCGGCCGGCGAAGGCCCAGATCAGCCAGAACGGCACCAGCAACGAGAAGAACGGCAGCTGGCGCCCGATCATCGCCGTGACTTCCATCAGGTCGTAGCCGTGCACCTTGGCCAGCGTGATGACCGGTGTGCCCAAAGCGCCGAAAGCCACCGGCGCGGTGTTGGCGATCAGGCTCAGGCCCGATGCCGCCAGCGGCGAGAAGCCCAGGCCGATGAGGATCGCCGCGGTCACCGCCACCGGCGTGCCGAAGCCGGCCGCGCCCTCGAAGAAGGCGCCGAAGCAGAAGGCAATCAGCAGCAGCTGGATGCGCCGGTCCTCGGTGATGCCCGACAGCGAATCCTGCAGCACCTTGAAGCTGCCGTTCTGTTCGGTCAGCTGGTGCAGGAAGATGATGTTCAGCACGATCCAGCCGATGGGCAGCAGGCCGACCAGACCGCCCAGCACGGCAGCGCGACCGGCCATGTCGACCGGCATGCCGTAGGCCAGCACCGCCACCAGCAGCGCCGCCACCAGGCCCATGCCGGCAGCAATGTGCGCCTTGATGTGGAAGAGGCCCAAGGCCCCCAGCATCACCACCACCGGTACCGCGGCCAGCGCGGTGGAGACGAACATGTTGCCGAAAGGGTCGTAGATCTGCGGCCAGGTCATGGCTTGTCTCCTGTGATTGCTGTTGTCCGGCGCCGCCACGGTCGGCCGGCGGGATCGCACTGTAGGTGCGCGCTCGCAGGGCCTGCGTGAAATCTGGAAGCGGCGCGCGTGAAGGTTTTTCAGCGTCGCGCGGGCGACAGGCCTACCTCAGAACCTGGCGCAGCCAGTCGACGAAGGCGGCGCATTCCCAGCGTTCCAGCGTGCCCGGCTTCCAGCACAGGAAGTAGTCGTGCGGCGAGCGCACTGCGCGCGGCGACAGCCGCACCAGCCGGCCGCTGTCCAGCCAGCTCTGGCCCAGCTTCAGCCGCATCAGTGCGACGCCAAAGCCGGCCACCGCGGCGTCCAGCACCAGACCCAGATCGTTGAACTGGCTGCCGGCGGCCGGCTCGGGCAGCGCCACGCCGCAGGCGCGGAACCAGGTGCGCCAGGGCTCCAGCGGCGTGCGGATCAGGTGCACGCGGGCAATCGTTTCCGGCGTCTCGAAGCCGTCGCCGTCGAGCCCGGCCGCCGCCATGTAGTCCGGGCTGCACACCGGGCACACCTCGTCCGACAGCAGGTGCATCGACTCGCGGTCGGCGAAGGGGCCGGTGCCGAAGCGCAGCTCGATGTCGGCGTCCTCGGAGGTCACGTTGTGCACCGGGATCGTCACCTGCAGGATCAGCTCGATGTCCGGATAGGCGTGACGGAACAGCGCCAGCCGCGGCAGCAGCAACTGGCGCGAGAAGGTGGGCGTCACCGCGACACGCAGCCGGGCCGCCGCCGGCGCAGCCGCTGCGTTGTCCGGACGCGGCGGCTGCAGCGCGGCCAGCGCCTCGCGCACGCGTGCCAGATAGGCTGCGCCTTCGGTGCTGGGCAGATACTCGCCGCGACTGGCAAACAGGCGCAGGCCCAGCTGGTCTTCGAGCTGCCGCATGCGGTGGCTGACGGCGCTGGGCGTCACGTTCAGTTCGGTGGCCGCCAGCGTCACGCTGCGCAGCCTGGCCACCGCCTCGAAGGCCAGCAGCGCCTGGATCGGCGGAATGCGCCCGGCGGGTGTCATGACCGCAGGCCTGCCCCGCGGGCTATTCGCCCAGGTAGGCCGCCCTCACCTTCGGGTCGTCGAGCAGCTGCTTGGCATCGCCTTGCATCGTGACCTCGCCCGACTCCATCACGTAGCCGCGGTCGGCCAGTTGCAGCGCGCGGCTGGCGTTCTGTTCGACCAGCAGGATCGTCGTGCCGCGCTGGTGGATGTCGGCCACCACCTCGAAGATCTTGTCGACCATGATCGGCGACAGCCCCATCGACGGCTCGTCCAGCAGCAGCACCTTGGGCCGCGCCATCAGTGCCCGGCCCATCGCCAGCATCTGCTGCTCGCCGCCGCTCATCGTGCCGGACAGCTGCGCACGCCGCTCCTTCAGCCGCGGGAAGATGGTGAACACCTTGTCGATGTCGGCCTCGATCTCGGCGTCGCTGCGCACGAAGGCGCCCATCATCAGGTTCTCGGTGATGGTCATGCGCGTGAAGCAGCCGCGCCCTTCGGGCACCATCACCAGGCCCTGCTTGACCAGGTCCCACGGGCCCTGGCCCTTGATGCTGCGGCCCATGAACTCGATGTCGCCCGCGGCCACCGGCTGCAGCCCGGTCACGGCCTTCAGCGTCGTCGTCTTGCCGGCGCCGTTGGCGCCGATCAGGCTGACGAGTTCGCCCTGGCGCACCTCGAAGCCGACGCCCTTGACCGCCTGGATCCCGCCATAGGCCACCTTCAGCCCGCTGACCCGCAGCATCACCTGCTCTGCCATTGCTGCGCTCCGTGTGTCAATGAGGCTTGTGTCCGGTGCCGAGGTAGGCCTCGATCACCTTCTCGCTGCGCTGCACGTCCGCCGGCGTGCCTTCGGCAATCTGCTTGCCGTAGTCGAGCACCGTGACGCGGTCGCACAGGCCCATCACCAGCTTCACGTCGTGCTCGATCAGCAGGATCGTGCGGCCATCGGTGCGGATGCGGTCGATCAGCTCGCGCAGCACCACCTTCTCGGTGGCGTTCATGCCCGCCGCCGGCTCGTCGAGCGCGATCAGGTTCGGGTCGGTGGCCAGCGCGCGCGCGATCTCCAGGCGCCGCTGGTCGCCGTAGCTCAGCGTGCGTGCGCGGAAGTCGGCGTAGCGGCCGATGCCGACATAGTCGAGCAGTTCCTGCGCACGCTGGCGGATCGCCGCTTCCTCGGCCTTGAAGCCGGCGGTGCGGAACACCGCGCCGATCAGCCCCGATCGCGTACGCACGTGGCGCCCGACCATCACGTTCTCCAGCGCGGTCATCTCCGGAAACAGGCGGATGTTCTGGAAGGTCCGCGCGATGCCGGCCTTGGCCACCTCGTGCACGGCGCTCGGCTTGTACGGCTTGCCGCCGAGCTCGAAGCTGCCCGAGTCGGGGGTGTACAGCCCGGTGATCACGTTGAAGAAAGTCGTCTTGCCGGCGCCGTTCGGGCCGATCAGTCCGTAGACCTGACCGCGCTGGATCGCGATGCCGACATCGGACAGCGCCTGAAGACCGCCGAAGCGCTTGCTGACGCCCTTGACCTGGAGCACCCATTCGCTCATCGAAGTGCTCCTTTCACGGTGTGTTGGCCGGTGTCGGCGCAGCCTTGCCGTGCTCCGCCGGCGGCCACAGTCCGCGCGGGCGCAGCAGCATGATGATGATCATCGCCAGCGCGATCAGCAGCTGGCGCAGGATCGAGGAGTCGAGACGCCCGTCGGTCATCTGCTGCAGCGGCCCGGCCACGTAGCGCAGCACCTCGGGCAGCGCCGACAGCAGCAGCGCCCCCAGGATCACGCCCGGCAGGTGGCCCATGCCGCCGAGCACGACCATGGCCACGATCATCACGCTTTCCATCAGGCTGAAGGATTCGGGCGAGACGAAGCCCTGGAACGCGGCGAACATCGAACCCGCCACGCCACCGAAGGTGGCGCCCATGCCGAAGGCCAGCAGCTTCATGTTGCGCGTGTTGATGCCCATCGCCTTGGCGGCGACCTCGTCCTCGCGGATCGCCATCCACGCCCGGCCGATGCGGCTGACTTCGAGCCGGTGGCAGATCACCACGCTGACCACCACCAGCACCAGGAACAGCCAGTAGTACAGCGTCACCGACGGCACCTGGAAGCCGCCGATGTCCAGCGGCTTGCCGAAGTTCAGGCCGAACATGCGCATCGGGTCGATGCGGTCCAGGCCACGTGGCCCGTTGGTGATGTTCACCGGGTGTTCGAGGTTGTTCATGAACACGCGGATGATCTCGCCGAAGCCGAGCGTCACGATCGCCAGGTAGTCGCCACGCAGCTTCAGCACCGGCGTGCCGAGCAGGATGCCGGCCATCGCCGCCAGCCCCGCGGCCAGTGGCACCACCACCCAGATCGGCGTGTGCAGCCCGTTGGGGAACATGGCCTTGATCGCCGGGAAGGTCTCGAACAGGTGCGGACTGGCGAGCAGTGCATACATGTACGCACCCACCGCATAAAACGCGACATAGCCCAGGTCCAGCAGCCCGGCGTAGCCGACGATCAGGTTCAGGCCCAGCGCGAGCAGCACGTACAGCAGTGCGGTGGCCATGATGCGCACCCAGGCGTGGCCGAACTGTTGCGCGAACAGCGGCAGCGCAATCAGTGCGATCGCGCAGACCAGGAAGACGATGATCTTGGTGGAGGTTTTCTGCATGGTGGCCTCCAGCTCAGGCCCGGTCGGCGACGCGTTCGCCCAACAGACCCTGCGGTCGCAGCGTCAGCACCAGGATCAGCGTGACGAAGGCGAAGATGTCGGCATAGTGGCTGCCGAGCACGCCGCCGGTCAGTTCGCCCAGGTAGCCGGCGCCCAGCGCCTCGACCAGCCCGAGCAGCAGCGCGCCGACCACCGCGCCGGCCAGGTTGCCGATGCCGCCCAGCACCGCCGCGGTGAAGGCCTTCAGGCCGGGGATGAAACCCATCGCATGCTGCACGGTGCCGTAGTTCGCCGCCCACATGATGCCGGCCACCGCGGCCAGCGCCGCGCCGATGACGAAGGTGGCGGAGATCACGAAGTCGGGCTTCACGCCCATCAGCGAGGCGACGCGCGGGTTCTCGGCGGTGGCACGCATCGCCCGGCCGAGCTTGGTGCGGTTGACCAGCCAGGTCAGCGCCGCCAGGATCATGGCCGTCAACCCCAGGATCAGGATCTGCGTGACGGTGATCACCGGGCCGCCCAGGTCGATCGGATCGGCAGGCAGCAGCGGCGGGAACGGCTTCGGGTTCGGCTTCCAGATGATCATGGCAACCGTCTGCAGCAGCAGGCTCATGCCGATCGCGGTGATCAGCGGCGCCAGCCGGGGCGCATTGCGCAGCGGCCTGTAGGCGACCTTCTCGATCGTGAAGTTGAGTGCGCAGCACACGGCAATCGCCACCGGCACCGACAGCAGCAGGATCAACCAGCCGGGCATGCCCGAGCCGGCAAGGGCGGTGACCACGGTCCAGCTGACCAGCGCGCCGACCATCAGTACATCGCCGTGCGCAAAATTGATCAGGTTGATGATGCCGTAGACCATCGTGTAGCCGAGCGCGACCAGCGCATACATGCTGCCCAGCACCAGACCATTGATGATCTGTTGGATGAAGATGTCCATGGGCGGGGGCTCCTCGGCTGGCCGGTTCTCTCTGGATCTGCTGTCTGGGTCTGCAGTCGACCAATGCACGCAGCGTGCCAAGTCTGCTGCAGCGCGGGCGCATTCTAGGCGTGCGACCTGACGCACCAGCGCGGGCTTTCCCCTTGGGCGAAACCCTCGGCGGCGCCTATTCGGCGCCGGAATCCCGGTCCGTGCCCCCGCGCTCCAGCGCGCGCGCGTTCGCGCGGCGCAGTTCGGCCAGCCGCTCGCCGATGCGCAGTTCCAGCCCGCGCGGCACCGGTTCGTAGAAGCGCGTGCGCGGCAAGCCCTCGGGCAGGTAGCTTTCGCCGGCGGCAAAGCCGTCCGGCTCGTCGTGCGCATAGCGGTAGTCGCGGCCGTAGCCCAGGTCCTTCATCAGCCGCGTCGGCGCGTTGCGCAGGTGTTCGGGCACGGGCCGCGTGCCGTCCTTGCGCACCAGCTCGCGCACCGCGTTCCAGGCGCTGTACACCGCGTTCGACTTCGGCGCCATCGCCAGGTACACCGCCGCCTGCGCCAGCGCCAGCTCGCCTTCGGGCGAGCCGAGGCGTTCGTAGACCTCGGTGGCGTGCACCGCCAGCTGCAGCGCGCGCGGGTCGGCCAGGCCGATGTCCTCGCTGGCCATGCGCAGCAGGCGGCGCGCCACGTAGCGCGGATCGACGCCGCCGTCGAGCATGCGCACCAGCCAGTACAGCGTGGCATCGGGGTCGGAGCCGCGCACCGACTTGTGCAGGGCCGAGATCGCGTCGTAGAACTGGTCGCCCCCCTTGTCGTAGCGGCGCAACTGCTCGCCCAGCGCCTGTTCGAGCAGGGCCTCGTCGATCAGCGCGACGCCGCTGTCGCGGGCCAGGCGGGCGACGTTCTCGTAGGCATTGAGCAGCCGCCGCGCGTCGCCATCGGCATGCGCGACCAGCCGTTCGCGCGCTGCGTCGGCCAGCGGCGGCGCCTGCAGCAGGGCCTCGCCACGCTGCAGCAGCGCGGCCAGATCGTCGTCCTGCAACGGCTTCAGCACGTGCACCGTGGCGCGCGACAGCAGCGCCGAGTTGACCTCGAACGAGGGGTTCTCGGTGGTCGCGCCGATGAAGGTGAAGAGCCCCGATTCGACGTGCGGCAGGAACGCGTCCTGCTGCGCCTTGTTGAAACGGTGCACCTCGTCGACGAAGACGATGGTCGCGCGCCCGCCGCGTCGCGTGGCCTTGGCGCGCTCGACCGCGTCGCGGATGTCCTTGACGCCGGCCAGCACCGCCGACAGCACGATGAAATCGGCCTCCACCGCGCCGGCCATCAAGCGCGCCAGCGTGGTCTTGCCGACGCCGGGCGGGCCCCACAGGATCATCGAATGCAGGTGCGCGGACTCGAAGGCCACGCGCAGCGGCTTGCCCGGGCCGAGCAGGTGGGCCTGGCCGGCCACCTCGGCCAGCGTGCGCGGCCGCAGCCGCTCGGCCAATGGTGCATCGGCCGCGGCTTCCGGCAGCGGCGACGCCGGTGCCGGTGCGGCGCCAAACAGCGAATCCTGTGAGTCCATGGCGCGCGGCCCTGCCTCGCCGGTCGGCCTACTGCTCGACGACGTCGGCGCCCTTCGGCGGCACGAAGCGGAAGCTGGCTTCGGGGATCGGCGCGTTGGCCGCATACTGGCTGAAGTCCAGCCGCGAGCGCTGACCGAAGGCGTCGAGGATTTCCACCGCCGCGAGGTCCTTGCCGCGAAAGCCGATGCGCATCGACTGGAACGCGCCGTCCTTCTGCCGCGGCGTCGCCTGCACCCAGTCGATGCCGCCTTCGGACGGCTGCGCGGCCAGCTCGAACTCCTTGTCCAGCGAGGCGCCGGCCAGCAGCGCGGCGGGCGTTGCGCCCAGGGCCTGGCTCAGCCGGCGCACGCTGACCTGGTTCAGGTCGACGTCGTGGATCCAGACCTTCTGCCCATCGGAGACGATCAACTGCTCGAAGGGCTTGGTGTAGGCGAAGCGGAAGCGGTTCGGGCGCTCGAACTCGAAGCTGCCGCTGGAGCTGCGCTTCTTCTGGCCATCGGCCGAGCTGATCACCTGCGTGAACACGGCGCGGCCCGACTTGACCTCGCGCACGAACTCGCGCAGCGTG
>JBGAII010000178.1:0-8500 GCA_044225625.1 Rubrivivax sp.
GGTGGTGTGGGAAGCGGCCACCGACGAGGAGTGGGCGGCCCTGGCGCGCAGCGAGGTGCTGCTGGCCTTGCGTGATCTGGGCCAGGCCGCGCGCACGTTGCAGGCCTTGTCGCGCAACCTGGGCACGGCGGGCTTCGAGCCCGTCGACGACGACCGGCCGCCCGCCGCGGCCCTGCCGCCGATGGACACCGAACCCGCTGTGAAGGCCTGGCTGCGGCAGGCGGGACTGACCGTGCCGCGCGGCGTGCTCTGTGCCGACGCTGCCGCGGCACAGCCCTTCGCCGCGACCTGTACCGACGGCGTGGCGGTGAAGATCGTTTCGCCGCTGCTCGCGCACAAGACCGAGGTCGGCGGCGTGGCGCTGTGCGATGGCGACGCGGCAGCTATCGCGGAAGCCTGTTCGCGCGTGCGGGCCGACGTGCACCGGCACCGCCCCGACGTGCTGCCGCTGGGCCTCTGGGTCGAGGAACGCATCGCGACGCCGGGGCTGGAGCTGGTGATCACCGTGCGTCGCGACCCGGCCATGGGCCTGGTCACGGTCATCGGCCGTGGCGGCGTGCAGATCGAAGTCGATCCGGACTACGTCGTGCACGTCGGCCGGCTCGCCGCCGGTGGTCTGCCCACGCTGCTCGGTGGACTGCGCTGCGCACCGCTGCTGCATGGGCATCGTGGCCAGCCGCGGCTGGCCATCGACGCGCTCGAGCGCGACATCCGCAGGCTGCAGGCTGCGGTGCTGCAGACCGGCGTCCGAGAGATCGAACTCAATCCGGTGAAGCTGACGAGCGCGGCCGCGTGGGTGCTCGATGCGCTGGCGACCCCGTAAGCCGAGACGCTGTCGCGGCTCCTAGAATTTCAGGCATGCCGCCTGCACGGAAAGCCGCCTCGCCCAAGCCCGCCAGCCGAGCCACCCGCAGGGCCTGGGTGTCGACGGAGCAATCGCCCTACTATCAGATCTGGGTGCTGACGAACCTGACGGCACGGCCCTTCGCCGCGCTGTTCGGCAACCGCTTCCACCTGAACCTGACGGAGTGGCGTGTGCTGCTGACGGTGGCCGACCGGCCCGGCGTCTCCGCGCAGGAGTTGTCCGACTACACCGGGCTGGACAAGATGAGCGTCTCGCGCACCGTGCGCCGCCTCGAAGCCCAGGGCCGGCTGGTGCGCGAGGGCAACGCAGCCGACCGGCGCCGCCGCCATCTCGACCTGACCGAGGACGGATGGTCGGTGTACGAGGAGATCGCGCGCGCTGCCGTGCGGCGGGAGCAGCAGATCTATGCGGGCCTGAGCGCCGCCGAACTGGCGACCTTGCGCGTGCTGCTGTCGAAGCTTTCCGCGGGCGCCAGGGAAGGCGTGCCGGCGGCCGAGACGGGTGCAGCAGGCGCGCCCACAGCTGCGCGCCGGCCCTAGGCGGCCACCGGGCGCCGGTCAGCAGAAACCGTAGAGCTCAGCCGCGGCCGCGCGCTCGACGCACCAGGCCGGCCCCTCGGCCCAGGCCAGCAGCGTGCAGCCGAAGTCGCTGTGCAGCGTGACCTGCGCACCGGGCTCGAACAGCACGAACGAGGGGCCGTGCACCCGGGTGCCGTCGACATGGAGGTCGCCGGCCAGCACGAACAGGTCGGCCACCGCGTCGTGGCGGACGCGCAGCGGCGGCGTGCCGGGCCACAAGGTCAACGCGCACAGCCGGTGCTCATCGCCCGTACCGGCATAGTCGAACAGCGGCTTGCGCGCGACGCCGGCGAAGCGCGTCGCGACGGGCGTGGCGCGGTCCAGCATGACGCTGATGTCGGGCGGGTTCTCGGGCCGCGCGTTGCGCAGTGCGCCCCGCCCGGCATGGGGATGGATGGCCAGGCCGCCGTCCGGAATCACCACCGGCCCTTCCAGCCGCGACACCAGGGAACACCCGGGGTAGCTCACCGCATCATGCGTGGCCCCCTTGAGGTTGATGCCGATGGCGCCCTCGCCGGTGGTGCCCTGGTAGTCGGTCAGCGAGCCGGAGAGAAAGTAGCTGGTGGCCGTGCCCAGGTGCTGGTGCACACCCGAGCGGCTGTGCGGGTCGAAGGCCACCAGGCCCAGGAACAGGCCGGCATCCGCATCACGGCGAATGGCCTTCTCGCGCGCGGTGCCCCGAGGCGTGTCCTGCCACGGCATGGCCTCGACATCGAAGGCATAGATGCCGCGGCCGATGCGGTGCGTGGGCTCGGCAACGAAGGGGGTGGACGATGGGACGGCCGCGCTCATGCTGTTGTCTCCTGGCAGGGCCGCGATGCGGCCCGGGTTCGTAGGGTTGCGCCGGTTTGGTAACGAACGTTACTATATGGGGATCAGATGAAGGAGACAATGCCGATGCACGATCCCAGCACGGCGGCGGTGCGCAAGGTGGTGGCCGTGACCGGCGGCGCCAGCGGCATCGGCGAGGCCACGGCGAAGCTGCTGACCGAGCGCGGCCACGTGGTGGTGGTGCTGGACCGCGACGCCGCGGGCGACCACCCAGGCTCGCGCCGTGTCGACGTGGGCGACGCCGCCGCGGTGCGCGCGGCCTTCGAGTTCATCGCCGCGGAGTTCGGCCGTCTGGATGGCCTGGTCAACAGCGCCGGCATCGAGTCGCGCACGCTGCTGCGCAACGTCAGCGAAGAAGGCTGGGACCGCGTGCTCGATGTCAACCTGAAGGGCACGATGCTGTGCACCCAGGCCGCGGCGGCCCTGATGCGCAGCGGCGGCCGCGGCGGCGCCATCGTCAACGTGGCATCGATCGCCGGCAAGCGCATCTCGTACTCGGGCGACGCCGCCTACACCGCGTCGAAGGCAGCGGTGCTGGGCTTCACCCGCCACGCGGCTTTCGAGCTGGGCATCGACCGCATCCGTGTCAACGCGGTCTGCCCCGGGCCGACGCTGACGCCGATGATCAGCCGCAACCTGTCGCCGCAGCGCATCGCCGCGGTGGAGACGACCGTGCCGCTCGGCCGCTGGGTGCAGCCGCTGGACGTCGCCCATGCCATCGAGTTCCTGCTCGGCGACGGCGCGGCCATGTGCACCGGCACCTCGATCGACGTCGACGGCGGCGTGCTGGTATCCAATGGCAGCCGCTACGACGACTATTTCGCCACGCGCCTGTAGGGCCCCGGGCCACGGCGCTTTCACGACCCCCAAGGAGACATCCCGATGAAGATCGATCTGGCAAAACGCCGCTGCGCCGCCGTGCTGGCGCTGGTGGGCCCGCTGGTGCTGGCATCCACCGCCTTCGCGCAGACCACGCTGCGCATGGCCTACGTGGCGCCGCCGCCGGTGTGGGGCCCGATCGCCGACCAGTTCGCGAAGAACGTCGCCGAGCGCAGCAATGGCGAGATCAAGATCCAGTCCTTCGGCGCGGGCCAGTTGGGCAGCCTGCCGCAGAACTATGCCGGCCTGCGCACCGGCCAGATCGACATGATGCTGGCCGACACCGGCACGCTGGCACTGGCCAAGGGCGGCAAGGACTTCAACGCGCTGTTCGCGCCCTACGTGTTCCGCGACAACGCGCACTTCAAGGCCTTCATGCTGTCGCCGACCTTCCACGAGATGCTGGCGCCGGTGGAGAAGGAAGCCGGCTTCAAGTACGTCGGCTACGTCTCGGACCGCGCGCCGCGCCAGCTGACCACGTCGAACCGCAAGGTGCTGAAGCCCGAGGACATGAAGGGCCTGAAGGTGCGCGTGCCCGAGACGCCGACCATCCTGGAGGTGATGAAGGCCTGGGGCGCATCGCCGACGCCGGTTCCGGCGGCCGAGCTGTACCTGGCGATGAAGCAGGGCCTGGTCGACGGCCAGGACAACGGCTTCGACGCGATCGCCGGCGCCAAGTACTACGAGGTGCAGAAGTACGCGATGCGCATCGACTACATCCAGTCCGGCCTGATGGTGCTGATCGCCGCCGACAAGTGGGCGCGGCTGACGCCGGCACAGCAGAAGGCGATGACCGACGCCGCCGTCGAGACCGAAAAATGGGCCAGCAAGATGACCTGGGACGTGGCCGCGAAATCGCTCGACACCCTGCGCGCGCAGGGCATGGAGATCGTCGAGCCCGACCTGGGCCCGTTCCGCAAGACTGCCGACGACGTGGTGAAGAAGTTCGACGGCGAGATGTGGTCCAAGGGCACGCTGCAGAAGATCCAGTCCGTGCAGTGACGCCATGACGCTGAAGCCCATCGATCGCGGTGTCGAATGGCTGCTGGCCGCGGTGCTGGCGCTGCTGGTGCTCGTCGGCGGCGCGCAGATCGTCTGGCGCTTCGTGCTCAACGATCCGCTGCCGTGGGTGGTCGAGAGCAGTGTCGTACTGATGGTCTGGGCGACGATGCTCTGCGGCTACGTCGGCGTGCGGCGCAACGTGCACCTGTCGGCGGACTTCACCGGCCTGCAGATGTCCGCCGCCACGCGCTGGTGGCTCGACCTGCTGTGTCTGCTGCTGTGCCTGCTGTTCGTCGCGGTCTACGGCATCGGCAGTCTGAAGGTGATCGACGCGATGGACGGCATTCCGTTCACCTCGATTCCACTGCAGCAGCCGGTGCTGTACTGGTCGCTGCCGGTCGGTGCCGCGCTGATGGCCGTGGCGCTGCTGGCGCGCATCCGGACCCATCTGTTGACCAAGGGAAAAGCGGACTGACATGCAGCAGGTGATGATGTTCGGGCTGCTGATGGCGGTCTTCATCGCGCTCGCCGTGATCGGCGTGCCGGTGTTCTTCGCGATGGGTCTGGCCTCGCTGGTGTTCGTGCTGTTCACCGACGGCGCGGTGCCGCTGAACGTGCTGGCCTCGTCGCTGGTGCAGGGCATGGACTCGTATGCCTTCCTGGCGATTCCGTTCTTCTTTCTCGCCGGCGAACTGATGAACACCGGCGGCATCACGCACCGGCTGCTCGGTTTTGCATCGTCGCTGGTCGGCCACATCCGTGGCGGCCTGTCGCACGTGGCGATCCTGTCCAGCGTGGTGTTCTCCGGCGTGTCGGGGTCGGCGGTGGCGGACGCCAGCGCGATCGGCTCGGCCGTGATTCCGGCCATGAAGCAGCAAGGCTACCCGCCGGCCTATGTGGCCGCGGTGGTGGCTGCCGCGTCGACCATGGGGCCGATCATCCCGCCGTCGATCGCCTTCGTCGTCTACGCACTGGTCAGCGACGCCTCGGTCGGGCAGCTGTTCCTGGCAGGAACCATCCCCGGCCTGCTAATGGGCGTGTACCTGCTGATCACCGCCAGCATCATGGCGCGCCGGCGCGGCTTTCCGTTCAGCACGGCCGCTTCGCGGGCACAGGTGCTGGCCTCGCTGCGCGACGCGCTGCCGGCGCTGGCGATGCCGGTGATCATCCTGGGCGGCATCGTCGGCGGCGTGACCACACCCACCGAGGCCGGCGTGGCCGCGGTGCTGTACGCGATCGTGGTCGGCCTGTTCGTCTACCGCGAGCTGAGCTGGCCGCAGATCGCGAAGATCGTGCGCGAATCGATGATCGCCTCCGGCATGATCCTGCTGACCATCGCCGCCTCCGGCATCTTCTCGTGGCTGGTCGCGAACATGGCCATCGGCGACACGCTGGCCAAGACGCTGCTGGCGCTGACCGACAGCCGCTGGGTGATGCTGGCGCTGATCAACGTGGTGCTGCTGCTGTGGGGCCTGGCGCTCGAGCCGGCAGTGGCGCTGGTGACGCTGGTGCCGGTGCTGGTGCCGATCGCCAACGCCTACCAGATCGACCTGGTGCACCTGGGCGTGATCGTGGTGCTGAATCTGATGATCGGCCAGCTGACGCCGCCGTCGGGCGTGATCAGCTTCCTGACCGCGCAGATCGCCGGCGCGCCGCTGCACGCGGTGTTCCGCGAGGCACTGCCGTTCACGCTGGCGCTGATCTTCGTGCTGCTGCTGGTGACCTTCATTCCGCCGCTGGCGCTGTGGCTGCCCCATCTGCTGATGGCCCGCTAGACGGCGCCGGCGGGACTCCAAGACGCGTCGTGTCCTGCGTAGCGAACCGACTTGAAGTGCCACGCAGGAGGATCAGCGGCGGCTCCGCCGCATGCCTGGCGGCGCAACCCAGCACACCCTACGCCGTGCCTCCCATGGCGGCCAGGCTCGCCAGCCTCGCGATAGGTCGTCTGATCGCGGCGCTCAGGCGGCACGCATCGCCTGGAGCCCCAGTTCGCGGGTCACCACGGGGCTGTAGCCCAACTCGAGTCTCGCCTTGTCGATGTCGACCGTGAATGGCGCGCCGATCAGGCGCAGCATCTGCCGGGTGATCGGTGGCTCACCCGCGCGCGCGAACCGGCGCCACACCCACTCCATCACGCTCGCCATCGCCCAGGCCACCGGCAGCGGCGCGGAGGCCCGAGGCGGATCGATGCCCCGCGTGTGCAGCAGGCCCGAGATCACCTCCTTGAGCGTGCTGTCGCTGCCGTCGCTGACGAAGTAGGACTCGCCGCCCCGACCTCGGCGTGCGGCCAAGTCCAGGGCATGACAAACGTTGTCCACATGCGCGGTGGACATCGCCTGCGAACCATCGCCGACCCAGCGGAACTTCCCTGCCCTGACCGTCTCGACCATGTGATCCAGGGTCGGCATGCCGGCGCCCCAGATCATGGGCGGCCGAACGACCAGGGTCTCGAACGAACCCGGGCGGTTGGCCTGCAATACCAAGGTCTCGCTGCGCGCCTTCGACGCGCTGTACGGGGCCCAGCGGCGCTCCTGTCGCGGCAGCAACTCGTTGGCCCGCAGCATCGGTTGCATGTCCCCCATCACGACGGCGGCCGCGCCGAGCTGCACGAAGCGCTTCACACCCGCGCGCTGCGCTGCCTGCAGCAGCGTGGCCGTGCCCTCCACGTTGGATCGCTCGAACTCGACCGGGTCGCCCCACAGCTTGAAGTGCGCCGCGACGTGGAATACAAGCTCACAACCCTGGCACGCCCTTTCGAGCGCGGCGGCATCGTCCAACGAGCCCGGCACGGCTTGCGCACCTCGCTTGCCTACAATCCGGGCCGCCTCTTTGCTTCGTGCGAGTGCGCGAACCTGCCACCCCTGTTGGAGAAGACGTTCAATCAGACGGCCACCCACGAAACCGGATCCCCCTGTCACAAGACAAGTATCAGGCATGTTCCGCTCCATATATCATCGATATACGAATCGTATGTCTGCGACACATTGGTGTCAAGGCTCCGGCCGCATTGAGAACACGCATGGACACCGGAACGGCCATTCTTGACGCAGCGGCAGCGCTGCTCGAAGCCCACGGACCGCAAGCCCTGACGACCCGCGCCGTCTGCGAGGCGGCTGGCATCAAGTCCCCCACGCTCTACCACCACTTCGGCGACAAGGATGGGCTCGAGCGGGCCTTGATCCGCCGCGGCCTGTCCGATTTCATGCGGCGCAAACAACAGGCACCTGCCTCGGACGACCCGCTCGACCAGCTGCGCACCGGTTGGGATGTCGCGCTGGAATTTGCGCTCAAGCGCCCCACGCTCTATGCGCTGCTGGTCCAGCATGCGCGGCTGGAACCGGCGCTGATCGCGGAATCGTTTGCCCTGATGCAGGCGCGCATCCAGCGGCTGGTGGACATGGGCCGGTTGCGTGGCCCGGTCGACGCCACGGCGCGCGCCGTGTGGGCCGCGTCCCAAGGAGCGCTCTCGCTGGTCCACCAGCGCCTGTCGCGCAAGGAGATTGAAGCCACGAGTGACCTGCTGTTTCGAGCCGTCATACGCGAGCTGGCAACGACATGACCGTGTCGTCCCGACACCGTGTGCTGCTCGAAGCGGTGCCTCAGGTGACATCGGCGCGGGCACTGGTGCTTGCCTGGCACCATGTCCGCCCAAAGCAAGACAGCCACCTGGCACGATCGCGCCAAGTGGCTGTCAGGACTGACGAATTTGGTGGGCCCTGAAGGATTCGAACCTTCGACCAACGGATTAAGAGTCCGCCACCCGTAGGTAGCAGTGAATTTCATGCAGGACCATAAGATATTGATTTATAAGGATTCTTAGTTCAAGTGATGCCACCAAAAGTCACTTCAATCCGGAAACTTCTGGCAAAATTCTGGCAACGGATTGGGCAACGGACTCACCATGGCATCCAAGACAGCCGGTCAAGCGATCAACGAGATGCCGCCCGGCATCTTCTCTACGATTTCGAAAGTCAGACCCACCGGCAGCCTCCAGGCACGCAAGGGAGCAACCGGCGCGGTGTCCCTGTACTGGCGCTACAGCATTGGCACCTCCAGCGAGCGCGTGCTTCTCGGCATCTATGACTCTGCCGCACCGCCCAAGAGCCTGACACCATCAGCGAATGGCTACTCGATTGCGGCAGCCATTCGGGCTGCCGAGAAACTGGCAGCCGATCACTTCGATCATCGTGACGCAGGGGGGCGCCCTGCACTTCTCGCTGCATCTCGTGAAGCCGAACGCGCTGCTGCGGAAGCAAAACGCCAGGCAGCGAGCTCGAGCCTGAAGCACTTGTTGAACGCCTACTGCGATCATCTCCAAGCGATTGGAAGAAGCTCCCATCGAGAT
>JBGAII010000179.1:0-8578 GCA_044225625.1 Rubrivivax sp.
TAGGTGTAGCAGGTGGGGCAGGCCGCCTTCAGCCACTGGATCGTCGGCAGGACGTAGCCGAGCCAGTGCGCATTGGCGGTCTGCACCGGCAGCGAAGGCACGGTCAACTGCTGTCCGAGATTGGTTGGCGGATTCTGCCGGGGACCCGGGCTTTCGGTGCTCCCCCACATCACGCCACCGCAGGCCAGCGCCACCGGCTGCACCGGAAACGCCGGTGTCGACGAGGCGGTGCCGTTGGGGCTGTAGGCGCTGTAGGTGTTGTTGATGCACAGCTGAAGGTCACCGGCGCTGACCGTCTGGCTTCCGGCGGGCCAACTCGTCGTGAACGCGAAGGGTGCGACGTTCGAAGCGGTCGAATTGAAGCCCCAGATCGCATCCGCCGACATCCAAGCGACGGGCTTGCCGCAGTAGCGCTTGTCGAAAGTGGCCTTGGCTCCCTTGCCCAGATCGGACTTCGCGTAGCCGCAGGTCGTGTCCGTGCCGGCCGTGCATGTGGTGCTGTCGCTGCACTGCTGCGCGGGTGTGGCCGACGGAATGACGACTCGGTAGTAGCTTGCCGCTTCGCCCGGCGGCGGCGTCATGCCGGTCGGAAAGGACCCTGCCGTCGTCGGCGACATGGTCCAGGTCGCGGCGGGAAGGCTTGCAAGGCTGTCGGATCCAGGCGTGTAGCTGCCCTTCATGCTCCCGGCCGTGCCGCAGCTGTAGGCGTTGGCCGGCGCCACCGCGACGTTGGTCGGTCCGAATTCAATCGCCAGATTCGCGCCGTTGATGATCGAGACGTCGTAGTAGTCGACGCTCGGGTAGGCCTGGAAGGTCAGTTCGGCCAGGGTGTTCGTGCCCGGCGATGGGCCCGTGCCGGCGCCGCAGGCGAGGCCGCCGCCGGCGCCCTGGCAGCTGGCGTTTTCGCAAACGCCGGTGCTGGGGTCGCAACCGGTGCGTCCGTAGACATTTCCCGACCAGATGATGCCGCCCGGGGACAGGCTCGATCCGGAGATGGCCAGCGTGGTCGTGCCGCCACCGCCCGCAAGCTGGTAGCCGTTGCTGGGCGCGGTCTGATCGAAGTAGCAGTAGAACGGTGTGTCGGCGACCTTCGTGCTGGGCGCGGCCCCCCCCTGGACGCAGGACGTGCCGATCGGGCAGGCCGCCTGCGGGTTGGACGCACCACACAGCGATCCCGCGCCGGGCTTGAGGTTCGCGGCCGTCGCGCCCGGTGCCACCGCAGGCGTCGACGCGTCGACGTACGCGCTCGATGCGCCGCCGGTGATCCCGACGTACACCGTTTCCGACGAGGTGTTGGTGAAGGTGATCGATCGTCGCGTCGGTTCCGGCGCGACGGCGCCCAAGGTCAGCGGCTCGATGACAAAGGCATGCTTCGACGAAGACGTCACGGTCGCACTGACGGTGTAGGAACCGGATGCCGCTGTCCCGACGAGGCCGAGACCACAGCTCGTGACGCTGGTGGCCCGGACGCCGGTGTAGGTCAACGTGCAGGTCTCGGTCTGAACCGGCCGGATGTTGCGGTTGTCTCCAGCCGGATAACTGTAGAAGGAAACACCGGTGGCCGTGGCCGTGCCCACGGGGGTGATGCTCAGCGCGATCGTCAGCTTGTCGACGACCTGCGGATCTTCCCAGTTGACGAACAGCGGGGCCTTCATGCCGTTCGGTACGTTGTTTCCTGCCTGTGTGCTGATCGTGATGACCCCATGGCTCGGGGTCAGGTCCGGCACGGCGCTGACCGCGACACTCTTGTAGCCCGTGTCCTGAGTGGTGACGGCACCAACGACCTGCACGGTGATCGCAGTCGCCACCGCCGCCGGCAGCGACACGACGGTGTCACACTTCGGCGACGCGGTCGTGACCTGGCATTGAGCCGGGGTGAAGGTCACGCCGGCCACGGCACTGCTGTAGTTGATGATGGCGTCGTTGGCTGCGGTGATGCCGGAGCTGCCCCTGAGGCTGGCGCTGAGCTTCTTCTGGTAGGGCGCAGTACCGACCGCGTTGAAGCTCAGACTCACCGGTCCGACCGACCCCGTGGCGGTGCCGTTGGCGACGACGAGGCTGCCGTACAGAGGCGACTCGCCAACATGGGCCGTCAGTGCAGCGTCCTGGTAACCGTCGGCCTTTGCGGCCAGCTGGACCGTGCCACTCGCCTTGCCCATCAGCTTGAGCGTGCATCCGCGGGACTCGCCCGAAGAAGTCGACAAGGTGCACGAGGCCGGTACCACGTCGGCGATGGCGGTGTCCAACGAGGCCAGGCTGACCGTCTTGCCGACCACGGCGTTGCCGCCTTGAAGAGACAGCACGATCTCCCGGTAGCTTCCCTTGGTCACTCCGACCGATGGCCCGTCGCTGAAGGCGATGACGCCGGCGTTCTGGCTGGTGCCACCGCCGCAGCCCGTCAGCGCTGCGGCTGCGCACAGCGCGCCGATGCCGATCCAGTGTGCCCTTGTGCCCGCTGCGTCCATGTCGCTACCTCTTCGATCCACAGTTCGCATGCGCCCGGGTCGGCGCATCGCGCGCTCGACGCGTAGAGAACGACACGCTGCGGCGGGCGAGAACGACTATGTCACTCGCTGGCGAGCCAAAGAGCTTGAAATCCGGGGGAATGGCGGTACAAACCGCGCGGCTTCAGACGCAGCGGCGGTGCCGCTCGATGCAGACATCGAGCGTCTCGCCGCCGTCGCGCCGCCACCAGTTCGTGCTGGAGAAGATCTCCACCTCGCTGTAGCCGGCGAAGCCTTGGGCTTCCACCGCGGCGCGGATGCGCGGGATGTCGATGACGCCGTCGCCCATCATGCCGCGGTCTTCCAGCAGGTGCGTGGTCGGCGTGAGCCAGTCGCAGACGTGGAAGGCCAGCAGCCGTTCTCTGCCGGCGCGCGCGATCTGCGCGAACAGCTTCGGGTCCCACCAGACGTGGTACAGGTCCACGGCCACGCCGAGCGCGCCGCTGCGCGCGGGGTCTAGCGCATCGCAGACATCCAGCGCTTGCTCCATCGTGTTGATGCAGGCGCGGTCGGCGGCGTACATCGGGTGCAGCGGTTCGATGGCCAGCGGCATGTGCCGTTCGCGCGCGTCTTCCAGCAGTGCGGCAATGCCTTCGGTCACCTGTTCGCGCGCCGCGGCGATGTCGCGGTGTGCCGCCTTGCCGGCCAGCGCGCCGGGCAGGGCGCCGACCACCAGCACCAGGCAGGGTGCGCCCAGCGTGCAGGCTTCGTCCAGCGCCCGCTTGTTGTCGTCGCGCACCGCCTGGCGTGACGCCGTGTCGGTGTAGGTGAACATGCCGCCGCGGCAGTAGCCGGACAGCTCCAGTCCATGCGCCCTGATGCGCTGCGCGGTGGCCTGCAGACCGGCGGCCGCCACCTGGTCGCGCCACGGCGACACCGCGCGGATGCCGCGTGCCGCGCAGGCGTCCAGGATGTCGAGCAGCGGCCAGTCCGCGCCGTGCTGCTTGCGCACCGTGGCGGTGTTGATCGACAGCCAGCGGTGGTCCTGCGAGAAGTCGCGCATCGGGTCTTCAGTCCTCGATGCCGTGCAGCGCCAGCAGCGTCTTCATGCGCCGCAGCGCCAGGTCGGGCTGTTCGATCAGGCCGGCCGCGTCGGCCAGCCGGAACAGCTCGCACAGGTGCGGCAGCGAACGCGTGCTCTGCTGCCCGCCGACCATCGTGAAATGGCTCTGGTGGCCGTTCAGCCAGGCCATGAACACCACGCCGGTCTTGTAGAAGCGCGTCGGTGCCTGGAAGATGTGGCGCGACAGCGGCACGGTTGGCGCCAGGATGGCGTGGAAGCGGTCCAGGTCGTTGGCGGCCAGCGCCGCCAGCGCCGCGCTGGCGGCCGGTGCAATGGCGTCGAAGATGCCGAGCAGCGCATCGCTCTGGCGCTGGTTCGGCGTCGCGCCGATGCCGTCGCCGGCGATCAGCTCGGCGTAGTTGAAGTCATCGCCGGTGTACATGCGCACGCCCGGCGGCAGCCGGCGGCGCATCTCGATTTCCTTGTCCTTGTCGAGCAGCGAGATCTTGATGCCGTCGACCTTGGACGCATGCGCCTGGATGATGCCCAGCGCAGTGTCCATCGCCGCTGCGGTGTCGCGACTGCCCCAGTAGCCGGCCAGCGCCGGGTCGAACATGTCGCCCAGCCAGTGCAGGATCACCGGCTGCTGCGCCTAGCTCAGCACACGGTCGTAGACCCGCTCGTAGTCGGCCGGACTGGTCGCCACGTGCGCCAGCGCGCGGCTGGCCATGACGATCAGCTGGCCGCCCAAGGCCTCGATGGCGGCCATCTGCTCTTCGTAGGCGCGGATCACGTCGTCGACGCCGCGCGCCGCCTCCGGCGCCAGGTGGTCGGTGCCGCAGCCGCTGGCGATGCGCGCGCCGGGGTGCGCCCGAGCGGCGCGCAGCGAGCGGCCGATCAGCTCCAGCGAGGTCGGCCAGTCCAGGCCCATGCCGCGCTGCGGGTGATCGCATCGCTTCGGCCGCGCCCAGGCCCATCGACCACAGGCGCTCGCGGTAGGCGATGGTGGCGTCCCAGTCGACGGCGCATTGCAGCCAGGGGTCGATGGCGGCGCGCGGGTCGGCCACCACGTGCGCGGCCGAGTAGGCGATGCGCGTCAGCGGCTGGCTGGGGGTGGCCGGTGTGAAGCGGCCCGGGCCCTGGAGCTTGTACGGCGCCAGGCCGCCGTCGGGCGTGGGGAGTCGAATGAGCATGAGCGAGACCTCAGAGTCCCAGCGAGGGTACGTCGATCCAGCGGCGCTCCTGCCAGCTCTGCAGTGCCGCCTCGACCAGCTGCACGCCCTTGGCGCCCTCGGGCAGCGTCCAGTGGTACGGCGCGTTTTCCGCCACGTGGCGGATGAAGGCCTCCCACTGGATCTTGAAGCCGTTGTCGTAGACCTGCGAGTCCGGCACCTCCTGCCACTGGTCGAAGAAGTTCATCGTCTGCTTGACGTCGGGGTTCCACACCGGCCGCGGCGTGGTCACGCGGCTCTGCGCGCGGCATTCCTGCAGGCCGGCGACGGCCGAGCCGTGCGTGCCGTCGACGTGGAAGGTGACCAGGTCGTCGCGGCGCACGCGCGTGGCCCAGCTCATCGTCAGCTGCGCCACCACCGGCTCGCCGTTGTGGCCCTTCAGCTGCGCGGTGGCATAGGCCGCGTCGTCGGCGCTGGCGTCGTAGGGCTGGCCGGCCTCGTCCCAGCGGCGGTCGATGTGCGTCGCGCCCAGGCAGGTGATGGCCTGCACCTCGCCGAACAGGTTGTCCAGCACGTAGCGCCAGTGGCACATCATGTCCAGGATCATGCCGCCGCCGTCCTGCTTGCGGTAGTTCCAGCTGGGCCGCTGGATCGGCTGCAGGTCGCCTTCGAACACCCAGTAGCCGAAGTCGATGCGCACCGCCAGCATGCGGCCGAAGAAGCCGGCACGGCGCAGCATGTCCAGCTTGCGCAGCCCGGGCAGGAACAGCTTGTCCTGCACGGCGCCGTGCTTCAGGCCCGAGGCCTGCGCCAGCTTGCAGACCTCGATGGCTTCGGCCAGGTTGGTGGCGATCGGCTTTTCGCAGTAGACGTGCTTGCCGGCGCGCAGTGCCTTGGCCAGCAGCGTGGGGCGCATCTGCGTGGTGCCGGCATCGAAGAACACCGTGTCCTCGCGGCTGTCCAGCGCGGCGTCCAGGTTGGTGCCGAAGCGTGTGATGCCGTGGGCCCGTGCCAGGGCCTCGATCTTCTCGGCGTTGCGGCCGATCAGCAGCGGGTCGGGCATCACCTTGTCGCCGTTGGCGAGCGTCACGCCGCCCTGGTTGCGGATGGCGACGATCGAGCGGATCAGGTGCTGGTTCGTGCCCATGCGCCCGGTGACGCCGTTCATCACGATGCCCAGACGTTGTGTGGCCATGTCTCGTCCTCAGGAAATGCGCAGCTTCAGACTCTCGTCGTAGGGCAGCGCGGGGTGTTCGAAGAAGGTGTCGCGGTTGACGTAGTGCAGCGCGCAGGCGCGGCGCCAGCGCGTCGAGCTGTTCGGCCCCGACTGGTGGAAGGTATTGCCATGATGGAAGGACACGCCGCCGCGCATCACCGGCGCCGGTGTCATCGGCTGGCGCGCCAGCAGCTGCGCCGGCAGCTGCAGATTGAAGGGCTCGTCGGCCGGCGCCTCGTGCGCATAGACCGGGCCCTGGTTCGTGCCGTCGCCGAAATACAGGCAGCCGTTCTCGAGCGTGGCGTCGTCCAGCGCCACCCAGGCGGTGACCACGCCCTCGATGTCGTTGGGCCCGAAATAGAAGTTGTCCTGGTGCGCCGGCTTCGGGCCGCCGCCTTCGGGCGGCTTGAAGAAGATCTGGCTGAAGTACACCGACACGCCCGGCCCGATGAAGGACTCGACCAGCGCCACCAGCGCCGGGTCGGCGGCCAGCTCGCTGACCAGCCGGCGATGGTGGTGCGGGTTGTCGAGCTTGCGCAGCACCGAGCGCGCCTTGACGCCGCCGTCCACGTACCAGGCGCGCTGCTCGGGCGGCAGTTCGGCCAGGAACTGCTCGCCCCAGGCTTCGATGTCGGCGACGATGGCGGCGGTGCGTTCGGCACTGAACACGCCCGGCACCGTCAGGTGCCCGACATGGCGGTAGCGGGCGAGATCGGCTTCGCTGAGCTTCATCGGCGCGCCTCGTTAATAACTAGTTGGTGAATTACTGTACGTTGCCGGCTGCCGGACGTCAAGGTTGCAGGGGAGAGGTTTCGCCCGTCTTGACGCCCCAGAGGGCGCTGGCTAGCATCGTTCATCACTAAACGGTTAACAGTACGGAGCCCCGAATGCCCAGAATCCAGACCACCGTCGTCGGTTCCTACCCGGTGCCCGACTGGCTGGTGGCCAGCCCCTCCGAGCAGGCGCTGATCGATGCGACGCGCGTGGTCATCGGCACGCAGGAGCAGTGCGGCGTGGACGTGGTCTGCGACGGCGAGCTGTATCGCTTCGACATCAACCACCCCGAAACCAACGGCATGATCGAGTACTTCGTGCGGCCGATGGACGGCATCACGCAGCGCTTCTCGTTCGACGACCTGATCGCCTACCGCTCGAAGAGCGGCATGAAGTTCCGCACCCGGCCGCCGGGCACGGTGGTGGGGCCGATCGGCAACGGCAGCCTGGACCTGCCGCTGGCCTGCGCGCGCGCCAAGACGCTGGCGACGAAGACCTTCAAGTTCACCGTCACCGGCCCGCACATGCTGGCCAAGACGCTGATCGACAAGCACTACGGCGACACGGCGCAGGTGGCGCATGCCATTGCCGACGCGCTGGCCCAGCAGGTGAAGCACCTGGACGCCGACATCGTGCAGATCGACGAGGCCAACCTGCCGGGCCATCCGGAAGAGTGGGAATGGGCGGCATCGGCCATCAACCGCATGCTGGACGCCGTGCAGGGCAAGGCGGCCGTGCACCTGTGTTTCGGCAACTACGGCGGCCAGACGGTGCAGAAGGGCACCTGGGACCAGCTGATGAACTACCTGAACGCACTGCATGCCGACCACATCGTCATGGAATGCGCGCACCGGCCGCCGGAGGAACTGGCTGCGTTCAAGGACCTGAAGCCGGAGATCGGCTTCGGCCTGGGCGTGGTCGACATCAAGGCCACCGACGTGGAAAGTGCCGACCAGGTGGCGCGCGCCATCGAGCGCGCCGAGAAGGTGCTGGGGGCAGGGCGGGTGCGCTACATCCACCCGGACTGCGGCTTCTGGATGCTGAAGCGCTCGATCGCCGACGCCAAGATGCGCGCGCTGGCGCTGGGTCGCGACCGCTTCGAGGGCATCGCCTCGTGAGCGGCCTGCCGCAGCGCTTCGACAGCGTCGAGGCGCTGGAAGATTTCATGAGCGAACCCACGCCCGGCCTGGTGGCCGACCTGGCGCGGGTCGACGGCGACATCATGGTCATCGGCGTCGGCGGCAAGATGGGGCCGACGCTGGCGCGCATGGCCAAGCGCGCGGCGCCGGGCAAGCGCGTGATCGGCGTGGCGCGCTTCAGCGATCCGCTGGCGCGGGCCATGCTCGAGGCGCACGGTGTCGAATGCATCGCCTGCGACCTGCTCGACCGCGAGGCGGTGCGCAAGCTGCCGAACTTGGCCGACGGCGTGCGCAACGTGGTGTTCATGGCCGGCCACAAGTTCGGTGCGGCCGACAACGCATCGCTCACCTGGATGATGAACGTCGGCGTGCCGGCGATGGTGGCCGACATCTTCCGCGAGACGCGCATCGTGTCGTTTTCGACCGCCTGCGTGTACCCCTTCGTGCCGGTGGACGGGCCCGGTGCCGACGAGGCCACGCCGGCCACGCCGCCGGCGGGCGACTATGCCAATTCCTGCGTCGGCCGCGAACGCATGTTCGAGTACGGCTCGCGCGCCTGGGGCACGCCGGGGCGCATGGTGCGGCTGTCCTATGCCATCGACATGCGCTATGGCGTGCTCTACGACGTGGCCAGCACGGTGTTCGCCGGGCAACCGCTGGACGTGACGATGGGGCATGCCGACGTGATCTGGCAGGGCGATGCCAACGAGCAGTCGCTGCGGCTGCTGGCACATTGCACGACGCCGGCCACGCCGATCAACATCACCGGC
>JBGAII010000180.1:0-8774 GCA_044225625.1 Rubrivivax sp.
ATCGTCGTGCCGTACCCACCGGGCGGCACCACCGACACCCTGGCGCGCGTGCTGGCCGAGCCGATGGGCAAGTTCCTCGGCCAGACGGTGATCATCGATAACAAGCCTGGTGCCTCGGGCATCGTCGGTACCAAGCAGGTGGCCAACGCGCCGGCCGACGGCTACACGCTGCTGATGCCGAACAACGCGCTGTCGATCTCGCCGCACATCACCAAGGACGCGAACTGGACGACCAAGACCTTCGCGCCGGTGTCGATGCTGACGCTGCAGCCGATGGTGCTGATCACCCATCCGAGCCTGCCGGCGAAGAACGTCGAAGAGTTCATCGCCTACGTCAAGGCCAACCCGGGCAAGGTGAATTTCGCGACCGCGGGGCCGGCGTCGTTCGGCCATCTGGCGACCGAGCAGTTCATGCGGCAGGCCGGCATCAAGATGACGCACATCCCCTACAAGGGCGTCGGGCCGGTCACGCAGGCGTTGCTGACGGGCGAGGTGCAGGTGCTGATCTCGACGACCAGCGCACAGCTGAGCGAGTTCGTCAAGGAAGGCAAGCTGCGCATGCTGGGGGTGGCATCGCTGGAACCGTCGCCGATGGCGCCGGGCGTCGAACCGATCGCGAAAGCGCTGCCGGGCTTCGAGGTCGAGGTCTGGTTCGGTCTGGTCGTGCCGGCGGCCACGCCCAAGGACGCGATCGCGAAGCTGAACGAGGCCGTCGTCAAGGCGCTGCAGTTGCCCGAAGTGAAGGCCAAGTTCGCGCTCTCCGGCGCGGCGACCGCGCCGACCACGCCCGAGCAGTTCGGCAAGCGCATCGCCGACGAGGACGTGATCTGGAGCAAGATCATTCGCGAAGCCAACATCAAGCTCGAATGAATGCCCACCCCGCCCAGGCCGGCGACGCCGACGCCTTCGCGCGGCTGCTGGACGGCCGCTACAGCTGCCGCGGCTTCCGGCCCGAGCCGGTGCCGCGGGCCACGATCGAGCGCATCCTGGCGACGGCGCAGCGCACCGCCTCGTGGTGCAACGCGCAGCCCTGGCAGGTGGTGGTCGCGTCGGGCGACGCTGCCGAGGGCTTTCGCCAGGCGCTGCTGGCCGCCGCCGGCCAGCCGCCGGAGGCGCCGGACTTCGAATGGCCGCGCGAATACCACGGTGCCTACAAGGAGCGCCGCCGCGCCTGCGGGCTGGCGCTGTACGACGCCGTGGGCGTGACGCCCGGCGACCGCGAAGCCTCGGCGCGGCAGGCGCGCCAGAACTTCCATCTCTTCGGCGCGCCGCACGTGGCCATCGTCACCAGCGACGACGCGCTCGGCGTCTACGGCGCGGTGGATTGCGGAGCCTGGGTCGCCAACTTCATGACCGCGGCCTGGAGCCTGGGCGTGGCCAGCATTGCGCAGGCGGCGCTGGCCTCGCGGCCGGCGCTGGTGCGCGCGCATTTCGGCCTGCCGCCGGACCGCCGCGTGGTCTGCGGCATCTCCTTCGGCCATGCCGACGATGCGCACCCGGCCAACGGCTTCCGCACCACGCGCGCCGCGCTGGACGACGTGATCAGCTGGCGCGACTGAACGCGCAGGCAGGGAGCGGCGCGGGCCGTGGCCCGCTGCCGCAGGCTCACTCGAAGCGGAAGACCACGCGGCCGATCGTCGCGCGGTCCTGCGTCAGCGCGGCGGCTTCGGCGAAACGCGCGACCGGCAGCACGCTGTGCACGACCGGCCGGATCTCGCCTCGGGCGTACATCGTCACGACCTGCTCGCGCAGCGCCGCAGCGCGCGCCGGGTCGCGTTCACCCGCCTGGCGGAAATCGACGCCGATCAGCGACGCGCCCTTGACGATCGCCAGGTTGGTCTTCAGCGCACCGATCTGCCCGCCGGCGAAGCCGACCATCAGGTGGCGGCCACCCCAGCCGAGCGTACGGAAGGCGGCGTCGGTGGCCTCGCCGCCGACGGTGTCGACGACGACATCGACGCCCTGCCGGCCGGCCAGCGCCTTGACCGCGTCCTTCCAGTCCGCGGCCGAGCTGTCGACGGTGGCCTCGGCGCCGGCCGCCATGGCGGCGGCGCGCTTGGCCGTGCTGGACGCGGCGGCGATCACCCGCGCACCGGCCAGTCGGGCCAGTTGCACCGCGGCATGGCCGACGCTGCCGCTGGCGCCCAGCACCAGCACGGTCTCGCCCGCGGCCAGGTGCGCGCGATCCTGCAGCGCGTGCAGCGCGGTGGCGTAGGGCGCGGCCAGCACCGCGGCCTCGGTGCGCGAGGCGTCCGCCGGCAGGCGGTGGGCGCGGTCGGCAGCGATGCAGATGGCTTCGGCCCATGCGCCCTGGCGCGTGCCGCAGACCAGGTCGCCGATCGCCAGCGGCGTGCGGGTGTCCGTGCCGATGGCGTCGACGATGCCGCAGAACTCGCTGCCGGGCACGAAGGGCGGCTCGGGCCGCACCTGGTAGCCGCCGCGCGCCAGCAGCAGGTCGACGAAGGAAATGCCGCAGGCCGCCACGCGCACGCGCAGCTGGCCCGGGGCGGGTTCGGGCAGCGGCACCTCGTCGAGCACGATGCCGTCCTGCGGGCCGTAGCCGTGAACGCGCAAGGCCTTCATTTCGCAGTCTCCTCGAGCGCACGCCGGCGTTCCGCTTCCTCCAGCCCACGCCAGTCGATCTTGCCGGTGGCCGCGCGCGGCAGGCGGTCGATGAAGCGCACTGCGCGCGGCGCCTTGTAGGCCGCCATCTGCTCACGCGCCCAGGCGATCAATGCGTCGGCGTCCAGGCCCGAATCGGGGCGCTTGACGACCACCGCCATCACCGATTCGCCGCGGCGCGGGTCGACGGTCGAGATCACGCAGGCTTCCTGCACGTCCGGGTGGGCATGCAGCAGGGCCTCGACCTCGGCCGGCCAGACCTTGAAGCCGGACGCGTTGATCATGCGCTTGAGCCGGTCGACCAGGAAGTAGTAGCCCTCGGCATCGCGCGTGACCAGGTCGCCGGTGCGCAGGAAGCGCCGGCCATCGACCTCGCGGAAGGTGTCGGCATCGGCCTCGGGGTTGTTCCAGTAGCCGCGCATCACCTGCGCGCCGGCAACCCACAGCTCGCCGGGCTCGCCGTCGGCGGCCGGTTCGCCCGTCACCGGGTCGACCACACGCGCCTCGACGCCGAAGGTCGGAATGCCCAGGCACTGCCGCTTGCTGCGCCGCGGCGGGTTGGCGATCGTCATCGACGCGCATTCGGTCATGCCCCAGGCTTCGAGGTAACGCACGCCCAGCGCCGCCAGGCGTTCGTTCACCGCCGCCGGCAAAGCGGCCCCGCCGCCGGTGATGATGTCCAGGCTGGACAGGTCGATGCGGTCGATGTCCGGCAGCGCCAGCAGGTCCAGCAGCATCGCCGGCGACACGCCCCACAGGTTGACGCGGTGGCGCTCGATCAGCCGGGCCGCGGCGCGTGCCTCCCAGCGCGGCAGCAGCACGACGGTGTTGCCCAACCATGCCGGCGTGTTGATCAGCGCCTGGAAGCCCTGCATGTGGAACATCGGCGCGACGCCGAGGAACACGCTGTCCGGCCGGTCGGCGCGCCACAGCGGCGGCGTGATCGCGGCGGCCGCCAGGCTGCGGTGCGTGTGCAGGCAGCCCTTCGGCTTGCCGGTGGTGCCGGAGGTGTAGGCGATGGCCGCGGGGTCGTCCGGGCCGGCGGCATGGGGCGCGGGCGCCAGCGCCGCGCCGAGCGCATCGCGCCAGGCCGTGACAGCCGCATGGCGTGGCGGCGCCAGCGGTTCACGCACCCAGGCCGGCACCTCGTCGTCCGTCTGGCCGTGCAGGGCGTAGGCATAGGCATAGACGATCGCCTGGTCCAGCAAGTCGCCGAGCAGCGGTGCGATGCGCTCCATCAGCTCCTGTGCGGCGATGACGGTGCGCGCACCGCTGTCGCGCACGCAGTGGGCGATCTCGTCGGTCAGCAGCATCGCATTGACCGGCACCGCCACCGCGTCGGCACGCATCACGGCGTGCACCGCGGTGGCGAACTGCGGCGAGGTCTGGCCCATCACCACGACACGGTCGCCGCGCTTCACGCCGCAGCGCTGCTGCAGCCAGCCGGCCAGCGCCTCGGCGTCCTGCAGCAGCGCCTGCCAGGTGAGTGCGCTGCCGTAGTACACGTAGGCCGGCTTGTCGGGGTAGCGCGCCGCGGCAGTGCGCAGGTTGAAGTGCAGGCTGGTGGCCGGCAGCGTGAAGCGGGCCGGCAGGTCCTTGGGCCAGAACGGGTGCGCGGCAGCGCCCGTCGGCCGTGCATGCGGGTCTTCTCTGGGTTCCGGCGGCATGGCAATGTGCATAATGGTTGAACCGTTTGACAACATGATACGTCGGTGGGCCCGACCCCGGGTCAGGCGTGTCCCTATTGACACCCCCGCAACGCCGATGACCGCAGGCTCCCCGATCTCTCCCTCCGGCGCGCTCGGCTTTGCCGGCCGCGGCGTGCTCGTCGTCGGCGGCAGCAGCGGCATCGGCAACGGCATCGCGCAGGCCTTCCGCGCCGCCGGCGCGACCGTGCACGTCTGGGGCACGCGCGCGCAGGCCGAGGACTACCGCGCCGACGAGGGTTCGGACCTGAGCGGCCTGCAGTACGCCCGCGTCGACGTGTCGGACGCCGCCGCCATCGCCGGCGCCGCGTGGCCCGCCGGGCAGCCGCTGGACGTGCTGGTGCTGTCGCAGGGCATCGTCGAGTACGGCCGCGCCGAGTTCGGCGACGCCGGCTTTCGCCGTGTCGTCGAGGTCAACCTGAACAGCGTGATGAGCTGCTGCCAGCGTTTCCACGACGCGCTGAAGGCGACACGCGGCTCGGTCATCGTCGTCAGCTCGGTCTCGGGCTACAAGTCGGCGGTCGGCAACCCGGCCTACGCGGCGTCGAAGGCCGGCGCGATCGTGCTGACGCGCACGCTCGGCGCCGCCTGGGCGTGCGACGGCATCCGCGTCAACGGCATCGCGCCGGGCCTGGTCGACACCAAGCTGACCAAGGTCACCACCACCCATCCGCAGCGGCTGCAGGCCACGCTGGCGCGCATTCCGCTGGCCCGCATGGGCACGCCGCAGGACATGGCCGGCGTGGCGCTGTTTCTCGCCTCGCCGCTGGCGGCCTACGTCACCGGCCACACCATTCCCGTCGACGGCGGCCTGACCGCCTGAGGCACCCACCGCTTTCCAAGGAGACACACCATGGCCTGGGACTTCGAAACCGACCCCGACTTCCAGAAGGAACTGGACTGGATCGACCGCTTCGTGCGCGACGAGGTCGAACCGCTGGACCTGCTGCTGTCCAGCCCCTACGCGGTGAACGACCCCGAGCGCAACCGGCTCGTCAAGCCGCTGCAGACCGAAGTGAAGAAGCGCGGGCTGTGGGCCTGCCATCTCGGCCCCGAACTGGGCGGCCCCGGCTATGGCCAGCTGAAGCTGGCGCTGATGAACGAGCTGCTCGGCCGCTCGGCCTTTGCGCCCACGGTCTTCGGCTGCCAGGCGCCGGATTCGGGCAACGCCGAGATCCTGGCCCGCTACGGCACCGACGCGCAGAAGCGCCGCTACCTCGAGCCGCTGCTGGCCAATGACATCGTCTCCTGCTTCGCGATGACCGAGCCGCAGAGCGGCTCCGACCCGCTGCTGTTCACGACGAAGGCGGTGCGCGACGGCGACCACTGGGTGCTCGACGGCCAGAAGTGGTTCGCGTCGAATGCCAACTACGCGGCCTTCTACATCACGATGGCGGTCACCGACCCGGACGCGGCGCCGCACCGGCGCATGTCCTGCTTCATCGTGCCGGCCGAGACGCCGGGCATCGAGCGCATCCGCGACGTGCACGTCGCCGGGCGGCGCGCCGATGGCCACAGCCACGGCTACCTGCAGTTCCGCAATCTGCGGGTGCCGGCGGACCACATGCTGGGTGCGCCCGGCGAGGCCTTCGCGGTGGCGCAGGCGCGGCTGGGCGGCGGCCGCATCCACCATGCGATGCGCACCATCGGCGAGGCGCGCAAGGCGCTGGACATGCTGTGCGAGCGCGCCGTGTCGCGCCCGGCGCGCCGCGGCACGCTGGCCGACAAGCAGCTGGTGCAGGCGATGGTGGCCGATTCGTGGATCCAGCTCGAGCAGTTCCGCCTGCTGGTGCTGCGCACCGCGTGGCTGATCGACAAGCACGACGACTACAAGCTCGTGCGCAAGGACATCTCGGCCGTCAAGGCGGCAATGCCCAAGGTGCTGCACGACATCGTCTCGCGCGCGATCCAGCTGCACGGCTCGCTGGGCGTCAGCGACGAGATGCCCTTCGTCGAGCAACTGGTGTCCTCGTACGTGATGGGCATCGCCGACGGGCCGACCGAAGTGCACCAGGTGGTGCTGGCCAAGGAGCTGCTGGCCGGCGTGAAGCCGGCCGAAGGCCTGTTCCCCAGCCGCCACCGGCCGGCGCTGCGCGAGCGGGCGCTGGCCGCCAAGGGCCGCGCCAAGGCGTCGAACCCGGCCTGACGCGGGGCCGGCGATGCGTTGCACGAGGAGCCCCCGATGAGCCTGTTCGAAGGTCTGCGCGTGCTCGATGTCGCCAGCTACGTGGCCGCACCGGCCGCGGCGACGATGCTGTCCGACTTCGGCGCCGAGGTCATCAAGATCGAGCCCCCCGGCCAGGGCGACGGCTACCGCGCCATGCCCGCGCTGCCCAACCTGCCGAAGAGCGAGCACAACTACGCCTGGGACGCGGTGTCGCGCAACAAGCTGGGCCTGGCGCTGGACCTGGGCGTGCCGGCCGGCCGCGAGGTGCTGAACCGCCTGGTGCGGGCGGCCGACGTGCTGATCACCAACTACCCGTTGGCGGTGCGCCGGCGCCTGGGGCTGGACGCCGAGACGCTGCTGGCGCTGAACCCGCGGCTGGTGCATGCCTCGGTCAGCGGCTACGGCGACAGCGGGCCGGAGGCGCACCGCCTGGGCTTCGATGCCACCGCCTACTTCGCGCGTTCCGGCCTGACCGACGTGACGCGTGCCGACGAGCAGGCGGCGCCCACCGCGCCGGCGATGGCGCAGGGCGACCACCCGACCGCCAGCGCGCTGTTCGGCGGCATTGCCGCCGCGCTGTACCGGCGCGAACGCACGGGGCAGGGCGCGGTGGTCAGCACCTCGCTGCTGGCCAACGGCATCTGGGCCAATGCCGCGATGGTGCAGGCCGCGCTGTGCGGCGCCGAGATCCGCTACCGCTGGCCGCGCGAAGCGCCGCGCAGCGCGCTCAGCAACTTCTACCGCTGCGCCGACGACCGCTGGCTGTCGATCGCCATGGTGGCCGAGGACAAGCTGTGGCCGGTGATGGTGCAGGTGATGGAGATCGCCGAGCTGGCGGCGCAGCCGCGCTTCGCCAGCACGGCGGCGCGTCGCGAGCACGCGCAGGCGCTGACGGCCGAGTTCGACCGTGTGTTCCTGCGCCGCAGCGCGGCCGACTGGCAGCGCCGCTTCGAGGCCGGCGGCTTCACGGTGTCGATCGTCGCCCGGCTGGCCGACGTGCCGCACGACATCCAGGCGGTGCATGCCGGCGCGCTGGTCGAGGCCGACGGCATGGGCGGCACCGACCGCGCGGTCGACAGCCCGATCCGCATCGCCGGCGTGCAGAAAGTGCGGCCGCGCGCCGCGCCGGCGCTGGGCCAGCACAGCGTGCAGGTGCTGCGCGCCCATGGCTACCACGACGATCAAATCGAAGCCCTGCGCGCCAGCGGCGTCATCACCACCCACGACAGGAGACCCTCATGACCCTCTTCAGACGCCGCTGCCTGGCGACGGCGCTCGCCGCAGGTCTGGCCGCTGCGGCCTGGCCCGCGCTGGCGCAGGACGGCTATCCGAGCCGGGCGATCCGCATCGTCATCCCCACGCCGGCCGGTGGTGGCCTCGATGGCACGGTGCGCGCGATCGCCGAGAAGCTGCAGGGCGCGTGGAAGCAGCCGGTCGTCGTCGAGAGTCGCGCCGGCGGCAATGGCGCCAATTCCTAAAGCGCCGTCGCCAACGCGGCGCCCGATGGTTACACCGTCGTGGTGTCGCTGAGCAGCCTGGTGCAGACGCCGCTGCTGACGAAGACGCCGACCTACAAGGTCGACGATTTGGCGCCGGTGTCGCTGGTGGCGATGCTGCCCAACGGCTTTGCCATCGGCAAGGACGTGCCGGCCGCGAACCTGGAGCAGTTCGTGCAGTGGGCGCGCCAGCAACCGAAGGGCGTGACCTACGGCAGCAGCGGTGCCGGCAGCTCCGGCAACATCATGGGCGGCACGCTGGCCAAGCTGGCCGGCCTGGACATGCTGCACGTGCCCTTCAAAGGTGAGGCACCGGTGATCCAGGCGCTGCTGGGCGGCGAGATCCAGGGTGCGATGGCCGCGCCGGGCAGCCTGGCGGTGCATGCGAAGACGGGGTCGATCAAGCTGCTGGCGGTGGCGCTGCCGAACCGGCTGCGCGACTATCCCGACGTGCCGACCTTCGGCGAACTCGGCTATCCGGCGGTGAATCTCTCCGGTTGGGCCATGGCCCTGGTGCCGAAGGGCACGCCGCAGCCCATCGTCGACAAGCTGGCGGCGGAGATCACGCGCATCGTGCAGTTGCCCGACGTCGCGGCGCGCATCCACGGCTACGGCTTCCAGCCCGAAGGCGGCACGCCCGCCGCGGCGCGCGCCTTCGTCGCCGAAGAGACCAAGCGCTGGGGCGCGGCCATCAAGGCCGCGAACATCCAGGTCGAATGAGTCGAATGACGGGCGGCCGGTGCGGCCGCGTGTTCATGTGTTCATGTGTTCGAGCGTCAGCGC
>JBGAII010000181.1:0-8312 GCA_044225625.1 Rubrivivax sp.
ATAGGCCACCGCATAACCGACGAAGAAGTAGGCGATGGTGGAGACCGAGAAATCGACCAGGATCTTGACCAACGCGTTGACCTGGTTCTTCTTGCGCACCGTGCCCAGCTCCAGGAAGGCGAAGCCGGAATGCATGGCCAGCACCATGATGGCGCCGAGCAGGATGAACAGGGTGTCCGAGCCTTGTTGAAGGGTTTCCATGAATGGGGCGTGTTGGGCGTGAAGGCACCGTCAGGCGGCGAAATGGCGCACCAACTACGCAAGTTTCATTCCCGAAAAGGTGCGTTCGCACCAAGGAAGATCGCCCAACAATCGGGCATTCGGTTCACCAACGGTGCGGAAGATCGCACTTCTATGGTGCTTGCGGCCGATTCGCTGTTCAACCGCACAATGCAGCGATGACCTCGTCGTTGCCCTCCTTCAAGTCGCTGCGCTACGCGGGCCGAGCGCCCGGCACCCGGCTGATCGTGCTGGGCGCGGTGCACGGCAACGAGACCTGCGGCACCCGCGCCATCGAGCGCGTGCTGACCGAGCTGGACCGCGGCGAGCTGGCGCTGGCCGCCGGCAGCGTCACCTTCGTGCCGGTGAGCAACCCGCTGGCCTATGCGCACGGCCGCCGCACCGGCGACCGCAATCTGAACCGCGCGCTGCAGCCCACCGACACGCCGCGCGAGTTCGAGGACCACGTGGCCAACTGGCTGTGCCCGCTGCTGGCCGCGCACGAGGTGCTGCTGGACCTGCATTCCTTCCACGGCAGCGGCCGGCCCTTCGTGATGGTGGGCCCGCGCGACAACGACGGGCCGCTGGAGCCCTTTGCGCAGGCGGCGCGCGAGGAAGCGCTGGCCCGCTGCCTGGGCGTGGACCGCGCGGTGGACGGCTGGCTGGACACCTATGCCGCCGGCGTGGCGCAGCGCCGCCGCGCGGCCGAGGCCGCCGGCCTGGACGAGGCGCTGGAGATGGACCCACGCTACGGCGTCGGCACCACCGAGTACATGCGCGCTATCGGCGGCTGCGCGCTGACGCTGGAATGCGGCGGCCACGAGGACCCGGGCTCGGTGGAGGTGGCCTACCGCGCCATCCGCCATGCGCTCGCGCACCTGGGCCTGAGCGGCGAGCCGGCGCCAGCGCCGCGGGCGATGCAGACGCTGTCGCTGGTCAGCGTGGTCGACAAGCAGCATGCCGACGACGCCTTCGCGCGGGCGTGGCGCAGCTTCGAGCCGGTGCGCGCGGGCGAGCTGATCGGCACGCGGGCCAGCGGCGAGGCGGTCAGCGCGCCGCACGACGGCTGGATCGTCTTCCCCTATGCCGCGGCGCCGGCGCGGCAGGAATGGTTCTATCTGGCGCGGGCCAGCGCTCGGTTTGCCTGACGCGCGACCGTGGTGTGCAGCGGGCAGCGACGGCTGGAGTCAATGGCGGCAAACCGCGAACTGCCGCCGCTCTGTGCGTCGTGACGGAAAGTGGCTGCCGGCCACTTGCGGACTTTCGCGAGTGCCCGCAAGCGGGCTTGCGCAACCGGGTGGATGGCTTACCCGTCAAGGCCTCGGACGAGAAAAGACGTTCACCAGGCTGCCGTCCGGGTCCCGAAGCAGCAGCGAGCGGTTCCCCCAGGGCATCAGCGTGGGCTCCTGCACGACCTCGGCGGCACTTCCGAGCGATGACCGCACGACCTCGACATCTTCAACCTCAAATTCAAGGATCGCCGAGCGGTTGGCCGCAGCGGGCGCGGCGCCGGCGTTGAACCGCTGGATCAACTGTTCCGCGCTGATCGCGAGAGCGGCTCCGCGCAGCCGTACCTCGGCAAAACCGTCGGCAAGATGCACCGCGGGCACGCCCGACAGGCGGGCGTAGAAGGCGGCTAGACGTTCAACGTCGTTCGTCACGAGGCGGACGGAGGCAAACTTCAAGGGATTCTCCCGTTGCTGAAATGAGCCTCGAATCTAGAAGGGCACACTGCCAGATTCCGGCAGTATGGCGACGCCGCTCTCCCGCAGCCTTCGACGCCACTCGTCCAGAAGAACCTCTGGCGACTTCGGCGCACGTTCGCCGAGCGGCTCCCATTGAACGATGCGGTCGGCGCGGAAGCTGCGGAAATCGCCCCGCGACTGGCACCAAGCCGCCAGCACCCGCGCCTCATCAAAGTACACCACGGCGAATGGCCAGATCACGCGATGCGACATCACGTCCTGCTTGTCGCGGTAGGTGAGCTTCACCTTGAGGCCATCGCGTATGGCCGCACGCATCAGCTCGAACGTCGCGGCATGGGGTGGCTCTCGCAAGCGGGTGCCGACGAGCAGTGCAGAAGTTTCCAGTTCGCGCCGCAAGGCACGGGGAAGCACTGCCGCAATGCGTGCCGCTGCCTCGCGCGCGCCCGCCGCAAGGACAGGGTCGCCTCGGTCGGCAACCCAGCGCATGCCGAGCATCAGCGCCTCGATTTCAACCGAGCGAAACATGAGTGGCGGAAGCACGAAGCCCGGCTTCAATACATAGCCGAGCCCCGGCTCTCCGTCAATCTCGGCACCCTGCGCCTTCAGGCTCGCGATGTCTCGATAGAGCGTTCGCAGACTCACCGCCATCTCTCCGGCCAGCTCCCGCCCGCTGACGGGCCTGCGATGGCGACGAAGGACTTGCATGAGTTGCAACAAGCGTTCGGACCGCGACACTGCGCGATGTTAGGCCAGCGGCGTGACCCGCCCGCTTCCTGGCACTCAAGTTGAACTGGCCGGAGACTGCAACGGCTCGCCAGCGTCTAGCGCGCACCAACGTCCGAATGCCGGCAAGACAAGCCCAAACCTGCCGCTGTACCCCTGGTCGCCAAACGCGAACGATCAAACCACCGCGAGCGCCTGCTGCAAATCCTCGATCAGGTCGTCGATGTGCTCGATGCCCACCGACAGCCGCACCATGTCCACGCTGACGCCCGCCTTGGCCAGTTCGTCCGGGCCCAGCTGGCGGTGCGTGGTGCTGGCCGGGTGGCAGGCCAGCGAACGCGCGTCGCCGATGTTCACCAGCCGCGTGAACAGCTTCAGCGCGTCCTGGAAGCGCGCGCCGCCGTCGCGGCCACCCTGCACGCCAAAGCTGATGATGCCGCTGGCGCGGCCGCCCATCATGCGCTGCACCAGCGCATGGTCGGCATGGTCGCTCAGGCCCGCGTAGTTGACCCAGCCCACCTTCGGGTGCTGCTTCAGGAAGCCAGCGATCTTCAGCGCGTTGTCGCAGATGCGGTCCATGCGCAGCGCCAGCGTCTCGATGCCCTGCAGGATCAGGAAGGCGTTCATCGGCGACAGCGCCGCGCCCATGTTGCGCAGCGGCACCACGCGCGCGCGGCCGATGTAGGCCGCCGGGCCCAGCGCCTCGGTGTAGACCACGCCGTGGTAGCTGACGTCGGGCTCGTTCAGCCGCTTGAAGCGCGCCTTGTGCTGCGCCCACGGGAACTTGCCGCTGTCGACGATGGCGCCGCCGATGCTGTTGCCATGCCCGCCGCAGTACTTGGTGAGCGAATGCACCACGATGTCGGCGCCATGCTCGAAGGGCCGGCACAGCGCCGGGCTGGTGACGGTGTTGTCGACGATCAGCGGGATGCCATGCCGGTGCGCAATGGCGGCCAGCGCGGCGATGTCGGTCACGTTGCCCAGCGGGTTGCCGATCGATTCGCAGTAGATGGCCTTGGTGCGCGCGTCGATCAGCGGCTCGAAGGCATTGGGCTGGCGATAGTCGGCAAAGCGCACCTCGATGCCCAGCTGCGGAAAGGTATGCGCAAACAGGTTGTAGGTGCCGCCGTACAGCGTGCTGGCGCTGACGATGTTGTCGCCGGCCTCGGCAATGGTCTGGATGGCATAGCTGATGGCCGCCATGCCCGAGGCCACGGCCAGCGCGCCGATGCCGCCTTCCAGCTCGGCCAGGCGCTGCTCCAGCACCGCGCTGGTCGGGTTCATGATGCGCGTGTAGATGTTGCCCGGCACCTTCAGGTCGAACAGGTCGGCGCCGTGCTGCGTGTCGTCGAAGGCATAGGCCACGGTCTGGTAGATCGGCACCGCCACCGCCTTGGTGGTGGGGTCGGGCTTCTGGCCGCCGTGCACGGCAATGGTCTCGAGCTTCATCGGGGGTTTGTTCCTGGAGTCGTGAGGATGGAGGGGATCAGGCTCGCGCGCGCAGCAGCGCGTCGCGCACCAGCGGCAGCCGGTCGTTGCCGAAGTACATGTCGTCGCCGTTGACAAACATGGTCGGCGAGCCAAAGCCGCCGCGGCGGATCAGCTCATCGGTGTTGGCCTTCAGCTGGGCCTTGATGTCGTCCTGTGCGATGCCGGCGAAGAAGGCCGCTTCGTCGATGCCGCACTGCCGGCAGACCGCCGCCAGCACCTCGTCCTTCGAGATGTCCTCGTCGCGGCCCCAATAGGCCTCGAACACCGCGGTGGCAAAGGGCACGAGCCGGCCCTGCGGCTGCAGCGTGTCCAGCCACAGGCAGCCACGCATCGCCTTGACGCTGTTCACCGGGAACACGCTGGGCGGCATGCGGATCTCCAGCCCGGACAGTCGAGCCCAGTCGCGCAGGTCCTTCTTCATGTAGTCGCGCTTGGCCGGCACCGGCCGCTCACGGGACGCATAGACGCTGGGGTTGACCGCGTTGAACACCCCGCCCACCAGGATGGGCCGCCAGCGGATCGGCACGCCCAGTTCCGCCGCCAGCGGCTGGATGTTGTGGAAGCCCAGGTAGGTCCAGGGGCTGCTGCAGTCGAAGAAGAACTCGATCATCGCTGGACCTCGGCGGACGCGGCATCGCGCAGCGTCTGCGCGGTCTGGCCGAACAGCGCCTTGCGCGCCTCGTCGTCGAGCCTGCTGGCGCGCAGCTCCTTGCCGACATCGATGCCGCGGCGCAGCGCCGGGCGCTGCATCAGCCGCTCGTACCAGGCCTTGACGTGGGGAAAGTCCTGCAGCGGCACCTGCTGCGCCTTCCACACGCGGATCCACGGGAAGATCGCCATGTCGGCGATCGAATACTCCGCCCCGGCGACATGCGCACCGGTGCGGGCGAGCTGGCCGTCGAGCACGCCGTAGAGGCGATTCACTTCCTTCGCATAGCGCTCCAGCGCATACGGCACCTTCTCCGGCGCGTAGAGAATGAAATGGCCGTTCTGGCCGGCCATCGGCCCCAGGTTGCCCATCTGCCACATCAGCCACTGCAACGTCGCGGTGCGGCCCCGCAGGTCGGACGGCAGGAAGCGCCCTGTCTTCTCGGCCAGGTAGATCAGCACCGCGCCGCTCTCGAACACCGGCACCGGCGGCCCGCCGCCGGCTGGATCGTGGTCGACGATCGCCGGCATGCGGTTGTTCGGACTGATCGCCAGGAACTCGGGCCTGAACTGCTCGCCCCGGCCGATGTTCACCGGCTTCAGCGTGTAGGGCAGGCCGCACTCTTCCAGCATGATGGAGACTTTCCAGCCGTTGGGCGTGGGCCAGTAGTGCAAGTCGATCATCGACACCTCGACAGGAATCATGGACAGATGGGGGATGCACAGATCGTAGCGTCAGGGACGGAGGGCCGCGGGCGGCTGTGGCGCCGTGCGCTGGCCGTGTGGCTGTCGATCGCCATCGCCGAGACCGTGCACGGCGTGCTGCGCGGCCTTTGGCTGACACCTCGAGTCGGCGAAGCGATGGCACAGCGCATCGGTCTTGCGCTCGGCAGCATCATCGTGCTCGGCATCGCCACGATGAGCAGCCGCTGGCTCGGTGCTCGCAGCCCGGCGCAGCGCTGGCAGGTCGGCATCGTCTGGTGCGCGCTCATGGCCGGCTTCGAAGTGCTGGTCGGCCGCGCTCGCGGCCTCAGCGCCGCACGCATCGTCGCCGAGTTCGACCCGACACAGGGCGGGCTGATGGCCTTCGGCCTGTTGCTGATGCTGGTCGCTCCGACGCTCGGCGTCCGGCTTCGCGCGGCCATCGGCGTCCCGCCAAACTAATTGCCATAAGCAACAATTAGCTTGACAATTGCCTGAACTCGGTGGAGTTCACGATGTCCGACCTGTCCGAACGCGCACTGGCGCTGCGCGAGTTCAACCGCTTCTACACGCGCCGGATCGGCGTGCTGCACGAGGGGCTGCTCGACAGCGCATTCTCGTTGACCGAGTCGCGGCTGCTCTATGAGCTGGTGCACACGACGGAGACCACCGCCACCGACCTGGCACGCAACCTCGGGCTTGACCCGGGCTACCTGAGCCGACTGTTGCGCGGCTTCAAGGATCGCGGCTTGATCAAGACCCGTCGCTCGTCGACGGACGGGCGCCAGACGTGCCTGTCGATCAGCGCCGCGGGCCGTCGCGCCTTCGCCCCGCTGGAGCGCCGCTCGCAGAGCGAAGCCTCGGCCCTGCTCGCCACGCTGGACGACGCGCAGCAGCAGGAGCTGCTGGCGGCCACCGCCCGCATTCAGTCACTGCTGGGCGGGCGCGGCAGGCCCGGCGCCTTCATGCTGCGCAACCATGGCCCCGGCGACATCGGTTGGGTGGTGTCGCGGCACGGCGCGCTCTATGCGCAGGAATATGGCTGGGACATGCGCTTCGAAGCCTTGGTGGCCCGCATCGCGGCGCACTTCATCGAACACTTCGATCCGCTTCGCGAAGCCTGCTGGATCGCCGAACGCGAAGGCCAGCGCATCGGATGCGTGTTCCTGGTGCAGGCGCGCGACGAGTCCACGAACGCCATCGAGAACGGCGTCGCCCAGCTGCGCATGCTGCTGGTGGAGCCGTCGGCACGCGGCCTGGGCCTGGGGGTCGCCCTGGTGACCGAGTGCGAGCGCTTCGCACGGCGGGCCGGCTATGGCCGCATCAGGCTCTGGACCAACAGCATCCTGCTGGCCGCGCGTGGCATCTACGAACGAGCGGGCTACAGGCTGCTCGCCAGCGAAGCGCACCACAGCTTCGGTCACGCCCTGGTGGGCGAAACCTGGGAGCTGGAACTGGTCTGAAGCGCCGCGCAGCCCTCGAGCGAGGCGATCAGGCGAATTCCTGGCGCACGGTGGGCGACATCAGCCGGCGGATGATCCACACCAGCAGCAGGCAGGCGCCGAGCGTGACCAGCACTGCCATCACGCGGGCCGCGATGACAAAACCGCCGAACACGTTGGCGACCAGCGGCGGCAGCGGCGAGCTGGCCAGCGTGCTGCTGACCAGCGACTGCATCACCTCGTGCTGCAGCCACAGGCCGGCCACGTTGGCGACGATGGCCAGCACCAAAAGTGCGATGAAGAAGCGGCGAGCCCATTCCAGGCGCAGCAGCAGGCCCACCGCGCAGGCCAGCGTGGCCAGCGACACGGCGAGTCCGGCGCCCACCACCCATGGCAGGTAACCCATCAGCAGCCCGGTGAGCAGCGGCAGCGGCTGCACGTTCCCCACCACGTTCAGCCCCGGCAGGACCGAGGCCACCTCGGCGTTGCGCAGCAGTGCGGACAGGCTGGTCAGCGCCGCCAGTAGGATGAAGACCCAGGCCGTCACGGTCACGAACAGCGACCGCGATCCGACGTTGAAGGTTTGAGGCATCACCGGCTCCCCTGCATCGCCGCAGCTTGCACGGCACCGACCATGTTGCCGCCTTGGCGTGACAACAATTTTTCAGCCTGTGCAAGGCGCAGTCATCCCCCAATCGGGTGGCAACGCCGAACAAGCTAGGGATGCCGTGAGATCCGCACGACAGTGTGGCAACGGTTCGACACAACGGCCGGCGCCTCAGGGCGCGTGCAGATCGCCCGCCAGGCTGGCCAGCGTTTCGGCCGCAATGCCGACGTGCGCGGGATAGTGAGGATGGTCGCAACCCAGGCGCACCGCGGCACCGGCGCGTACGGCCTGACGCATCGCCGGTGTGAATTCGAAGCGGACGAAATGCACCGCCGAGGTCTTTTCGGCGTTCTCGCGGTCCAGGTCCTCGTCGGCGATGGCATAGACACGCGCGTGGCCTTCGACTTCGACGAAGAGCCTGTCTTCCACACCGATCAGGCGCGCCAGCTCGCGGCGGCGTTCGTTGGGATCGGGGTACTCGATCAGCACCGTGGCCTTCCAGTTGCTGCCGTCCGGCACCAGCGGCGCATAGGCCTCGATCTCGCCGAGGATGCCCTCCTCCTCGAAGATCTTCTCGATGCGCAGCATCTCCTGGATCTGGTAGCGGACGGTCTGCTCGTCCTCGAACTGAAGATTGACGTGCTCGCCCAACTGCACGCTGCGCAGCCGCCGGTGGGCGATGATCTGCGCCTTGTGCGTCTTGCGGTACTTGGCGTACGCCTCCAGTGTCATCAGGCTGGCGGGGGTGATGGTCATGCGGCTCACTCCAGTCCG
>JBGAII010000182.1:0-8427 GCA_044225625.1 Rubrivivax sp.
GTGGTCGGCGCGGGTGGATTCCAGCAGCGTGATGGCCTTGGCGATGGCACGGCGCTGCCGCGGCCCGGGCGGGCCCAGCACGTCGTTCGCCAGTGCCGCGTCGGCCATGTCGTTCATCGGCAGGTCCGACAGTTCAGCCGGCCGCCTGGGCCAGGCGGATCTGCTCGAGCACGTCCTTCGCGCTCGCCGGAATCGGCGTGCCCGGGCCGTAGATGCCCTTGACGCCGGCAGCGTAGAGGAAGTCGTAGTCCTGGCGCGGCACCACGCCGCCGACGAAGACGACGATGTCGTCGCCGCCCTGCTTCTTCAACTCGGCGATGATCGCCGGCACCAGCGTCTTGTGGCCGGCAGCCAGCGTGGACACGCCCACCGCATGCACGTCGTTCTCGATGGCCTGGCGCGCGCATTCCTCGGGCGTCTGGAACAGCGGGCCGATGTCGACGTCGAAGCCCAGGTCCGCATAGGCGGTGGCCACCACCTTGGCGCCGCGGTCGTGCCCGTCCTGGCCCAGCTTGGCGATCATCACGCGCGGGCGACGGCCCTGTTCCTCGGCAAAGGCCGCGATCTCGGCCTTCAGCTTGTCCCAACCCTCGGCACTGTCGTAAGCGGCTGCATACACACCGGTCACCTTCTGGATGTCGGCGCGGTGGCGCCCGTAGACCTGTTCCAGCGCATCGCTGATCTCCCCCACCGTGGCCCGCGCGCGCACCGCCTCGATGCTCAAGCCCAGCAGGTTGCCTTGCCCGGACTTCGCGGCCGCGGTCAACGCCGCCAGCGCGGCCTGCACACGTGCGCCGTCGCGCGTGGCCTTGATCTTCTGCAGGCGCGCGATCTGGCCTTCACGCACCTTGACGTTGTCCACTTCCAGGATGTCGATCGGCGCTTCCTGCTTGAGCTTGTACTTGTTGACGCCGACGATCACGTCCTTGCCCGAATCGATGCGCGCCTGCTTTTCGGCGGCGCTGGCCTCGATCTTCAGCTTGGCCCAGCCGGAATCGACCGCGCGCGTCATGCCGCCCATCGCCTCCACCTCGTCGAGGATGGCCTGCGCCTTGTCGGCCATCTCCTGCGTCAGCTTTTCCATCAGGTAGCTGCCGGCCCACGGGTCGACCACGTTGGTGATGTGGGTCTCTTCCTGGATGATCAGCTGCGTGTTGCGGGCGATGCGCGCGCTGAATTCGGTGGGCAGCGCGATGGCCTCGTCGAAGCTGTTGGTGTGCAGGCTCTGCGTGCCGCCGAACACCGCGGCCATGGCCTCGATGGTCGTGCGCACGACGTTGTTGTACGGGTCCTGCTCGGTCAGGCTCCAGCCGCTGGTCTGGCAGTGCGTGCGCAGCATCAGGCTCTTCGGGTTCTTGGCGCCGAAGCCCTGCATGATCTTGCACCACAGCAGCCGCGCCGCGCGCATCTTGGCGATCTCGAGATAGAAGTTCATCCCGATCGCCCAGAAGAAGCTCAGGCGCCCGGCGAAGTCGTCCACGTCCAGACCCTTGGCCAGCGCGGTCTTCACGTATTCCTTGCCGTCGGCCAGCGTGAAGGCCAGTTCGAGCGCCTGGTTCGCCCCGGCCTCCTGCATGTGGTAGCCGGAGATGCTGATCGAGTTGAACTTCGGCATGTGCTTCGCCGTGTACTCGATGATGTCGCCGATGATCCGCATGCTCGGCTCGGGCGGGTAGATGTAGGTGTTGCGGACCATGAACTCCTTGAGGATGTCGTTCTGGATGGTCCCGGACAGCTTGTCCTGCGACACGCCCTGCTCTTCGGCCGCCACCACGTAGCCGGCCAGCACCGGCAGCACCGCGCCGTTCATCGTCATGGACACGCTCACCTTGTCCAGCGGGATGCCGTCGAACAGGATCTTCATGTCCTCGACGCTGTCGATGGCCACGCCGGCCTTGCCGACGTCGCCGGTGACGCGCGGGTGGTCGCTGTCGTAGCCGCGGTGCGTGGCCAGGTCGAAGGCCACGCTGACGCCCTGCCCGCCGGCGGCCAGGTTCTTGCGATAGAAGGCGTTGCTGTCCTCGGCGGTGGAGAAGCCGGCGTACTGGCGGATGGTCCACGGCCGCACTGCGTACATCGTGGCCTGCGGCCCGCGCACGAAGGGCGCGAAGCCGGGCAGCGTGTCGGTGTGCGGCAGGCCCTGCAGGTCCGCCGCCGTGTACAGCGGCTTGACGCTGATGCCCTCGGGCGTCTGCCAGCTCAGGGCCTGCAGGTCGCCACCGGGCGCGGACTTGGCGGCGGCCTTGGCCCAGGCGTCCAGGTTGGCGGCGGGCTTGGCGACGGGTTCGGACATGTCTGCTTCTCCTGTGGACGCGGCGCGGTGCGGCGCGCGTCGACGATTCTTCAAGTGTCTCAGGACCGTGGCGGCCGCCGCCACTCGAAGGCAGAGTCGACCCGACCCCCTAGGTCGGATCGCCCCGCCTTGCCGGCTGCCGCGATGATCCGCTATTATCCATAATTATGAATTCAAAGCCAACGCCGCGCTGACATGAGCGACCTGTCGGCGACGTCCTCGATGCCCGTCGCCGCGGCGCCGCTGGCGCCGCGCGCGCTGTACCAGGAGGTGGCCGATCGGCTGCGCCAGCAGATCTACAGCCGCACGCTCGAACCCGGCAGCTGGATCGATGAAATGAAGCTGGCGCAGGAGTTCGGCATCAGCCGCACACCGCTGCGCGAGGCGCTGAAAGTGCTGGCCGTCGAAGGTCTGGTGACGATGAAGCTGCGCCGCGGCGCCTACGTCACCGAAGTCTCGCGCGACGACGTCACACAGGTCTACCACCTGCTCGCGCTGCTGGAGAGCGACGCCGCCGCCGCGGTGGCCGCACACGCCGACGACGCACAGCGCGCGCTGCTGCAGCAGCTGCATGCGCGGCTGGAGAAACAGGTTCGCCAGCGCGACGCCTTCTTCGCCACCAACGAGCGGTTCCACATGGCGCTGCTGGAGATCGCCGGCAACCGCTGGGCGCTGCAGATCGTCACCGATCTGCGCAAGGTGATGAAGCTGAACCGCCACCACTCGCTGTTCAAGCAGGGCCGGCTCGCCGATTCGCTGGCCGAGCACCGCGCATTGATGGACGCCATCGACGCACGCGACGCCGAGCGGGCGCGCACGCTGATGCGCGCGCATTTCGAGCACGGTCTGGAGGCTGCCGCAGCCTGAGAGCTGCCGCTCAGGCCGCCGGCCGCGCGCGGACGCGCAGGCGCTCGCGCAGATCCTCCAGCAGCGTGCGCGCCGGCAGCGACAGCGTGCGGTCCTGGCGCCAGACGAGGTACCAGCGGCGGTGCAGCGGAAAGCCGGCCACCGCCAGGATGGCCAGTCCCTCCGACGCCGGCGCTTGCGCCAGCGTGTGCCGGGACAGCACCGCCAGGCCCAGGCCGGCGCGCACCGCGTGTTTGATGGCCTCGTTGCTGCCGAGGGCCATGCGCGGCGGCCACGACACGCCCTGCTGCACGAATGCCTCCTCGGCCGCGGCGCGCGTTCCCGAGCCCTCCTCGCGGGCCAGCAACGGCTCGCCGACCAGTTCCGTCAGCCGCAGCCGGCGGCGGCTGGCCAGCGCATGCCCGGCCGGGCCGATCACCACCAGCGGGTTCTCCAGAAACGGCCAGCGCGCCAGCGGCAGATGCTCCGGCGGCCGCATCATCGCCGCCAGTTCGTGGTCGCCGCGCTCCAGCCGCGCCACCACCGCCGCGCGGTTCTCCACCGCCAGCTCGATGCGGATGCCGGGATAGCGGCGGGCGAACGGCCCGAGCAGGTCGGGCAGAAAGTACTCGGTGGTGGTGACCGCGGCAATGCGCAGATGGCCCTGCCGCAGACCCTGCAGCGCGGCCGCGTCCTCCTCGAAACTCTGCCAGGCCGCACCGATCGCCCGCACCGCCTCGGCCAGCCGCTGGCCGACGGCGGTCGGCGCCAGACCCCGGCCGCGCGGCTCGACCAGCACCAGGCCGAGCGCGGCAGACAGCTCCTTCAATTGGGTGGAGACCGTGGGCTGCGCCAGGTGCAGCGCCTGCGCCGCACGGCCCACGCCGCCCAGCCGCACCACGGCTTCGAAGCTGCGCAGCTGAACCAGGCTGGCGCGCGGCGCCTGCTGCAACCCGGGAGGAGTCGATTGTTTCATCGCGAGTTCCGATGTGTTTGATCTGAACATATCACTTGTTTGCGCGCTTCGCTTCGCCGAGCATCGCCTGCAGACATGCAGAACTTCCTCGACCCCGCCATCCTCTTCTTCGTCTTCGGTCTGCTGGCCGGCGCACTGCGCTCGAACCTGGAGATTCCGCCGCAGATCGCCCGCTTTCTCGCGCTGTACCTGCTGATGGCACTGGGCCTGAAGGGGGGCTTCGCGCTCGCCAGGTCGGGCCTGGACACCGAGGTCGCGGTCAGCCTGGGCTGCGCCATCCTGCTGGCGTTGGTCGTTCCGGCGCTGGGCTACAAGCTGCTGCGTCGAGGGCTGTCGCGCTACGACGCGGCAGCCCTGGCGGCGACCTACGGCTCCGTCAGCGCGGTCACCTTCATCACCGCGGCGCAGTACATGGACACGCGCGGCCTGTCCTACGGCGGGCACATGGCCGCGGCGATGGCCCTGATGGAGTCGCCGGCCATCGTGATGGCGGTGGTGCTCGCGAACATGGCGCGGCAGCGCGAGCAGGGCGCGGCGGCGGCAGTGGCGCAGGACCAGGGCCTGCGCAAGATCCTGCACGAGTCCTTCACCGACGGCGCCCAGCTGCTGTTGCTGGGGGCGATGGCCATCGGTCTGGTCACGGGCGAGGCCGGCCAGAAGGCGATGCATCCGTTCTCGGGCGACCTGTTCAAGGGGATGCTCGCCTTCTTCCTGCTCGACATGGGGCTGCTGGCCGCGCGCAACTTCGGCGCGCTGAGGGGCCGGACGCCCTGGCTCGCCGCCTATGCGCTCGGTGGCCCGCTGCTGCATGCCGGCCTGGCACTGGCGCTGGCCGCCGCAGCCGGGCTGTCACCCGGCAACGGCGCGCTGCTGATGGTGCTGGCTGCCAGCGCCTCGTACATCGCCGTGCCGGCGGTGCTCCGCGAGGCGATACCGGAGGCCAGCCCTTCGCTGTACTTCGGCATGTCGCTGGGCCTGACCTTCCCCTTCAACATCCTGGTCGGCATTCCGTTGTACGTCGCCGTGGCGCACCGCGTGCTGTGAACGAGGTCCCCGTCCGGCCGAAGCCACGAGCGGACCCTCGGTGCCCTGCACCTCAGACGGCGGCCGCCGCGGCATGCCAGGCCATCAGGTCCTGCAGCCGCACCGATTCAGCGCACCCCGGCCCCGCCGTCGGCGCGGGGTGCCAGCCGCGGCGCGTGTGCAGCCCCGGGCCGACGGCTGACGCCGCTTGGACGTCGTCCTCTGCAAAGTAGACGCTGCGTGTCACCAGCACGGGCACGCCGGCGGCCCGCGCCGCCGCGACGCCGGCGGGCGAGTCTTCGATCGCCAGCGCGGCCCGGGGCGCGAGCCGCAGCGTGTCGAGCACTTGCAGATAGACCTCGGGCGCCGGCTTCTTGGCCGCGACGTCTTCGCCGCAGACGACGGCATCGAAGCGACGCAGCCCATCCGCTCCGAAGTGATGCGACAGCAGCGCTTCGACATTGGCGCGGCTGGTGGTCGTCGCGATGGCCTGGCGCAGGCCCGACCGCTCAGCTGACTCGATCAGTTCGCGCACGCCGGGCCGAAGCGCCACGGCGCCCGCGGCGACCAGCGCGCCGTAGCGCGCATTCTTCAGGCGGTGCAGTTCGCGCGCCAGCGCCTGCCGCTGCGCAAGCGCCGCCGGTGCGTCCTGGCGAAGAGCCATGTAGGTCAGGATGCGTTCCTGCCCGCCGGTCACGCGCAGCAGTGGCCCGTACGCCACTTCGTCCCATCGCCACGGCAGCCCCAGCGCTTCGAAGGCCTGGTTGAAGGCAACGCGGTGGCCATCGCGCTCGGTCTCGGCCAGCGTGCCGTCCACATCCCAGAGCAGCGCCTGCAGCATCGCCCGTCGCCGCGCTCAGTGGAACGCGCCGCGCCGCCGCGCTCCGGCAGCGGCAGCGTGCGGCGGACCGCCGCGCTCAGGTCGCATCGATTGCACGCCGCCGCTGCTCGACCAGCCGCAGGATGAAGGGCGTGAAGATCAGCTGCATCGCCAGTTCCATCTTGCCGCCGGGCACGACGATGGTGTTGGCGCGGCTCATCCATGAGTCGTGGATCATGGTCAGCAGGTAGCGGAAGTCGATGCCGCGCGGATTGGCAAAGCGGATGACGCAGATGCTCTCGTCGGCCGACGGGATGTCGCGCGCGATGAACGGATTGCTCGTGTCGACCACCGGCACGCGCTGGAAGTTGACGTGCGTGCAGGCGAACTGCGGAACGATGTAGTGCACATAGTCCGGCATGCGGCGCAGGATGGTGTCGGTGACCGCCTCGGTCGAGTAGCCGCGCACGTGCTGGTCGCGCCACAGCTTCTGGATCCACTCCAGGTTGATCACCGGCACGACGCCGATCAGCAGGTCCGGATGGCGCGCCACGTCGACCTCCGGCGTCCTCACCGCGCCGTGCAGGCCTTCGTAGAACAGCAGGTCGGTGTCGGGCGGCAGGTCCTCCCACGGCGTGAAGGTGCCCGGCTCCTGCGCATAGGCTTCGGCTTCGGCCGCGTCGTGCAGGTAGCGGCGGCGGCGGCCGGTGCCGGTCTCGCCGTAGTGGCGGAACAGGTTCTCCAGTTCGGCGAACAGGTTGTTCTCCGGCCCGAAGTGGCTGAAGTGCTTGTTGCCGGCTCGTTCGGCCGCGGCCTGCCGCTCGCGCATTTCCCTGCGGTCATAGCGGTGGAAGCTGTCGCCTTCGACGACGGCCGCCTTGACGCCTTCGCGCTTGAAGATGGCCTCGAAGGTGCGCGTCACGCTGCTGGTGCCGGCACCGCTGGAGCCGGTGATGGCGATGATCGGATGCGGGGTCGACATGGCTCAGTCCCTGAACAGGTTGCGCGGCGAGAACAGCGGCGCAGACGCCTCGGACGGCGCGGGTTCGTGGTGGTAGCGCTCCACCCGCGACACTTCCTTCGCGCTGCCGAACACCAGCCCGATGCGCTGGTGCAGCGCGCCGGGCCTGACGCCCAGAATCGGCTGCCGCCCGGTGCTCGCGCGGCCGCCGGCCTGTTCGATGAGGAAGCCGATCGGGTTGGCCTCGTACATCAGCCGCAGGCGGCCAGGTTGGGGTGGACCGGCGCCAGCGGGCCGTTCCCAAGCCGGTCCACCCCCGGGGTGTGGCCGGTGCGACGCCGGCCTGGGGGCTGGCACGGTTGTCGCGCGGGTACATGAACAGGCCGCCGCGCATCAGGATGCGGTGCGCCTCGGCGACCAGGCTCGCGATCCAGCGCATGTTGAAGTCCTTGCCGCGCGGCCCGGTCCGGCCGGCCAGGCATTCGTCGACGTAGCGCTTGACCGGCGGTTCCCAGAAGCGCGCGTTGCTGGTGTTGATGGCGAACTCCTGCGTGTCCTCGGGCACACGGATCGACCGATGCGTCAGCACGAACTCGCCCAGGTTCGGGTCGAGCGTGAAGGCAGCGACGCCGTTGCCCACGCTCAGCACCAGCATCGTCGCCGGGCCGTACAGCGCGTAGCCGGCCGCCACCTGCGTGGCGCCCGGCTGCAGGAAGTCCGCCTCGACCACGTCACGCCCGGTCTCGGCCACGTCGGGCGGCGCGCGCAGCACGCTGAAGATGCTGCCGACCGCCACGTTGACGTCGATGTTGTTCGAGCCGTCCAGCGGATCGAAGACCAGCAGGTACTTGCCGCGTGCGTAGGCCGGCGGGATCTGCTGCGGGTGTTCCATCTCCTCGCTGGCCATGCCGGCGAGGTGGCCGCTCCATTCGTTCATGCGCAGGAAGATGTCGTTCGACAGCGTGTCCAGCGGCTTCTGCACCTCGCCCTGCACGTTGACGGCGCCGCCGGCGGCGGCGTTCGCGCCCGCGCCGAGCTGGCCCATGGCGACGATGCGGGCGATCGCCTTGCAGGCCAGCGAGATGTCGAGGATCAGCGCGTTCAGCTCGCCGCTGGCCTGCGGATAGCGGCGGCGCTCCTCGATCAGGTAGCGCGTCAGGGTCCAGCGTCCGGTCAGTGGCATCGTGCGCTCCGTGCGTTCTCAGGTCGACGCGGTGGCAAAGACCCGGCTGGCGCGCACGTCTGCCTCCTCGATGGTGCTCAGGTCCTCGCGCGTCAGTGCGCGGTCGCGGTCGGCGAACAGCCTGCTGGCCTGGCGCAGGCGCATGCGGTCGAGTGCATTGCGCACGCTGCGCGCATTGGCGAAGTGCGGCTGCGCGATGCGCCGCTGCAGGTAGTCGGCAAAGGCCTCGCGCGCGCCGGCGCCGAAGCGGTAGTCCAGCGCGCCGAGCATGCGCTCGGCGATGGCCTCGAGCTCGGCCGGCGCGTAGTCGGGAAAGTCGATGTGG
>JBGAII010000002.1:0-78109 GCA_044225625.1 Rubrivivax sp.
CCGGCTTAGGAAACTTAGTAAAATGAATACCGTCTTCACTAACAGCCAGGCCTATACGGGAAGTTCTGCCACCCAGTATGGCCCTTGGATTATCCTCGGCCCGGTACAACATATATACTTTGCCATCCTTCACCACTGCTGCAGGATTGAAAACATCAGCCCTTTGCCACATAATTTCTTTTTCCTGTACCGGGCAAAAAAAGCGATAAGAGGAATCAGCACGCATGATGGGGTTCTCCTTCACCTTTATAAATGAAGGGTCTCGCCAGGTCACCTGTGCGTTTGTTGCCAATGAAAAAAACAACGCAGCAATGAACCAATATTTTTTCATACAGGCAAGCTAGTTAATTAGTCCTGATTTCCTTTTCACCCCTGAAAACCACGCCGTCTCTGTTAAGGCCGGTCACCCGGATCTGGTAGGTTCCGGTTGCATCCAGGGTGGAAAAGCGAAACCGTCTTCCAGGCAAAGAGCCTGGCGCAAGCCAGAAAATGGTATTCCTTAGATCCGGTATCCTGGGATCAGCAAGGAGTGGATAAGCGGGAACGGTGGGAAGTCCCAGCCCTTGCATATCAAACACCATTTGACGGGCGGGCATCCTGTAACCCGCTAAATCAGTCTTATATGTTTTGTAATGAACGATACCATGAAACTGCATCTTCTCCAGAAAAAACTTACGTGCCACCACATCAATGGCATAAATCTTCAGCGGATCCAATGAAAGCAACTGGGCAATGTCCGTCACAGGAACGCCATCCAGCAAAACCAATGCCTCCTGTTCAAAATACTGTTTATAAGGCATATTAACTACCTGAAGGATCGGCTTATCACCAGTCTTCTTCACCCGCACGGCGACGCTCCAGTTGCCCTCGTCGGTGACGGCCAGCTGCAGCGTCGGCGTGCGCCCGGTGTCGCGCGTCTGCGCCTGGCCATCTGGACCGACGATGGTCCACACGAAACTGTGGGTGTCGAGCGGGCTCGGGTCGGTGAAGCTGGCCGTGAAGCGCAGCGTGTCACCGACCAGCGCCGCCCGGTCGGGGCCGATGCTCAGGTTCTGCGGCGCGACGTTGCGCACCGTGATCGCGGTCGCGGCGGTGGCCGAGCGGGTGTCGTCGTCGGTGACCGTGATCAGCACCGGCATGCGGTCGGACGGCGTGCCGCTCGGGTCGTCGTCGCTGTAGACGTGGCTGAAGCTCACGGTCTGGCGCCCGGCGCCGAGCTGCCGCGTGTCGCTACGACCGTCGCCCCAGCTGACGGTGACGAACTGCGTGTCGCGGATGCCGACGTCGTCGATCACGAAGCTCAGTTCGGCGGCCGACATCTCGTCGACCACCGGGGCCGCCCAGCGGACATCGCTGATCGTCGGCGGCACGTCCTCGACCACCAGCGCGGCCGCCGCCGTGGCGCTGCCGCCGTCGTCGTCGCGCACCCGCACGCGCAGGTTGAAGGTGTCGGACGGCGTGCCGGTGGCCGGATGGTCGTCGGCGAAGCTCTTCTCGACGCGGAACTGGCCGCGGCCATTGGCGAAGCTGCCGACGCTGCTGAGCGCGAAGGGCACGAAGAAGCCGTCGCCCCAGTCGACGTCGATGCTGAAGGTGTCGAGCCAACCCGGGTCGGTGAAGGTACCGACCAGCGCCACGCTGTCGCCTTCGCGGATCGTCGCCTGCGACAGCTGCAGCGAGGTGATCGTCGGCGCCACGTTGTCGACGCGCAGGTTGATGCTGCGCTGGGCCGCGCCGGTGTCGTCGTCGACCACGCGCACGCGCACCGCGCTGACGTCGAAGGGCGTCAGGCTCGGGTTGTCGTCCTGGAAGGTCTTGCGCAGCGTGAAGCTGCCGCTGCCGTTGGTGAACGCGCCCACCGCCGACAGCGGCGTGGAGACGAAGACGCCGTCGCCCCAGTCGACCTCGACGCGGAAGGTGTCGAGCACGCCGGCATCGGTGAAGCTGCCGGTCAGCACTGCGGTCTCGCCTTCCTTGACCGTGCTGGTCGACAGCTGCAGCGAGGTGAACACCGGGTCGGCGTTGACCAGCGTCAGGTCCAGCGTCTCGTCGGCCTGGCCGCCATCGTCGTCGACCACGGCCACCGTCACCTGGATTGCGTCGCGCGCCGTGCCGGTGGGGTTGTCGTCCTTGTACAGATGGGTCTCGTCGAGGGTGTATGCGCCCGGGCCGACCTTCTTGCGCAGCGTCTGCGTGCCGTCGCCCCACGTGATGACGACGGTGAAGGTGTCCCGCGGGCTCTGGTCGGAGACGCTGCCGGTGACGCGCACCGACTGGCCTTCCTCCAGCTCGTCGGTCGACAGCTGCACGTTGATCAGCTCGGGGTCGACGTTCAACACGTCGATGGTCGTCGCACCGACCCCGCTGACCGCCGTGGACGTGGCGCTGATCGCCTTGCGGTCCACCGGCGTGCCCGTCGGGTCGTCGTCCACGTAGGTGTGGCTGAGCGTGAGCGTGGTCTGGCCGGCGGCCATCGCCACCGTCTGCACGTTGCCGTCGCCCCAGGTCACCGTCAGCTGCGTGGGCGCGGCCGGTGCTTGATCGACGTTGAGCGTGAACTTGGCGTCGAAGGCGGTGTTCTCCTCGATCTCGGCCGGGGCCTCGATCAGCACCGCACCGTCGGGCACGACGATCGAGATGCTGCTCTCGGCCGTGCCGGTGTCGTCGTCGTCGACCTTGGCGGTCACGGTCCAGACGCCGACCTCGTTGGCGGTGATGCTGACCGTGTCGCCGCTGCCGCCGCCGCCCGCGCCGCTGGGCGAGGTCCAGGTCCAGGTGATCTCGTGCGTGTCCTCGGGGCCGTCGTCGTCGAAGGTCAGCGTCAGCGTCTCGACGCTGCCGAAGCCGGCCACGCGGTCGCCACCCAGGTCGAGGTTGGTCGGATCGAGGTTGTTGACCTTGACCACCGCATCGGTGTCCGAAGTGCCACCGTCGTCGTCGGTGAGCGTGATCCTGATCGTGTAGTTGTCGGACGGCGTCGCGGTCGGGTCGTCGTCCACGTAGGTGTAGCTGACCAGCACCAGGTCACCGTCGCGGTAGGTGCCCGGCACGGTGATCTTCGAGTTCGCCCGGTTGTCGCCCCAGTCGATCTGCACCTCGACGTCGTCCTTGACGCCGGCGTCCTTGACGTAGAACGACAGCAGCACGCTGCCGTTCTCGTCGATCTCCTCGGTGTACTCCAGGCCGTCCACCTCGGGGTCGGCGTTGTCCACCTGCTGCTCGCGGGTGGCCACGACCTCGCCGGTGTCGTCGTCGACGAGCTTGATCTTGACGGTGTACTTGTCGTCTTCGCCAGGGGCCTCGTCGTCCTCGTAGCGGTGCGCCAGTTCGAAGTCGCCCTTGCCGGTCGCGGCATCGAACTGGCCCACCGCCTCGAGCGCGAAGGTCTCGAGCGCACTGCCGTCGCCCCAGTCGACTTCGATGGTGAAGGTGTCCTTCTTGCCCTTGTCCTTGAAGTCCACCTTCAGCAGCACCGCGTCGCCTTCGGTGCTGGGGTTGTCCTCGAGCTTGATGCTGTCGAATTCCGGTGCGACGTTGTTGACCTTCAGCTGCAGCGTGTCTTCGTCGCTGCCGGTGTCGTCGTCGCGCAGCGTGACCTTGACCTGCAGCGTGTCGCTGGGCGTCGCGGTCGGGTCGTCGTCCTCGATCTCGCGTTCGATGCGGAAGCTGCCGATGGTGCCGACGAAGCTGCCGACGTCGGTGAGCTGGTAGCTGCGCACCACGCCGTCGCCCCAGTCGACATCGATGGTGAAGGTGTCGTCGACACCGGGGTCGGTGAAGCTGCCGATCAGCACCGCCTTGTCGCCCTCGTCGATCTCCGTCTTGTCCAGGCGCAGGTCGCTGAATTCCGGTGCGACGTTGTTGATCACCAGCTGCACCGTCTTCTCGGTCTTGCCGGTGTCGTCGTCCTCGACCGTCAGCTTGATCGTCAGCGTGTCCTGCGGCGTGCCGCTGCTCGGGTGGTCGTCGCGGTAGGTGTGCAGCGCCTCGATGACGCCCGGCTCGTCGCCGGGCTCGACGAAGATCGTCTTCACCGGGCTGCCGTCGCCCCAGTCGATGGTGACGGTGTAGCTGTCCTCGGCGCTGGCGTCGGTGAAGATCGAGTTCAGCGTGATCTCGTCGCCTTCGTCGATCTCGTACTTGTCGAGCGTCAGCTCGGTGATCGTCGGCACGACGTTGGCCACCGTCAGATCCGCCGAACCGCCGGCCACCGTGTTGGTGGAGGTGACGACGATCTTGACCTTGTCCGCCGGCGTCAGCGTCGGGTCATCGTCCTTGTAGGTGTGCGTGAAGGTGGTCGTGGTCTCGCCGGCCGGGATCGTGAAGCCCTGGATGGCCCCGATGCCGTCGGCCCAGTCGATGGTCACGACCGTGGGCTTGGTGGCGTCCACCGGGCCGACGACGGTCAGCGTCGCGGTCACCGAATCGAGTTCCTCGCGCACGCTGTTGGCGCTGAGGTCGACCTTGACGTAGCTGTCGGTGAAGCGGATGTCGTCGATGAACATCAGCTGGCTGACGCTGCCCAGCGGGTCGAAGCTGGACTGGTCGGCCATAGAGAACTGCAGGAAGGTGCCGACCTTGTTCAGGTCCTTGCTCTTGGTCAGCGACAGCGTGCCGACATGGCCCTTCCAGCTGTCGGGCACTTCCATCCAGTAGGTCTGGTTCTGCAGGAAGCCGGTGCGGTCGATCGCCACCTTGATCGGCGTCGGATCCACGCCCACGCTGTCGAAGCGGACTTCGATCATGCCGTTGTCGGTGAACAGGATCGGCGCCAGGATGTCGAAGGCCAGGAAGGGCTTGTCCACCGGCACCACCAGGCGGTTGTGCGTGATGGTGTCGAACTCGATCAGCCCGTCGAACAGCTTGTCGGTCAGCGCCTTGCCGGCCTGCGGCACCAGCACGGCGCTGACGGCGTAGAACACGTCCTTCAGCACGTCGGCGCCGCCCATCAGCAACGCGTAGTCGCTGTGCGGCTTGATCATGTCCTCGAGCTGCTTGGCCGCGACGTTGACCAGCCAGTCCTTGAAGGCGGTGGGCGACTTCGGGATCACGCCCTTCTTCTCGGGGTCGAACTGGAAGAAGCTGGCGACCCAGTTCTCGAAGCTGTCCGGCACGAAGTCGCCGACCGACGGCCCGCCCAGCAGCTTGTAGACGCTGCCCAGCAGGTCGAAGACCTTGCCGCTGAACTCGACGGCCTTGGTCACCAGTTCGTTGTTGCTCCAGTGCTTCTCGTAGAGCTTGTCGTAGCCCTCCTCGCGGGTCTCCGGCGCGCCCGGGGTGTTCGGCGGCTTCGGAATGCCGAAGTACTTGAACTTCAGGTGCGCGGCGACGATGTCCAGCACCTTGTCGGCGCCCCAGTCGAAGAACTTCTTGACCAGTTCCAGGCCCAGCGTCTTGAAATCGGTCTCGACGACGAACAGCCCGGTGAAGTCGAAGTCCGGCAGCGTGAAGCTGCCGATCTGGAAGCCGGTCTCCAGGTGGTAGCCGTCGCCGCCGTGGAATGACCAGCCCGGCAGCTCGTAGGACAGCGGGAAGCGGTACTTGTTTTCGTCCTCACCGGTGGCGCGCACGTACAGCGACTGGCGCAGCCCGTGCTCGAAGTCGCCGTTGAAGACGCCGGGCACCGCGCCGTCCTTCGACACCGTGCTGCTGTTGGTGTATTCGGTGTTGTCGGTGCCGACGTCGACCTTGGCGCCGCCGCGCTCGGGCCGGTACGCCGCACCGCCGCCGGCCGCGCTGAAGTACCAGCCGTTGGTGATGCCTTCGTGCACGTCGGTCAGCACGTTGCTCGGCGTCTGCAGGTAGCTGGCGTCGTGCGCGACGATGATCTTGTACGGGTTGCTCGAATACCAGGGCCGGTTGTTGTAGGTCGTGGTCAGCGGCACCACGCCGAAGATCTCGGTGGCCAGGCCTTCGTCGCCGGCACTGCGCCAGATCGGCATGTCCTGGAACTCGAGCGCGCCGGTGTTGATGGTGCCGGCGTACCACTGCCAGACACGGCTGTGCGGCCCGCCGGCGCCGGTGACGCCGAAGTCCTCGAAGCCGAAGCCGGCCACCGCGGTCTGCGGATTGGTGTGGCCGAGCAGCAGATCGATGTCGGCGGTGGACTGGGCGCGGCTGAAGGTCGGCGGCTTCTCCGGATCGGCCGGGTCCTTGTCCGGCGTCGGGTCGAGCGGGCGGCCGTTCGGCGTCGCGGTGACGCCGTCAGCGGCGGCCGCGGTCTGGTAGTAGTTGTCCGAGAAGGCGACGTTGCTCCAGATCTGGACGTCGGGATCCTTGAAGTCGCCGTACGGGATGTCCAGCGCCACGCCCAGCGTGCTGGCCATGTTCAGCGCCTTCTCGATGCCCTTGCTGACCTTCTCGGCGTAGGTGTAGGCGCGGTAGATCGCGGGAATCGCCGCCCAGTTGCCGGTGAAGGCCGCGGCCACGCCGGCGACGATGGCGCCGGTCTGGATCTTGTCGGTGACGCTCTTGATGTTGGACAGCGCCTTGCCGATGGGGATGTCCAGCGACTTCTGCTGGAAGTCGTGCGGGTCCAGCGTCGTCATGTGGATGCCGGACTCGACCACCTTGAAGAAGCCCAGGCGCTGGATGATCTCGCTGTTGACCACCGTGCCGCGGCTGTGGCCGATGAAGTGCAGCGGCGACTGCAGCAGCGAGCCCTGCGTGTAGGTCGCCTGGCCGTGGCCGTCGGGCGGCGGGTTGAACTTGCCGCCGGTCTGGCGGTCGAGCTCGATGATCGAGGCGTAGATGGCGTCGGCCGCGGCCTCGGCGAAGCCGGCCTCGCTGATGTCGGATTCGACGTACCAGTCGGACACCAGCACCACCGCCTTGCCGGCGGCGTTGGCCAGCGCCGCGGCGCCGGTGAGGCCGTTGGCACGGTCCTCCCAGCGGCCGGTGAGCTTGTCGTAGGACAGCACCACGCCACCGCCGGAGGCGGCGACGATCAGCTGCGCCATGTCCATGAAGGCCGGCGGCTGCTGGAACTGGCCGTTCTCGAAGAACGACGCCAGCAGGCCGAGCTGGAAGCCGTGCGTCAGCACCGTGACGCTGGCAAACGGCGCCGTTGCGGTCACCGGCGCCGACTGGAAGCTGGCGCTGTCGAAGATGCTCTGGCTCTCCCACTCGCTGCCGGTCTTCTTGACGACGTCCACGCCCCAGTAGAAGGTCTGGCCTGCGGTCAAGGCCTTGCGGTAGACCGGGTCGAGTTCGACGACGGTGCGCTTGGTGTTGCCCGACGGACCCGCCTCCACCCAGTTGGCCGGGTTGGAGATGCCGCCTTCGGCCGTGGCCGTGACCACGTAGCGCATGCCGACCTTCAGATCGATGGGCGCGGTGACGATGCGCCCCGGGTTCGGGTCGCCATCGGCGCCAAGGTTCGGCTGGCTGTAGAAGTTGGAGAACAGGCCGGTCTCCGGCCGGTCGCGGTACGGGTCGTCCGGCCACAGGCCGGCGCCGGGCGCCAGGCCACTGACGTACAGCCGTGACTTCCACAGGTTGTCGGGGTTGCCGCCGAGCAGGTCGACGTCGATCTCCCATTCGAACTTCAGCGGCGCATTGCCCGGCGCGTCGGTATCGACCGAGCCGCCCGGGGCCAGCAGCGTCAGCACCGGCGCCGACTGCAGCGTCAGGCCGCGGAAGTTGGTCGGCAGGTCCACCGGCTGCAGGTTGATGCGCCGCGGATCGTCCGGCTCCGGCCGGCCGGCGTTGGTGTACGGGTTGGGCGGCTTGCTCGGGTCGGGCAGCTCGACCGCGGGCACGCCTTCGGCATAGTCGGCCCACGGGTGGTCGAGCGAGATCTGGTTCCACTTGATCGGCCCGGCGTAGCTCAGGTCCGAACGCGAGGCCCGCGTCGTCATCTTGTTGACGTCGTAGACCGCGATGTTGCCGGCCCCGCGGAAGCCGGCGTAGAGCTTGCGGCCGCTGGCGTCGAGCACCACGTCCTCGAGGAAGCTCATCGGGATCGGCGTGGTCGCCGCCACCAGCTGGCGCGCCGTCACGCCGACCGGCGTGTTGAAGCCCGCCAGTCCGAAGGGATTGAAGACCACGCCGACCTTCGAGCCGACGTTGACCTTCTCCTCCAGCAGGAAGGCGGTCTCGTAGTCGCCGCCGAAGTAGTACATGCGCGGCACGTACCAGTCGCCGACGAAGGCCCACTGCAGGTCGGACGAGATCGCGATGCCGGTGGCATTGCGGATGTTCAGGTCGATCTTGTTGCCCGACGTGATCGTGGTGGCCGGGTAGTACCAATCGCCGCCGCCGATGATCGAGACGCTCGGCTCCTTGGCATTGAGCTTCAGGTTCAGCTGCTTGACGTCGACATCGAAGCCGGTCGCCGTGTTGTTCTTGATCTCGATCGTGCGCAGGCCGGCGCTCAGGTCCATGCGCGACGTGACCAGCAGCTTGTCGGCGGCATTGGTGGCGACGATGCGGAACGGATCGAGACCGATCCGCTCCTTGCCGCCCAGCAGCTCCTCGTGCCACTTCTTGGTGTTCGCGGCGTTGCCCGACGGCTTGTCGGCCTCGTCGACGTTGATGGCGTTCAGGTAGCCTTCCTTGCGGCCGCCGCTGGTCCAGCCCAGCTCGCCGGCGCCGAACAGGCTGGTATACGGCGAGATCGCGAACAGCCGCTTGCCGTCCGCCGTGACCGCCAGGTCGTTGATGCGGCCGAAGTTCGGCGCCGTGACCGAGATCTGGTCGGACACCTGGTGGAACTTGGGCGACGCCGGCAGCAGGTCGATGACGAAGATATTGCCGGCGCCGGCCGCGTACAGGTAGCGTCCCGCGGGATCGATGGCCAGCGCGGTGACGCCGCCGGGGATCGGGATGATCTTGCCGCCGCCGGGCACGTCGATCAGCTGCAGCGTGAAGGCGTCGATCACCGACACGCCGCCGCTGTGCGCGACGAAGACCCGCGACAGGTCGTTGGTCGCCAGCACATCCATGATGTTGTTGACGCCCGGAATCTCGATCGTCTTGACCCAGGGTTCGCGCACCACCTGGCCGGTGGCCGGGTCGATGTAGGGCGTGCGGTTCGCCGGCGGCACGCTGAGGTCCACCGGCGGCGCCGCGGCGAAGGGCTCGTCGATGCGCGTGGTGTCGACCACGTAGACCTGGTTGCCGCGGCCGCTGAAGCCGTAACCGGTGCGGTTGTCGACGCTGGCCTGGCCGGTCGAACGCACCCAGGTCTGGGTGCCGCTGCCGGCATCGATGGTCGGCCGCTCGACGACGATGTCCACCAGGCCGAGCAGCACCGTGTCGGGCACGTCGACCAGGAACACGCCGTCGGTGGCGCCGCTGGCGGTGGCCGCCACGCTGCTGGCATAGACGATCTGGCCGGCACTGCGGAAACCGATGCGCACGTCGTCGATCGTGAAGCCGTTGCCCGGCACCACGACGTTGGCCGCCTCGACACGCAGCTTGACGTTGCCGGGCGTGACCACCGGCGCGTCCAGGGCGGTGATGCGCGGCAGCACCTGCTCGGCCGGGTCCACCGGCGGCGTCGGCAGCGACGGCGAGATGGTGATCGCCGCGCCGCCCGGCGGCATGTCGACCTCGAGGTTGTAGCCGTACTTGTTGGCGCCCCACTGGCGCCACATCGCGATGTCCAGCTTCTGGCCGAGGAAGGCCAGCATCGCCAGCGAGGCGACACCGGCCGCCGCGCCGGCCAGCACGCTGGCGCCGAGCAGGCTGCCGCTCGCGGCGGCCATGCCCATCAGCATGCTCGACGCGGCCCAGACGCCGACCAGGAAAGGCACGTCGATGGTGACGATGCCGATCGGCTGAGCGGCGCGCGCGATCAGCACCGAGCCGCGGCCCGACAGCCCGGGGAACGGCGGCGACGCGGTGCGCGCGATGCCGTCGGCGCCGACGACGGCCGAATCGACCACGGTCCAGATGTCGCCTTCCTGGCCGCCGGGGCCGATCGGCATGCGCATCTTCTGGAAGAAATAGACCGTCTCGCCCGCCGTGAAGTCGCCCTGCACCGGCACTGCCACCTGTACCGGGCCCTTCAGGTCGGCGCCCTGCACGTCGAAGTCGAAGGCCGCCAGGTACTTGAAGGTCTCGCTGCCGTCGGGCGCGCGCGGCGTGGGCAGCGACAGCGAGGCCTCCGACACCGAGCTCAGCGTGACCGTCGCATTGCCCGGCAGCTGGCCGGCGCCGATGGCCATCAGGATGCCGTCGGGGCTGGCGACCACGCCGCCGCTGGCGCCGACCACCGCGATGCCGGTGGTCGACATCGGCGGCGCCACCTGCAGTTGCACCCGGTCCTCGGCATAGCCGTTGATCGCCGTCACCGTGGTGTTGCCGACGCCGTGGCCGGTGATCATGCCGTCGGCGCTGACGGTGGCGATGTCGGCATTGCCGCTGACGTACAGCGTGCCGTCGCTGGCCTTGCTGATGTAGACGTTGCCGGACGTGCCGCGCTTGACGATCACCTGGCGCTTGCCGCCTTCGGGCAGGATCGTCACCGAGTCCGGATAGGCGTCGATGCCGTAGTAGAAGGTCAGCATGCCGGCCGCGTCGGTGGGCGTGCCCGCGCCCACGACGGTGCCCGCGGCGATACCGCCGCGCGAGGCCAGCAGGGCCGTCGCCCCGTTCTGCTTCAGCGTCAGCAGGCCCTGCGGCGACAGCGTGCCGATGCGCTCGTCGAGCAGCGACAGGTCCAGGTAGTCCAGCGGCAGGATCACGTCCTGCTGGTCGGCGAAGTCGCCCTCCAGCACCACCAGGAAGGTGTCGCCGACCTCGCCGAGCAGGCGGCGCTGCACGAAGTCGATCGACTGCAGCGGCGCGTCGCTGACGGTGACCTGCAGCCCCGCCTCGTCCGAGCTGCTGAAGCCGTCGTCGGCGATCAGCCGCAGCGCACCGGCGCCGGTATAGCCGGCATCGGGCCTGAAGATCAGATAACGGCCGTCGGGCGAGATGCGCGCGCTGCCGTGCTCGGCGCCGGTGATGCGGAAGTACACCGGGTCGCCGTCCGGATCGATGGCCACCTTCGACAGGTCGATGACGACACTCAGGTCCTCGTGCGTGAAGACCACTGGCAGCGTGCTCGCCAGACGCGGCCCGGCGTTGACGACGAAGCCGTAGTTGGCATGCAGCACCTGCCGGTCGCTGCGGTCGACATCGCCGTCGCCGTCGATGTCGCCGATGCTCGCACCGCCGACGATCGCGCCGCTGTCGACACCATCGACCAGGCCGTCGTTGTTCAGGTCGCCGGCCACGCCGAGCTGCAGTGTGTAGTCGCCGCTGCCGCTGACCGCCAGCCGGTACAGGCCTTCGGCGCGGATCGCGAACAGGGCGGTGGTCGTGCCGCCACTGGTCATCACCGACAGCGGCGTCAGGCCGGGGATCTGCGGCGTGCTGCCGCCGCTGGTGCTGATGCGCAGGATCAGCTGGCCGGCCGCGGTGGCCAGGATCTCGCTGGCACGCACGCTGAAGGTGTAGAGCGCGCTGCCCTGTGCGCCGAGGCTGCCCGACACCGGCCGGCCGGCAAAACTGCTGGCACCGCCCAGGTCGGCAGTGATGGCCCGATCGGCCACGCTGCCGTCGGCGGCATAGTCGATGGCCCGGCCCTCCCCGCCGATACGCACCATCGCGCTGAGCCGGCCCTCCACGTCGTAGGCGTAGCGGTAGCCCTCGCCGGTCGACAGGTTGCGCATCGCCGACAACAGCCCCTTGGCGTCGTACTGGTAGACCAGCGAGGTGCCGTCGGGTGCGACCACGCGCACGATGCGGTTGCTGGCGTCGCGCACGAACTGCAGCGTGGCGCCGGAGTCGGCGGTGATGCCGTTGTCGCTGACGAACAGGCGCGTGCCCGCGGGTTGCCGGATTTCCTTGATGCCCTGCGTGGCATCGATCAGGTAGCGTGTGCCGTCCGGCGCGGTCAGCGTGTAGTCGTAGCCGGTGAAGGTGCCCCCCAGCGGGTTGTAGGGCATGCCGCTGGCGGCGTCGAAGTAGTGCGTGCCGGACTTGCCCAGCAGCACGTCGGTGGAGCCCAGCGTCCAGCCGTGGGCCGTGTCCGCGGTCCAGGCCGGCCGGTAGAAGCGCAGCGTGCCGACCTGCTCGACCACGGGCGTGAAGCTGAAGCCGGCGCGCTCGCCGCTGGGCAGCGTCAGCCACAGCCGCGTACCGTCCTCGAAGGCGGAGTACACGCCCAGGTGCTCGCGGCCGGTCAGCGGCACATCGGTCTCGATGCGGATGTCGCTGCCCGACAGGCCCCAGCCCCAGCCGAACGCGCCTGCCGTGTCGGCCTGCAGGCTGTCGTAGCGGCGCAGCAGCGTGAACAACGCGCCGCCGCCCAGGTCCACCGTCAGGTCGGCATCGCTGCGCTGGTACTGGCCGCGCTTGTCCTGGCCGGCGATCTCGATGTCGCGCGTGATCACGCTGGTGCGGCCGCTCATGTCGCGCGCCGCCAGCCGCAGCGTGTACAGGCCGTTGTCGAACAGCCGCGGGTCGAGCCCGGCCAGCACGCCGTCCAGCGCCGCGGTGCCGCGCGCCAGTTCGACGAAGGCCGTGGTGCCGCGCGGCGCGATCGCCAGCAGCCAGGTGTCGAGGTTGCCGTCCTGCACCCGGCCGCGCATGTCCACCGGCGACGACAGCGGGCCGCTGCCGACCAGCACGTCCAGCGCCAGCACCGGCGCAGTCTTGTCGGCCGGGTCGCGTACCTTGATCTCGGTGAGGCTTTCGCCCTGCACGCCGTCGGCATCGGTGGCCACCGCGCGCAGCGCGATGCGGCCCGGCTGCGTGGGCGTGATGAAGATGCGGCCGTCGGCATCGAGCGGCGCTTCGACACCGTCGACGAAGAGCTTCAGGCTGGCGATGTCGGACAGGCTGTCGGCCACCGCATGCACCAGCACGCGCTGACCCGGCGTGGCCGCAAAGCTCGGCGTCAGTTCGATGCGCACCGTCGGCGCCGGCGGCTGCAGGCCAGCGCGCAGCACGATGTTCTGGCGTGCGGTGGCGGTGCCATCGCTGGCGCGCAGGCCGATCACGTAGGTGCCGCTCTGGCCGGCACCCGGCGTCCAGCTGAAGCGCCCGGTGGCGGCGTCGACCGTGGCGCCTTCGGGCAGGTCCACCGCGCTGAAGCTCAGCGTGCTGCCGGTGTCCGGGTCGCTGCCCTTGATGAGGAAGCTCAGCGTTTCGCCGATGCGCGCGAAGTGGTCGGATTCGGCCAGCACCGGGTCGCGGTTGACGTTGGCCACGCGCAGCACCACGTCGTAGTCGACGGCCACGCCGCTCGGGTCGGTGGCGCTGAGCGTGACCACGTGCTCGCCGGCCTGCTCGTAGGTCGGCGTCCAGATGAACTCGCCGCGCGACGGCACGAACAGTGCGCCCTGCGGCAGCCCGCTCTTGACCGACAGCAGGATCGGGTCGGCATCGGCATCGCCGACGACGACCGAGAAGCTGATCTCCGCACCCTCGCGGGCCAGCTGCGGCAGCATCGGCACGAACACCGGCAGCTGGTTGGTGTTGGCCACCGTGATCTTGATGGTCTCGGCGCTGGTGGCCTGGCCATCGGTGGCGACGAAGGTGATCGTGTAGTCGCCGGCCTGGTTCAGCGCCGGCCGCCAGCTGAAGCGGCCGGTCTCCGGATCGAGCAGCGCACCGGCGGGCAGCGTGGTCGAGGCCAGCGTCAGCACGTCGCCATCGGGATCGACCGCCCGCAGATCGAAGCTCAGCAGCTGGCCTTCGGCCGCCTGCTGGTCGCCGACCGGCACCAGCACCGGTGCCTGGTTGCTGCCGCGCACGACGATGCGGATCACGCGGCTGTCGCTTTCGGCGCGGCTGGCGACGCCGTTGCCGCTGTCGGTGACGCTGACGGTGATGTCGTGCGTGCCCAGGTCGGCCGCGCTCGGCGTCCAGCTCAGCAGCGCGGTGCCGTAGACCGCGGTCGGCGTCAACGTCGCACCGGCCGGCAGGCCGCTGGCGGCATAGGTCAGCGCATCCTGATCGAGGTCGCCCACCTGCACCGGCAACTGCAGCGTCTGGCCCGGCAGCACGACCACGTTGCCCAGGTGCTTGATCACCGGCGGCTCGTTGTCGCTCTGCACGGTGACGATGAAGACGTAGTCGCTGCTCTTGCGGTCGGCCGGGTTGCCGTCGCCGTCATCGGTGACGGTGACGCGGATCGCATGATCGCCGCGGTCGCCGACGCCCGGCGTCAGGCGGAAGCGGCCGGTGCCGTCGCCGTTGTCGGTGAAGCTGATGAAGGCCGGCAGCGGGAAGCCGGGCATCTCGCTGGCCGCGGTGATGGTGCGCGCATTGCCTTCGGCATCGGCCGTGGTGATGCTGAACTCCTGCGTCGTGCCGCGCGCGAGGCTGAAGTTCTGCACCGGCTCGACGACCGGCGTGCGGTTGATGTTCAGCACCGTGATCGGCACGACGACGGTGGTGCTGGCCGGCGCGCCGGTGCCGTCGCCGTCGTCCACCGCGGTCAGCGTGACGTTGTAGACGCCGGCCTGCAGGTGCGTCGGCTTCCAGCTCAGCTCCCAGGTCTCGGGGTCGAAGCTCGCGCCGTCGGGCAGGCCGCTGGCGCTGACCGTCACCGTGCGCGGATAGTCGCCCGCCTGCACCACCTGGCCCGAGGCGTCGCGATAGCCGGGTTCGTAGAACGGGTTGTCCGGATCGAAGGCGTAGGTCTTCAGCAGGAAAGGCTGGTTCTCGTAGACCGTCAGGCCGTCGAAGTTATCGAACTGCGGCGCGCCGTTGGCGTTCACCACCTTCACCTTGACCGAGGTGGTGTAGCTGTACTGGCCATCGTCCACGGTCAGCGGGATCTCAAAGTCGCCGTGCAGCGTGTACAGCGGCGTCCATTCGAGCAGGCCGCTGACCGGATGCAGCGTCGCACCGTAGGGCAGCGCATCCGACGAATAGCGCAACTCGGCGCTGTCGTCGCCGCGGCCGATCAGCTGGATGCGCAGCCGGTCGCCTTCGCGGATGATGCGGTCGGCCGGCGTGACCAGCTCGGGCAGCCGGTAGCCCTCGGCCACCAGCAGCTGGATGCTGGTGTACGTCACCTCCTTGCCGTCGCTGACGTAGATGCGCACGTCGTTGTAAGTGCCGGCATGCGTGAAGCCCGGCGTCCAGGCGAAGGTGCCGCTGACCGCGTCGAAGCTCGCGCCCGGCGGCAGGTTGTCGGCCCACAGCGTCAGCGTGTCGCGGTCGGCATCGTCGACGACCACGCGGAACTCGATCGGCTGGCCTTCCTTGCCCTCGACGTTCGTCGGCGCGGAGACGAAGGTCGGTGCCCGGTTGCCCTGGGCCACGTCGATGACGAAGCGCTGCAGCGAGATGGCGCCGCGGCTGTCGAAGACGGCGATCGTCGCCACCGTCTGCGCGGCGGCGCCGGCCTGCGGCGTCCAGCGCGCCAGGCCGGTGTCGACATCGACGGTCATGTCGTCCGGGCCGGCGAGCTTGACGTAGAACAGCGGCTGACCGTCCGGGTCGCCGGCCTGCAGCTGGTAGCGCCATTCGGTGCCGACGCGGGCATTGCCGACCGGGTCGGACTGGATGACCGGTGCACGGTTGAATTCGCCGGTGCCGATGACCTCGGTGCTGAAGTCGACGCGCCGGCGCTCCGGAGTGACCACCGAGACGGTGCGGCCCACGGTCGACTGGCCCGGCAGCAGGCGGCCGCCGCTGGGCAGCGTGGACGACAGGTCGATCAGCCAACGGCCATCGTCGGTGCGGGTCTGCGCATCGGCCGGAATGCCGGGGTAGCCGTCGCGCGGGTCGAGCACCAGCACCGTCGGCAGCGTGACCGCCGTGTCGCTCTTGTTGGTGACGGTGACGTCGTAGGACAGCGTGCCGGTGGCACGGTCGTAGCGCGTCAGGCCGAACTGCACGTCGAGCAGCGTCGACAGGTCGCTGACGCCGCGGAAACGCGTCACATGGTCGGCCACCAGCCGCTCGCCGAGCAGGCTGGTGAGCGTGCTCTTGACCGTCAGCGTGTAGCTGTCGGGCAGCAGGTTGCCGAACACCAGCAGCACGCTGCGCGTGGCCGGGTCGTAGCGAACGGCCTGCACCGTGGCCGCGCCGCTGAAGTCGCCCTCGAGCTGATAGTTCGCCGGGTTCAGCACGCTGTTCAGCAGCCCGGCATCGCCGGCGAACATGTCCTGGTCGAAGACCACGGTGATGAACGGCATCGGCAGCGGCACCACCGAATCGGCCGCCGGCGACGTGGCCACGACCTGCGGCGCGACCACCGGCGAGAGCACGTCGACCTGGTCGGTCTGGCTGATCAGCACGCGGCCGTCGCGTGTCGCGAAGACCACGTCGCCGCGCGTGCCGCCGGTGGCCACCGCCAGGCGCTTGAGCGTGGCCACATCGACCATCGTCAGCTCGCTCTCGGGCGAGGCGGCGCCGGTGGAATCGACGCGGCCCGCGTTGTGCGAGACGAACAGCAGGTCCTCGAGGTAGCTGCCTTCCTGGCCGAAGGCGATCGAGTCGAGATCCGAATCGAACTGCAGCTGCAGCTCGGCGCGGCGGAAGGGCGTGAACTTGACGACCTGCCGCCGGTCCGGCCAGGTCACCGCCCACAGGTTGCCCTGGTTGTCGAAGGCCAGCGCACCGACCCGCAGGTTCTCGTCGCGGCTCCACTGCTCGAAGCGGCCGGTGTCAGGGTCGAAGACACTGATGCCGCTGTTGGTGGACACGAAGATGCGGCCGCGCACCGGCTCGACCGCCAGCGCGATGGTGATGCCGTCGCCGTAGCGCTCGACGATGCCGCCGGTGACCGGGTCGAGCTGCAGCAACGGGCCACCCCCGGTGGTGGCCCACAGCCGGCCCTCGGCGTCGAACGCCATGTTGAAGATCGGCACGTCGAGCGACACCCAGGGCACCGCATCGGCGGTGCCGCCGTCGCGCGTGAAGCGCCAGATGTCGCCGCGGTTGGCGCCGCCGGAGATCAGGATCGTGCCGTCCGGCGCCTCGGTGATGGCCATCGGGCCGATGCCGGCATGGCTCTGGCCGATGCCGTCGGCGAACAGCGACGCGACGAAGGGCCGCAGCACCGAGTCGAATTCGCTGACGCGCGTGACCGGCGCGGCATTGGGCACCAGCGCTTCGGCCTCGCTGAACACCGGGCTGGTGGCCGGCAGGTCCACCGGCGGCGGCGGCAGGCCGAAGTTGGGCGGTGTCGTGCCGGGCACCTGCGGCAGCGCGCCCAGGTTGACGTTGCCGCCGTCGGCCGCGGCATTGAGGCCGGGGGCCGGCTTTTCGCGGTTGCCGGCCAGGTCGGTGGCCAGCGCCAGGAACTCGTAGGTCACGCCGGGCGTGCCCTGGAACACGATCTGGCCGCTGGCGTCCTTCAGCTGGCGCTGCCAGATCTTGAAGTCGCCGCCGTTCTCGGCGACGTACAGCGTGACATGCTTGAAGCCCGAGGCCGCGTCGCTGCTGCTGCCGTCGCTGCTGGCCCAGTCGAGCCGGTAGTTGTCGCTGCCGGCGATGCGCGCCACGGCCAGCGTGGTGCGCGGCGCCACCGCGTCGACGCGCTGCTCCAGCACCAGCGTGTCTTCGGGCGCCTGGGCATCGAACAGCACACGCGCGCTGGCCTTGACGACGCCGTCGGGAACCTGGTTCTTCGGCGTCTGCGGCGTCACCTTGACCTCGTCCGGCGACCGCGCCTCGACGGTGTAGGAGACGAAACCCGCGCCCTTGCCGAAGGCGTCGTTCGGCGCCAGCAGGCCGCGCGTGCCGTCCTGCAGCAACTCGCCGGTCAGCGGGTCGATGGCCTGCAGCACCCAGCTGACGCCGGCCGGGTTCTGATAGGTGTCGATGCCGGCCGACACGCGCAGGATGAAGCCCTTGGTGTAGGTGAAGTCGAAGTCGCCCTGGTACGACCAGCGGCCCTCGGGAATGTCCAGCGTGATGTCGCCGATCTTGATGTCGCCGAGCTGGAAGGTGTAGGGGTCGAGGTCGGCGTCGAGCTGGGTGACGATCTGCACCTCGTTGACGTAGCGCGACGACGAACTGCTGTTCTCGAAGTTGACCGTGTACGGCAGCGGCTGGTCGATCGGCAGCCAGCCGGCGGTGTCGAAGGTCTGCGGACCGGTGATCGAAGCCAGCCGCCCTTCGCCCTCGCTGCCCTGCAGCAGCTTGCCGAAGTCCAGCACCTCGAAGGGATCGCCGCCGATTTCTTCGGGGCCGCTGATCTGGAACTCCGGCGGGATGCCGGCACCGCGCGATTCGAAAGGCATCCACGGCACGTAGACGCGGAAGGCCTCGAAGTGCGTCGGCGTGCTGAGGTTGAGGTTGTAGTCCTCGTATTCGGGAATGGCCGGGACCGGCACCTCGCCTTCATAACAGTCGCTCTTGCGCTGGTCCCAGAACTCGATCTCGGCCAGCTTGTAGGTATCGTTGCCGTAGAGCTTGCGCACGTCCTCGAAGAAGCCCACCAGGTCGCCGTTGCTGCGCACCTCGGAACCGGCCGGGCCGAAGAGGATGCCGGAGCTGATCACCGACATCAGGCTGACGATGTGCTGCTGCGTGCGGATCGGCGGCGTCGTGCCGTCGGGGCGCAGCAGCTTCGCGTCCTCGAGCGCGGCCAGATACAGGTTGACCCAGGTCTGCTCGTCGGCGGCCAGCGCCAGCAGCGCGGGCGACGCATCGTCGGAGGTGTCGTTGGGCGTATCCGAACCCTTGGCCAGGATCGCCGAGCGCAGGTCCTTGGCCTTGGCCGTATTGAAGGCCACGTATTCGGCGCGCGTCATCGTCGTCGCCGCCGCGAAGATGTGGAAGCGGAACGGGATGAACGGGATGACGCAGTCGTCGGGCACCGCCTCGTTGGCGTTGTACATGCCCATGAAGTCGAGCTGATCCATCGCCGCGCCCAGGCCGGGCTGCAGGCTCTCGGCCTTGTCCTTGACGGCTTCCCACCAGTCCGCCAGGCCGTCCGGTCCGCCTTCCAGCAGCTCGTCGAGCTCCGGGAAGTAGTTGGACATCTTGTCGCGGAAGGCGGCGAAGGCCTTCTCGTGCATCTCCTTCAGCCCCGGGTAGGTGGTGACGTTGAAGCTGAAACCGGAGAAGCCATCGGCCGGCTGGTCGTACAGGAAGCCGCTGGTCAGCAACTGGCCGGTGGTGTTGGTGATCGACTCCAGGTTGTCGTAGGGCACGCCGGCATTGGCCGAGCCCGCGGCGCCTTCGGGCGTGCCGCGCACGTTGGTGAAGAACTCGAGGTACGGCAGGCCGTAGACGATCGGGTTGAACAGCAGCTGCGGAACGCCCACCTCGAAGTAGGTGTAGGGCGCATCGAGATTGCTGATGCCCTGCAGCGCCACCGAGTAGGTGGCCTGGTCGCCGGCCAGGATGATGCGCGGGCCGCCGAGACCGATCGTGACCTCGGGTTCGATCGCCCTTTCGATCAGGAAGCGGTACGGGACGATCGCTTCACTGCCGTCGGGGTTGATGACCTTCAGGTCGTACAGGCCGTGCGGCGCGTCCGTGAAGTCGAAGGTGGCGATGATCGTCGTCGAGTCGACCACCTGGCGCAGCAGCGGCTCGAATTCGGCGATGCCCGGCCGCACCAGCTTGACGATGGCGCCGGGCTGGAACTGGGCGCCGCGGATCGTCGTGGTGACGTGCTTGCTGTCGCCGCCGGTATCGGTGCGCACGTCGGTGATCAGCAGCGGCAGCAGCTCGGCCAGCAGCTTGACCTGCGTGCCCTGCGGGCCGGCGCTGAAGTTGCGCAGCAGGATGTAGTACATGCCGGGCTCGGTGCTCGGCACGATCGCGGTCAGGTCGCTGGACAGCGGGCCATCGTAGGTGGCGTCGTACTGCGACGAGCTCGGCGCCCGGTCGTGGCGGATGAAGATCTCGTTGTTGGCGGCGGGGTCGCTGGAGTCGACGGTGACGCGCAGCGTCTGGCCGTCGGGCACGAACACCTGGAACAGCCGTTCCTGCTTGTTCTGCAGCGTCGTGGTCAGCGGGTTGCCGATCTGGATCTGGTCCACCGCCACCTGCAGCGTGCCCGGGCTGGCAGCGCGGTTATTGGCCTCGTTGTCGCCTTCGTAGACCTGGTTGTAGACGTCGGTGCGCACGATCACGCGGTACTGCCCCGGCACCGCGGCTGGCATCAGCGTGTCGAGCTGCAGCGTGTAGCTCTGGTCGGGCAGCAGCGTGCCGGTGAAGCTCTGGCGGCCCAGCGGCTTGTCGCCGATGTCCCAGGTGCCGTCTTCGGACAGGAACAGCGAATCGGTCCAGCTGCCGCTGGCGGCGACATCACTCTGGTTGGTGACGGTCCAGGTGAGGGTGATCGGCTCCCCGGATCGGGCATTGGCCGGCACGCCGACGTTGGTGACGACCAGGTCGCTGGGCGGCGGCAGTTCCACCACCATCGGCACGCCGCTGGGGCGGGCGTTGTTGCGCTCGTCGGCCTCGAACACTTCGCCCGTGCCGCCATAGCGCAGCGGGTCGGTGACGACGAACACGTACCAGGCGTCGGTGGCCAGGTCGGTGGGCACCGTGAACGAGCCCACCTGTTCGTAGGATGCGCCTGCCGCCAGGCCACCGGTGTGGCGGAACGAACCGATGAAGCGGTCGGCCTTCAGGTCGAGGAACGGGTCGCGCGACAGGTAGACCATGTCGTCCCACGCCGCTTCCTGCAACGGCGTGTCGCCGCCGGCGTTGGTGACCGTGTAGCGCACGTCGAACTTCTGGCCGCGCGTCGCACGTTCGTTGGTCAGCAGCGTGGCGACCTGCAGGTCCGGCGGCGTATAGGGCACCACCGTCAGCGTGCGGGCGGTGATGTTGTTGCCCTCGCCCTGGAATTCCTGCACCACGCCCGATGGCGCGCGACCGCTCGGGTCCAGCCCCTTCAGCCGCGACGAGATCGCACTCTGCAGGCCGTAGATGCTGGACTGGCGGTTGGCATCGGCGAAGGCCAGCACCTGGTATTCGCCGTTCAGGTCGTAGGGCACGGTGACCTTGACCGTGGCGGTGTAGGACTCGCCGGCCTTCAGGATGCCGTCGGTGCGCCCGTACTTGGCCTGAATCGCACCCTTCGCCGCCTGCGCCGCGACCTCGGCATCCAGCGAGTCCAGCGACGGGTCGAAGGACAGGAAGATGCGGTCGGTCCAGCCCTGCTCGCGCGTGTCGCGGTTGCCGACGTTGGTGACGGTGAAGGTGACGTCGATGGTGGCGCCGGCAGCCACCGTGTCGGGCAGCTGCAGGCCGGTGACCTGCAGGTCCGGCTCGCGGTAGATCACGGGCAACGTCGCCCGCGTCATGTTGTTGGTGGCGTTCTCGTAGGCGTGGGCGTAGAAGTACTCGCTGCCCGCCTGCGTCTCGTCGAAGACGCCGTCGCCCGAAGTCACCGGATAGAGCGCGCTCGGCTGCGGCGGCACCGGCGGCAGGCCGCTGGCCGACGAGGTGTTGGTGAAGACGTAGAGGTAATAGGTGCCTTCGATGCCGCGCGGCAGCGTCACTTCGACGTCGCGCGTGTAGCTCGCGCCGCCGGCCAGGCCGGTGTTGGCGATCTGCAGCCCCGACAGCAGCGTGACCCGCGCGGGGTTCGGAATCCAGATCGGGTCCTTCGACAGGAAGATCTGGTCGGTCCAGTACTTGGTCTGAGGCCAGACCGTGTACGGGCTGTCGTTGGTGACCGTGTAACGGACGACGGTCTTCTCGCCCGAGAAGGCCTGGTCCGCCGGGATGACCGCGCTCACCTTCAGGTCCGGGACGCGGTCGCGCACGTCGGTCGCGGCGCTCGCGACGTTGTTGGTGGGATCCGAATCTGCCGGGTTGCCCAGCACGTCGGCGCGCACGTGCAGGTACATGCCCTTGGCGGTAGGCTCGAGCAGCAAGGTGCGCGTGTTCGTGTAGGCCGCACCGGCAGCCAGCGTCTGCGGCACGCCGTAGTCGCCCAGGTGGAACTGCTTCGCGCCCGGCGCGTTGAACACCGGGTTGTCGCTGAGGTAGAACGACTCCCGGATGTTCTTTGCTTCGCCAGCGCCCTTGTTGCCGACGGTGTAGGTGAAGGTGTATTCCTCGCCCGCCCATTCGATGGGCTCGGTGATCACGTCGCGCACTTCCAGGTCCGGCGGCAGGATCACCGGCGGCGTGCCGATGACCCTGAAGCCGATCAGGTCGGACCCGCCGGCCTTGTAGTTGTTGTTGTTGACGGCGTTCGGATCGTCGGGGTTGACGTTGATCGCCAACGTGTCCTCGAGCAGCGTCGCATAGGGGTCGACCCACGGCGTCAGGTAATACTGGCCGCTGCGCAGCGATTCCGGCAGCGTGACGGTGACGATGCGGTCGTAGCCTTCGCCGACGCCGAGCACGCCGTCGTCGTACATGAAGGAACTGAGCAGGTAGTCGCCCTGCCCCGGGTGCGGCCGGTTCTTGTCCAGCGTCAGCCAGATCTGCTCGGCCCACACGCCCTTGTCGGTGGCGCCGCTGCCGCGGTTGGTGACGGTGTAGCGCAGTTCGACCGTGTTGCCCTCGAAGGCCTGCGCCGGTGTCTTGACGTCGTGCACCACCAGGTCGGCGAAGGGCCACGGGTTGACGTGCACCTTGAACAACTTGACGTTGTTCTCTTCGTTCGGCCATTCGCTGACCGCGTTGCCGGAATCGGTCTGCACGATGACGTAGACGTCACCGCGGAAGCGCTCCGGCACCTTGAAGGTGACTTCCTGCGGCGCCGTGTAGCGCTCGCCGTTGGCCAGCGCCGAGGCATTGCCCTGCGACGACACCAGGATGTCGTCGTAGGTGATCTTGTCGTCCAGCGACAGGTAGACACGGTCGGTCCAGAAAGGCACCGTCGTCGCCACCGGCCCCTGGTTGATGATCTGGTAGGACACCGACATGGTGGCGCCGGCATCGACCGACTCGGGCCCGGTGACCGAAAACACCTGCAGATCCGGCCGCGGCAGTACCGACACCGAGATCTGCTGGTCGTCCACCGAACGGTTGTTGGTCTCGGCCACCGAGTCGCCCGCGCCTTCGTAGACCAGGTTGGCGTTGTCGGTGAGGACGATCACCTCGTAGCGCTCGCTGGTGAACGACGGCAATACGATCTGCTCGCGGCGCGTGTAGCTCTTGCCGGCCTGCAGCGGCCCCTGGAACTGGTAGCTGCCGATGGTGACGCCGGGGCCGGTGTCGCCGAACTTGCGCAGGATGACCGTGTCGGTCCAGGTGCCGGTGGCGTCGGCCTGGCCCTGGTTGGCGACGGTCCAGGTGACGTCGATCGCCGAGCCTTCGGGCGCCACTTCCGGCGCCGAGATGCTGCTGACCACCAGATCCGGCGCCGGCGACAGCGCCACCTGGAACGGCCCGGAGACGAAACGGTTGTTGCCGGTATGGATGAACTCGAAGGGGCCGCCGGTCTCCAGCACCAGGTACTGCGTGCCCGACACGCCGTTCGGCAGCACCACGCTGCCCGTGCGGGTGTATTGGCCATCCGGCGCCAGGAAGCCCAGATGATTGAAGTAGCCCAGCAGCGTGGCGTTGCTGCCGTCCGCATTGGGCGACAGGTACAGCGTGTCGGTCCAGCTGTCGGTGTTGGTCAGGCCGATGCCCTGATTGCGCACCACCCAGTCCACGTCGAGCGGCTGCCCGCTGCGCGCCTGTCCCTGCGGCGCCAGTGAGTCGATCACCAGATCCGCATAGGGAATGCGCATCACGTCGAAGGGCGTGGCCTTGGCCAGGACGTTGTCGTCCTCGGAGCCGTTTTCGAAGACCGCGCCGTCGGCGTCGGTGCGCACGAACAGCGTGAAGCGGCCTTCGAAAGCAGCCGGCAGGTAGAAGGTCTCGGAGCGGCTGTAGCTGGCGCCGGCGGCCAGTGCGCCGTCGTGTTCGAAGCGCGCCAGGACGGTGTCGTCGCCATTGCCGAAGACGCCGTCGCGCGAGGCCACGATCACGTCCGCCCATTGGCTGCTGATGCCGGCGCCGTTGCCGCGGTTCTGCACGCTCCACTGCACGGTGACCAGCGCCGGGTCGTCGATGCTGCGGTCCGGCGCAGTGATGCTGCTGACGCGCAGGTCGGCGTAGGGCGCCAGGTCCACCGTCACGCCGGCCTGTGCCTGGTTGTTGCCTTCGGCATTCAGCTCGGCCACCTGCTGCGCCGCGTCGCTGACGACGATCAGCTGATAGTCGCCGCTGGCATCGACCGGCAGCACGAAGCTGGCCGTTTCGGTGTAGGAGGCCCCGGGCGCGAGCGTGCGGCTGACGTCGCGCGTGGCAACCAGCAGGTCGCCGGCGCCGACCGTGCCGTCGCGCGACAGGTAGACGCGGTCGACCCAGTTGCCGGTGAGCGTGCTGCTGCCGGCATTGCTGACGTCCCAGGCCAGCTGCACCGTGGCAGCGGACTGCGCCGTCGGCGCCACGCGCACCGCGTCGACACGCAGGTCCGGGTGCACGATCTGCACACTGCCGCTGGCCAGGGCGCTGTTGTTGTCCTCGTTCGGGTTCTCGTAGATCTGGCCGAGCGCGTCGGTCAGCACCAGCAGCTGGTACTGGCCATCGGCCAGCTGCGGCAACTGGAAGCTCGCGCTCTGCTTCGTAGCTGGCACCGCCGGCGACGTTGCGGCCCTGCGTCACCGACGCGATCTGCACCGCGCCGGCCAGCGTGCCCGTGCTCGTCAGGTAGACACGGTCGGTCCAGGTGCCGGCGGCGGTGGCATCGCCGGTGTTGCGCACCGTCCAGCTGATGGTGCGCGTCTCGCCAGGTACACCGCCGGCCGGAAGCTGCACCGCGACCACCTGCAGGTCGGCCACCGGTGCCGGCGCCAGCGCCGTGGCCGTCAGCGCGGCGCGATCGTTGTTGCCGTCGCCGCCCAGCTCGAACACCAGGTTGCCGCTGTCGCTGCGCACGATGAAGCGATAGCTGCCCGACAGCCCGTTGGGTGCGAACACGCGCGCGCCCTGCGTGTAGCTGGCGCCGACCGCCAACGCGCCGCCGTGCACCACCTCGGCCAGCAGGCTGTCGGAGGCGTCCAGCACGTCGTCGGCCGACAGGTAGATCGCGTCGCGCCAGCTGTCGACATTGGTCACTGCGTCGCCCGGTATTGCGCACGCGCCAGGTGAGGGTCACGACGTCGCCACCGCGCGCCGCCGCCGGCGCATCGACCACCTCGACGCGCAAGTCGGCGCCCGGTGCCTGCAGCGCCAGCGTGCGCAGCGCCGAAACGTTGTCGGCGCGGGTGTCGGGCTCCAGCAGCTGCTGGGCGGCATCGGCCACCACGGCGATGCGGAAGCTGCCGTCGAGCTGCAGCGGCAGCGTGAAGCTGCGCGTCGCATCGTAGGTGGCGCCCGGGGCCAGCGCATCGGTGCGCGGCAGCTCGGCCAGCACCACGTCGTCGGCGTTGCCGATGGTGTCGTCGCGGCTCAGCACGACACGGTCGACCCAGCCGCCACCGGCGCTGGCACCGCCGTCGTTGCGCACGCTCCAGGTGACGGTGATCGGATCGCCACCGCGGCCGGTCAGCGGCGCGTTGAAGGCGATGGTGTGCAGGTCCACGTAGGCCCGCGCCGCGGCAACGATCTCCAGCGTCGCGCTGTTGTTGTTCTCGGCGTTGGCGCCGACCGCGTCGTATTCGGCGAAGCTGCCCTGGCCGTTGATGTTCTGGTCTGCCAACAGCTGGATCTGCAGCCGGCCGGCACCGCGCACGCCCTCGGGCAACTGGAAGCTGTAGCTGCGCGCCAAGCTGGCGCCGGCGGCCAGTGGCCCGTTGCCGGCGAGCGCGATGTCGTAAGGCAGCGCCACGTTCAGCAGCAGTTCGCCGGTGTCGAGGTTGCGCACCAGCAGGCGGTCGGACCAGCCGTTGGCCGCGGCGGCCACACCCTGGTTCAGGTCGGTCCAGGCGACGGTGACCGCGCCGCCGGCGGCGACGCTGGCCTGTTCGACGCGCAGGTTCTGCACCGTCAGATCGACCGCCGAGGCGACGTTGAGCGTGCTGCTGTTGTTGGCTTCGGCGTTGTCGTTGACGTTGCTCTCGAACACCACGCCATCGACATCGGTGAGGACGCGGAATTCGAAGCGGCCAGTGCCGACGGCGCCGGCAGGCCAGCTGAAGCTGATGCTGCGTTCGCGGCTCTCGCCGTTGGCCAGCGCACCGTCGACCGCCGGGTCGTAGGCCAGCACCGTGTTCAGCAGCACCGCGCCGGTGTCGAGGTTGCGCACCACCAGCGCATCGTTCCAGCCGCCGGTGGTCGGGCTGTCGCCGCCGTTGGCCACGCGCCAGCTGACGCTGACGCTGCTGCCGGCCGCCCAGCCGTTGGACGGCGTGACCGCCAGGTTGTCGACCACCAGGTCCGGATAGGGCGACAGCTCCGACACCACCAGCTGCGCGCTGGCGTTGTTCAGTTCGGACACGCCGGGTTCGGCGACGACGTTGGTGACGTCGGTGCTGACCTCGAAGCGCAGGTTGCCGGCGCCGCGCGCGCCGCCGACCAGCGTGACCAGCGCCTGGCGGCTGCGGCTCTCGCCCGGCGCCAGCGCGGTGGCCGCCGCCGAGCCCAGGTCCAGATAGTCGACCAGCACGTTGGCGATCAACTCGCCGCTGCGGTCCATGTTGCGCACCAGCACGCGGTCCAGCCACGGCGCGGAGGCATCCTGGTTGCCGTTGTTCGTGACCTGCCAGCTCACCAGCACCTGGCCCCCGGCGCGCACACTGGCACCGACCGGCTCCACCGTGAGCCCGCGCACCACCAGGTCGGGGCCCGTCGCGGTGCCCAGGCCGTCGATGACCACCGGGGCCTGCAGCGGCGAGGGCGAGACGTTGAAGGCGTAGTTCGCCTGCCCGCCGACGTAGTAGCGGCCTTCGATCAGCAGCGTATAGACGCCGTCGAAGGGCAGCGCCGTGACATCCACGTCGTTGCCCATCCAGGTCGGGCCCCAGACGGTCTTGCCGAACGGGTCCAGCAGACGCCAGTAGGTGTCGCCGCCGCTGTTGACGGTGCGATCGAAGTAGAAGCGGTCGCCGGCGGCGGCGGCGAAGCGGTAGGCCTCGGTCTCGCTGGCCGGGTTCAGCACGCCGCTGACCGGCGTACCGGTGGCCAGCAGCGGCGCGCTGCTCAGATCGAGAAGCCGGAAGGCGTAGTTGCCGGCGATGTCGTTGGTCCCGCGCACCGTCAGCCGGTAGTCGCCGGGTCCCAGGTCGAAGACCGACAGCCCCTCGTAGGAATCGCTGCCGCGGAACGGCTGGTCGCTGGCCAGCACGCCCGCCGGCCCCTCCAGCGACCAGCGCAGGTACCAGCTGTCGGCGCCGCTGACGTCGGCCGTCAGGCTGTCGAAGTAGACGCGCTTGGCCTCCGACAGGCTGAAGGTGAAGGTGTCGACCTGCCCCTTGTGGGCGATCGACTGGTTCTGCACCTCGTTCAGGTTCAGCGCCAGCGTCTCGTTCTGGACCGGCTGCACCCTGAACGAATAGCTGGCATCGCCCGCGGTGTAGTAGCGGCCTTCGACCAGCAGCGTGTAGCTGCCGGTGACTTCGAGCGTGCGCACGCCGATCTGCGCGTCGCTGTCGATGTAGGTCGGGCCGAAGACGGTGCGCCCGTAGGGGTCGAGCAGCCGCCAGTAGATGTCGCCACCGTTGCGGCTGATGCGGTCGAAATAGAAGCTCTCGCCGGCCGCGGCGTCGAAACGGTAGACGTCGGTTTCGTTCGACGGCGCCAGCGTGCCGTCGACCACCGCGCCGGTGGCGATGGCGGTGGCCTGCGCCAGGTCGGCAAGCCGGAAGCTGTAGTTGCCGGCGACCTCGTTGGTGCTGGTGACGGTCAGCGTGTAGTCGCCGGCCACCAGGTCGAGGATGCTGGTGCCGTCGAGGGAGTCGCTCTGGCGGAACGGCCGGTCGGCGACGACCGTGCCGCGCGGGCCGCTCAGGCTCCAGTTCAGGTAGTAGCTGTCGGCGCCGGCGACGTCGCGCGTCAGGCTGTCGAAATAGGCGCGCACGTCGCCGGTCAGGGTGAAGTTGTAGCGCTGCGACTGGCCCTTGGCGATGCTGGCGTTGACCACCTGGCCGAGTTGCAGCGCCGCGCTGCTGTCCTGCAGCGGCTGCACGACGAAGCTGTAGCTGGTGTTGTCGCTGCGGTTGTAGCGGCCTTCGAACAACAACGTGTAGCGGCCCGCCTGGGCCAGTTCGACCGGGCCCACGTCCTGCCCGTTGACGCCATTGGCGACCGCCGGACCGAACAGCGTATTGCCGAAGGGGTCGAGCAGGCGCCAGCGCAGGTCGCCGCCACTGCGTGCCGTCAGGTCGAAATAGACGCGCTGCCCGGCCTGCGCATCGAAGGCATAGGCGCGCGTCTCGTTGCCCGTGCCCAGCGAGCCGCTGACCGTCTCGCCCGGCGTGATCGCCGTCGCCGCGCCGAGGTTGCGCAGCGCAAAGCTGTAGGCGCCGGAGAAGTTGTTCTCGCCCCAGAAGCTCAGCGTGTAGGTGCCGGGGCCGAGGTCGTAGATGCTGGTGCCCTGGTCGCTGTCGGACGAACGCAGGCGCTTGCCGGGCTCGGGCACCCGCCCGTCCGGCCCGCTCATCGACCACCACAGGTAGTACGAATCGTCGCGCGTGCTCAGCGTGTCGAAGTAGACGCGCGTGGCCTCGGTCAGCGTGAACGTGTAGCGGTCCCGTTCGGTGGCGGCGCCGAGCGTGGCATTGACGGCCTCGCCCAGCGTCACCTGCGGCAGCACCTCGGCCGCACCCGGCGTGACGGCCACCGCCACGTTGTCGATGTCATTGTGTGCTCGCCAGCCGCCGTTGCGCGCACCGAAGGCCACGCGGCCGTCGTAGGCCTGCATGCCGCTGACGAAGTAGTTCTGCACCACCGCGACTTCGCTGCCGCCGGCCGGCGTCAGATAAACATACACGTTGCTGCCGCCGGGCACCGCGGTCATCACCACTCGCGCGTGTTGGAAGCTGCTGTCGTCGAAACGGAAGCCCGGCATCAGCGGGGTCAGGTTGAAGTCGGCCAGCTTCGTGCCGTCGAAATGCAGCGACAGGTGGTTGTCGCTGACCTCGCCGTTGTTCACCGGATCGAAGCCGACGCCGAAGCTGCGCGCGAGGTTCGGCTCCTCGGCGAACTGCGGCGCCGCGCCAGCGTTGCCCCAGGCGTCGGCATTCAGCCAGGCGAAGCCGATGCCGTCGCCCTGGTTGCTGACCCGGGTGATGCGCAGGTCGAAGTCGACGCTGACCGTGGCCGGAATGACACCGATGCCGGTGCTGTTGAAGCCGACGCTGTTGATGCCGGTCACCGAGCCCGGCAACAGGCGCAGGAAGCTGCCACTGGGCCCGCCGCTTTCGACCGTGGCCTCGGCACTGCTGTAGGCCGTGGTGACGTAGGGCAGGCCGGCCGCGTCGAAGTTCTGGGCGGTCGCGCCATTGCCGGCCGGCGCGGTGTTGCTGACGCGCAGGCTGTAGTCGACGCTGCTGCCCTCGTTGATGCGGCCTTCGACCAGCAGCACGTAACGGCCGCTGGCCGGCAGCGTCGCGTACAGGTCGTCGACGTTCGACGGCCCGAACACCACCTCGCCGGTCGGCGCGATCAGCCGCCAATAGGCGCTGTTGCGGCTTTCGCTGATCAGGTCGAAGAACAGCCGGTCGCGGGCGTTGCCGTCGAAGCGGTAGAAGCGCGTCTGGCTGCCGGGGTCGAGCGTGCCGCTGAGCGTGGCGCCGAGGGTCAGCGGCTCGACGTCGGAGGTGTTCGCCAGGTCGACCAGACGGAAGGCAAAGGCGCCAGTGAGGTCGGCATCGGGATCGATGCTGAGCGTGTAGTCGCCGGCGGCCAGCTGCAGCACCGGGTTGGCGCCGAAGTCGGCCGAGTCGCTCTGCGACATCGACCGCGCCGACACCACGGTGCCGCGCGGCCCGGTCAGCGACCAGCGGAAGCCGGGCTGGTTGAGCCGCGAATCGAAGACCAGTTGGGCAGCGGCGGCCAGGCTGAAGCTGTAGTCGGCCCGCGCGCCGGCCTGTGCAATGTTGCCATTGACCACGCTGCCCAGCACCAGGGCCGCGCTGCTGTCGGCCACCCGCTGCACGTTGAAGCGGTAGGGAATGTCGCCGCCGGCGTCGCGCCGGCCTTCGACCAGCAGCGTGTAGCGCCCGGCCAGCGCGAGTTCGAGCGTGCCGATGTCGGTGCCGACGCCTTCCGGCCCCCACACGGCGCGGCCGAAGGGGTCGAGCAGGCGCCAGTACGCCGGTCCGCCGGCCGTGCTGAGGTTCTGGAAGAAGAAGCGCTCGCCGGCTGCGACGTCGAAGCTGTAGGCGTCGGTACGGTTGCCCGGTGCCAGCGTGCCGTCGACGGCGGTGCCGGGCGTCAGCGCGGTGGCGCTGCCGAGGTCGAGCAGCCGGAAGGCGTAGCTGCCGGTGGTGTCGCGCAGGCCGTCGACCGTCAGCGTGTAGCTGCCCGGCGGCAGGTCGAAAATCGACGTGCCGTTCTGCGAATCGCTCTGGTCGAAACGCCGGTCGGCCACCACCAGCCCGCGCGGGCCGCTGAGGCTCCACACCACGCTGCCGCTGTTCAGCAGCGCATCGAAGTACAGGCGCGTGTTCGGCTGCGTCAGATCGAAGTTGTAGAAGACCCGCTGTCCGATCGATTCGATGCGGCCCGCCACCACCGGCGTGGCGCGGCTGCTGACGACGAGGTCGTGGCCCCGCCCGGTGGCATCGACCACGCGGCGCCCGCTGGTGGCGTCGGCCTTCAGGTAGGCCACCAGCCCGGCGCTCGCCGCATCGACGGCGGCGTCCTTCGCTGCCGCGATCTGGTCGGTGCTGCGCGCCACGTTCCACAGCCGGATCTCGTCCAGGCTGCCGCGCAGGTTGGCATAGTCGTTGCCGGGTTCGACGTTGGTGCCGAGGTACAGCGGATCGGCCGAAGCCAGGTTGTCCGCATTGCGCACGCTGCCCGTGCGCTGCACCACGCCGTCGACCAGCACGCGCATCTGTTGCGCATCGCGGTCCATCACCACGGCGAGGTGGTGCCATTCGCCCGCGGGAATTAGGCCGCCCGCGGTCTGGATGGCCTGCTGGCCGCTGGCATCGCGCACGCCGAACCAGATGCTGCCGTTCGATTGCAGCCAGGCCGAATAGACGCGCGCGTCCGGGTCGTTGGCGTTGCCCTTGTAGAAGATCGGCGTCCACGTGTTGGCGTAGCTGTCGACCTTGACCCAGGCTTCGATCGTGAAGGCCCGGTTGAAGTCCAGCGCCGCGTCATCGGCCACGGTGGCCGCCTGCAGCCCGTTGAGGCCGATCGCGCCGCCGATGCGGCCTTCGCCCCAGACCGGATCGACGCCGTATTCGCCGTCCAGTGTGATGCTCTGCGTCCGGTCGACCACGCGCTGGGCCCGCAGCGTGTAGCTCAACCTGCCGGGGCCGGCGTCGCGCCGGCCTTCGACCAGCAGCGTGTAGACGCCGGCCAGCGCGAGCGTCTGGACCTGCACATCGTCGCTGGGCATGTAGTTCGGCCCCCAGACGGTGCGGCCGAAGGGGTCGAGCAGCCGCCAGAACGGGTAGCCGCCGCTGTAGGCCTCGACATCGAAGTAGATGCGTTCGCCGGCCGCGGCCGTGAAGCGGTAGGCATTGGTCTGGTTCGCCGGGGTCAGCTCGCCGCTGACCGAGGTATCCATCGCGAGCGGCGCGGCATCGGCAAGTTTCAGCAGACGGAAGCCGTATTCGCCGGTGGCGTCGCCCTGGCCGTCGATCGTCAGCGTGTAGGCCCCTGCAGCCAGCGTATGGATGGTCGTGCCGTCGGCCGAGTCGCTGCTCTGCATCGACTTGTCGGAGAACACGGTGCCCTGCGGGCCGACCAGCGTCCAGCGCAGCCGGCTGTCGTCGGTGAGCGAATCGAAGTACAGCAGCGTCTCTTCGCTCAGCGTGAAGCGGTAGATGTCCTTCTGGCCGAAGGTCAGCACACCGGCGACCACACCGACGGAAGCGTCCCAGGCAAAGCGGACGTTGCCGTCGTTGCCACGGCCGGTGGCATCGGCCAGCCGGGTGCCGCTGCTCTCGTCCGCCTTGAGGTAGGTGACCAGTCCGGCCTCGTCGCCCTGCAGCGCGGCGCCGAACTGCGCGGCGATCTGCGCGCCGGTGCGCGCCACGCTCCAAAGGCGGAAGTCGTCGATCGCACCACGAAACACGTAGCTGTCGGACTCGATCGACGCGCCGATCTGCAGCGGGTTGGTCGACTCGCGCGCGGCCGTCGTGCGCACTGCGCCGCTGGCCACCTCGACCCCGTTGAGGTAGAGCTTCATCACGCCGCCGGCGCGGTCGATCACCGCAGCCACGTGATACCACTCGCCAGCCGTGACCAGGCCCGCGGCGGTCTGGATGGTCTGGTTGCCGCCATCGCCGGTGCTCAGGTGCAGGTAGCCGGCACTGTTCAGCCACAGGCTGTAGGTGCGCTGGTTGCTGTTGCCGTTGCCCTTGTAGGCCAGCGCCTGCCAGGTGGGCGACAGCGTGTCGGCGCGGAACCACGTCTCGAAGGTCATCGAGCCGGTCTGGTTGGTGTCCGCGCTGTTCGCCACCTCCAGCGTGCGCAGGCCACCCAGCGCGGCCGCGCCGCCGATCTTGCCCGGCGTGAAATTGCGGTCCACGCCGAAGGACACGCCCGGTTCGATGTCGTAGAGATCGTCGGTGATCTCCAGCAGCTTGAAGCTGTAGTTGATGGCCGGCGTGTACTGCGTGTCCCAGACGCGGCCCTCGACGATCAGCGTGTACACGCCGTCGTGCGGCAGCGTGAACAGATCGACGTCGTTGAGGTTCTGCGGGCCGAAGATCTGCCGCCCGTAGTTGTCGAACAGGCGCCAGGTCAGCCAGTCGGCACCGACGCCACTGCTCAGCTGCTGGCGGTCGATGTAGTAGTCGACGCCGGCGCTGGCATCGAAGCGGTAGGCCTGCGTCTGGTTGGCAGGCTGCAGCGCGCCGGCGACCAGCGTGTTGGCCTGGATCGGCGTCGCATCGGCGAGGTCGAGCAGGCGGAAGGCGAAACTGCCCAGCTGCTCGTTGATGGGGTCGACGATCAGCTGGTAGTCGCCAGCGATCAGGTCCAGCAGCGGGCTGGTGCCGCCGAGTTCGTACGACTCGGAGGAATACAGCTGGCGGCCGTTGACTTCGGCGCCGCGCGGGCCGATCAGGCTCCAGCGGAAGTCGGGCTGGTTGTTGTTGGGCGCCAAGGCATCGAACAGCAGCCGACGCGCCTCCGTCAGGCTGAAGCTGTAGACCGCGCGCTGCCCGACATGGTCGAGGGTTGCGGCGACCGTGGCACCGATGTTCAGCGTGGCCTGCAGGTCGCTGACCTTCTGGATGTTGAAGCCGAAGGTCTTCGGCGTCTGCGCATTGTCGATGCGGCCTTCGACCAGCAGCCAGTAGGTCCCGGTCTGCGCGAAGGCCGCGACATCGCGGTCCTCCATCCAGCCATAGCCGCCCCAGGCCTGCGTGCCGTCGGGCGCGATCAGCCGGTACGTGGTGTCACTGTAGCCTCCGCTGTAGCTCAGGCTGTCGAAGAAGTAGCGCTCGCCGGCCGTGGCTTCGAACTTGTAGAAGCGCGTGCTGCGCGCGGTATCGAGCGCGCCGGCGATGGCGGTGCTCAAGCCGATCGACGCCGCTTCGGCCGCCACGTCGGCCAGGCGGAAGGCATAGTCGCCGACGGTGTCGCCATTGGCATCGATGCGCAGCGTGTAGCTGCCGGCCGCCAGCTGCAGCAGCGGGTTGGTGCCGCCGATCTCGTAGGCGTCGCTGGCGCCGAAGCTTCGGCTGACGACCACGCCCGCCGGCCCCACCAGCGTCCAGCTGAAGGGCCGGCCGGCCAGCGCGTCGAAGTACAGGGCCTTGGCTTCGCCGAGCGTGAAGGTGTAGGTGTCGGTCTGGCCGGGCACTGCCAGAACACCATCGATCCGCGCGCCCAGGTCGAGCGCGAGCGGCGCATCGTCGACCACCGGCTGCACGTTGAAGCTGTAGTCGAAGCTGGCCACGCCGTTGACGGCCACCCACACGCGGCCTTCGACCAGCAGCGTGTACGTTCCACTGCGCGCCAGCGTGGTGACGTCGACGTCGTTGTTCGCGTAGAGCCCGGTGGGCCCGAAGACCAGGCGGCCCTGCGGATCGAGCAGCGTCCAGCTCACCCAGTTGCCATTGTTCGGACTCAGCGCGCGCGCGTCGAAGAAGAAGCGTTCGCCGGCCTGCGCGTCGAAACGATAGACATCCGTCTCGTTGCCGGGGTTGAGCGTGGCATCGACCTGCGTGCCCGGCGTCAGCGCAGTCGCATCGGCCAGATCGAGCACGCGGAAGGCATAGGCGCCGGTCGTGGCCCCATCGGCCTGGATGCGGACCTGATAGGTGCCGGCCAGCGGCAGATCGACCACCGGCGGTGCGGCGCCGTATTCCCAGGACTCGGAGTAGTAGATGCTGCGGCCGTCGACCTCGACGCCGCGCGGCCCGACCAGGCTCCAGCGGAAGGCGCCGTTGTTGCCGGGCGCGAAGCTGTCGAAGTACAGCCGCGTCGGGCCGGCCAGCTCGATCAGGTAGTCGTCACGCTCGCCGGCCGCACTGAGCGTGCCTTCGACGCGCTGCCCCTTGAGGATGGCCGTCCCGGTCGGCGCGGCAATCGGGGTCTGGCCGTTGAGCGTCAGCGTGAAGGCATAGGACACCGGCGCCGTCTCGAAGCTGCGGCCTTCGACCAGCAATGTGTAGTCCCCGCTGAGCAGCAGCGTCAGCGGCCCGCGGTCCGAGTTCATGTAGTCCGGGCCGAAGACCAGCCTGCCGGTCGGATCGAGCAGCCGCCAGTAGGCGTTGCCGCCACTCATCGACTGCCAGTCGAGCACCACCTCGTCGCCCGCCGTGGCAGCAATGCGGTAGGCGCGCGTCAGGTTGCCGGGATCGAGGCTGCTGCTGACCGCGCGGCCATAGGGCAGCGCCTCGGCATCGGCCAGGTCGAGCAGGCGCAGCGCGAAGGCGCCGGTGGCATCGCCGCTGCCATCCACAGTGAGCGTGTAGCTGCCCGCCTGCAGCCGCATCGCGGGGCTGCCGCCCAGTTCGCCGGAATCGGAATTGCGCAGGGTGCGGCCGACCACCTCGTCGCCACGCGGCCCGCTGAGCGACCAGGTCAGCGCCGAGCTGCCGCTGAGCGAGTCGAAGACCACCCAGCTGTCCGCCGCCAGCGTGAAACCGTACAGCTGACGCTGGCCCGGCTGTTCGATGCTGCCGCTGACGGTGGCGCCCAGGTTCAGCGTGCCGCTGCCGTCGATCACCTTGTGCAGCGTGAAGGCGAAGTTCGAGGCCTGCGTGTTGTAGATGCGGCCCTCCAGGGCCACCGTGTAGGTGCCGGCAACGGCCGTGGTGAAGACGTCCACGTCGTCGCTGAACCACTGCGGGCCGACCAGCGCACGGCCGTCGGGCCCGATCAGGCGCAGCGAGAAGTTGTCGCCCGACAGGCCGGTACGGTCGAAGAAGAAGCGCTCGCCGGCTGCCGCGTCGAAACGGTAGAGCCTCGTCTCGAGCGAAGGCTGCGACTGGGCGGCATCACCGAGACTGCCGCTGACGCCGACACCGGGTGTCAGCACTTCCGCCGCGGCCAGGTCGCGCAGCGCAAAGCGGTAGTCGCCGACGGCATCGCCGGCACCGTCGATGGTCAGCGTGTAGTCGCCGGGGCCGAGCAGCAGTGCCGGATTCGAGGCCGGGAAGGCACCGGCGTTGTAGTAGCTCTCCCACGAGTCGGTGTCGCGCAGGTTGATGCCGGACACCAGGGCGCCACGCGGGCCGCTCAGCGACCAGTTGATCGCCGGGTTGTTGGTCAGCGAATCGAACAGCACGCGCCGCGCCTCGGCCAGCGTGAAGGTGTAGCTCTGGCGCAGGCCGGCGCCATCGATGCGGCCGGCCACCGGCTCGCCCAGCGTCAGGGGCAGCGGCGGCGGATCGCTGAGTTCGACGACGCTGAAGCTGTAGCCGGCCGTTCCGCCGGTGTAGGCGCGGCCTTCGATCAGCAGCGTGTAGCTGCCGTCCAGCGGCAGCGTCAACTCGCCGATGTCGCTGTTCATCGACTGGCGGTCGACGGCCGTGCGTCCGTAGGGGTCGATCAGCCGCCAGTAGATGTCGCCGCCGTTGCTCAGGCGGTCGATGAAGAAGCGCTGCCCGGCGACCACGCTGAAGCGATAGGCGTCGGTCTCGTTGGCGGGCGACAGTTCGGCAGTGACCGTCTCGCCCAGTGTCAGTTCCTGAGCCTTGTTGATGTCGATCAGACGGAAGCCGTAGGCGCCGGTGGTGTCGCCAACGCCGTCCACAGTCAGCATGTACTCGCCGGCCGGCAGGTCGTAGACGACATTGCCGCCCCGCTCGTAGGAATCGGACTGCGAAAACGGACGGCCGCTGTCGACCGCGCCGCGCGGCCCGTCGAGTGACCAGCGGATGTTCCCGTTATCGGTCAGCGAGTCGAAGACGACGCGCAGATCCTCGCTCAGCGTGAAGGCATAGCGGTCGACCTCGCCAGCGACATCGAGGCTGCCGTCGATGCGCGGCGTGACCGGGTCGCCGGCCAGGAGGACGCGGGGTTCGAAGGCCTCGAAGACCAGCTTCTCGCGGGACGCGGCCGGGGCACGCAGCCCGGAGAGTGCGCGCTTGAGCAGCCCTTTGAGCAGACCGGAGGCAGCGGATACCGTCGCACGACGCACAGGCCGTGCAGGCGACTCCCTCTCCTCGTCGTCGGCCCGCGTGTCCATCCAGGTTCCCCGCCCTGGGCCGGGCAGGTCGCCAGGCCAATAGAACCACTATGCCATGCGAGGTGCGCCAGCACGAGGGCCGCGCCCCCCCCCGTTGAAGGGGTGGGCGCGGCCCGACGATGACTTCAGGCCGGTTTCCGGCGCATGCCCGCTCAGCCGGCGGCGCCGGCCTTGACCTTCAGCCGCCAGGCGTGCAGCAGCGGCTCGGTGTAGCCGCTGGGCTGCTCCAGGCCCTTGAACACCAGGTCGCTGGCCGCCTGGAACGCGGCCGACTGGTCGAAGCGGCCGGCCATGTTCTTGTACAGCGGGTCGCCGGCGTTCTGCTGGTCCACCACCTTGGCCATGCGCTTGAACGTGGCCTTGACCTGCGCCTTGCTCACCACGCCGTGCAGCAGCCAGTTGGCGATGTGCTGGCTGCTGATGCGCAATGTGGCGCGGTCTTCCATCAGGCCGACGTTGTGGATGTCGGGCACCTTCGAGCAGCCGACGCCCTGGTCGACCCAGCGCACCACGTAGCCGAGGATGCCCTGCGCGTTGTTCTCGATCTCCTGCTGCTTCTCGGCGTCGCTCCACTTCGGCTTCTTCGCCACCGGCACGGTCAGCAGGCTGTCGAGCATGGTGTCGCGCACGGCGTCGACATCGGTCTTCTCCAGTTCCTTCTGCACCTTGAAGACGTCGACCTGGTGGTAGTGCAGCGCATGCAGCGTGGCGGCGGTGGGGCTGGGCACCCAGGCCGTGTTGGCGCCGGCCTTCGGGTGCACGATCTTCTGCTCCAGCATGGCTTTCATCAGGTCGGGCATGGCCCACATGCCCTTGCCGATCTGCGCCTTGCCGCGCAACCCGCACTCCAGCCCCACCAGCACGTTGCTGCGCTCGTAGGCCTGGATCCAGGCGCTGCTCTTCATGTCGCCCTTGCGGATCATCGGGCCGGCATGCATGGCGGTGTGCATCTCGTCGCCGGTGCGGTCGAGGAAGCCGGTGTTGATGAAGGCCACGCGGTCGGCGGCCGCCGCGATGCAGGCCTTGAGGTTGACGCTGGTGCGGCGCTCCTCGTCCATGATGCCGAGCTTGACCGTGGCGTTGGGCAGGCCCAGCAGCTGCTCGACGCGGCCGAACAGCTCGCTGGCGAAGGCCACTTCGGCCGGGCCATGCATCTTCGGCTTGACGATGTAGACCGATCCGCGCCGGCTGTTGCGGATGCCGTTCGCGCCATGGCCCTGCAGATCGTGCAGCGCGATCGTCGTGGTGACGACCGCGTCGAGGATGCCTTCGGGGATCTCCTGACCGTCGCCCCACAGGACGGCGGGGTTGTTCATCAGGTGACCGACGTTGCGCACGAACAGCAGCGAGCGGCCGTGCAGTGCCACGTCCTCGCCGCGCGGGCCGGTGTACAGGCGGTCGGGGTTCAGGCCGCGCGTGAAGCTGCTGCTGCCCTTGCGGACCTCCTCGGTCAACGTGCCCTTCAGGATGCCGAGCCAGTTGCCGTAAGCCAGCACCTTGTCGTCGGCGTCGACCACCGCCACCGAATCCTCGAGATCCAGGATGGTGGACAGCGCCGCTTCGAGCACCAGGTCGCTGACGCCGGCCGGGTCGTCCTTGCCGATGCGGTGCGCGCGGTCGATGCGGATGTCCAGATGCAGCCCGTGGTGCGACAGCAGCACCGACGATGGCGCGCCCATCTCGCCCTGGAAGCCGACGAACTGCGCCGGGTTCTTCAGGCCCACCGTCTGGCCGTTCTTCAACGTCACCGCCAGGTTGTTGTCGACCACCGCGTAGCCGGTGGAATCGATGTGCGAACCCTTCTTCAACGGCACGCAGCGGTCGAGCACATGGCGTGCGTATTCGATCACCTTGGCGCCGCGTTTCGGGTTGTAGCCACTGCCCTTCTCGCAGCCATCGGCTTCGCTGAGCACGTCGGTGCCGTACAGCGCGTCGTACAGCGAGCCCCAGCGCGCGTTGGCTGCGTTCAGGGCGTAGCGGGCGTTGGTGATCGGCACCACCAGCTGCGGGCCGGCCTGCAGCGCCAGTTCGGCATCGACGTTCTTCGTCGTCGCGCGCACCTTGGCCGGCACCGGCACCAGGTAGCCGATCTTCTGCAGGAACTTGCGGTACTTGGCCATGCTGCGGATCGGCCCGGGGTGGGCCTTGTGCCAGGCGTCCATCTCGGACTGCAGCCGGTCGCGCTCGGCCAGCAGCGCGGCGTTCTTCGGGGCCAGGTCGTGCACGATGGCATCGAAGCCCTGCCAGAAGGCCGCCGGCTCGACGCCGGTGCCGGGCAGCACCTGGTCTTCGATGAAGCGGTACAGGTTCGTGGCAACTTGCAGGCGGTGGACGGTGGTGCGATCGGTCATGGCGTGCTTCGTGGTGTGGAGGTGGGGAAGAAATCGAGGACGGCGCGCAGGTTCGTGCCGGTGCGGGTGGGTTCGGTGCCCAGTTGCTCGGCCGGCCCGCCGCCGCGGTTGACCCACAGCGTCGTGTAGCCGAACCAGGTGGCGCCGATGGCGTCCCAGCCGTTGCTGGAGACGAACAGGATCTCGCGCGCCGGCAGCTGTAGCGCCGCCGGGCCCAGGGCATACGCGGCCGGGTCGGTCTTGTAGCGCCGCACCGCATGCGTGCTCAGCAACGGCGCCAGCAGCCCGTCGAGGCCGGCGCTCTTGACGGCCACCGCCAGCATCTGCGGGTCGCCGTTGCTGAGGATGCCGGCCGGCACGCCCCGCGTCTTCAGCGCCTGCAGCACCGCCTTGTTCTCGGGAAAGCAGCCGAGATGGTGGTACTGGTTCATCAGCCGCTCCTCGGCGGCCGCATCCAGCGTCAGGCCCAGTCGCGGTGCGGCATAGCGCAGCGCGGCGCGGGTCAGCTCCCAGAACGGCTGGTAGTGCTCATCCGGCGCGGCACTCATCGACACCAGTCGCGTGTATTCGATCTGCTTGTCGCGCCACAGCACGGCCAGTCGCTCGCCCTGGCCCGGGAACAGCTGTTCGGCCAGCAGCGCCACGCTGTAGACATCGAACAGCGTGCCGAAGGCGTCGAAAAGCACCGCGCGCGGCGGCGCCGGGGCACGGGAACGCGTCGAAGGCACGGCGGCATCCATGGCGCGAAATTTATGCGCAACGACGGCAACGATTGACTGCAACCAGGGTCTGGGATCTTTGACCTGAACTTATGCATTCGCTGCCAACGACGCGCTTTGCACATCGTCGGACAGACGGAATCCTTGCAAGTCGCATCGGTTGATCTTTGATCAGAGCGACATTAATCTTGCGTGATGGCCAGACTAAAGCAGATCGAATCGTTCGTATCGGTGGCACTGAAAGGCAGCCTCACGGCGGCGGCGCACGCCGAAGGCGTGGCGCCGGCAGTGATCGGCCGGCGCATCGACGCCCTCGAAGAACGGCTCGGCGTGAAGCTGCTGGTGCGCACGACGCGGCGCATCACGCTGACCCACGAGGGCAGTGCCTTCCTCGAAGATTGTCAGCGCTTGCTCACTGATATAGCCAATGCCGAAGCCAGCGTCACCGCCGGGGGTGTCAAGGCCAGTGGCCACCTGCGGCTGACGGCACCGGCCGGCTTCGGGCGCCGCCACGTCGCGCCGCTGGTGCCGGCGTTCGTGCAGCAGCATCCGGAGGTCAGCCTGTCGCTGAACCTCAGCGACCGCGTCGTCGACATCGTCAACGAGGGCGTCGACTGCGCGGTGCGCGTCGGCGACCTGCCCGACTCCAGTCTGGTCAGCGTGCGCCTGGCAGACAACCGGCGCCTGTGCGTGGCGTCGCCCGACTATCTGCAGCGCGCAGGCACGCCGGCGCATCCGTCGGACCTGGCGCGGCACGAATGCCTGACACTGTCTTCCGACGCCAGCCAGACGCGCGGCTGGGCCTTCCAGGTGGACGGTGCGCTGGTGCACCTGCGGCCTGCCGGCCGCCTGGATTGCAGCGACGGGCAGGTGCTGCACGACTGGTGCGTGCTGGGCCTGGGCATCGCCTGGCGCAGCACCTGGGAGGTGGAGCGTGAGGTGGCCGAAGGCCGGCTGGTGGCGCTGCTGCAGGACTTCGCCGCGCCGCCCAGCGGCATCTATGCCGTGTTTCCGCAGCGCAAGCACCTGCCGCTGCGGGTGCGGCTGTGGATCGACTTCCTCAAGCACCACTACGGCGACCCGGCCTACTGGCGCGGCTGAGCGCGCGTCGGCGACCGGGTGCCGCGGCCATCACTTCTTGGCGTCGGCCTCGCACTTCTTGACGAAGCTGGTCTTTGCCGCACCGGCCAGCGGCTTGCCGTCCTTGCTCACGGCCTTGGCCTCGCAGCTGCTGGCGGCGCCGGCATCGGCTTCGCACTTCTTGATGAAGCTGGTCTTCGCCGCGCCGGCCAGCGGCTTGCCGTTCTTGTCGACCGCCTTGCTCTCGCAGTCGGAGGCTTGGGCGCTGACGCCGGCAAAGACGGTCAGCAGGGCGACGATCAGGGTCTTCTTCATGGGGACTCCTCGGGTGGGTGGCGGATGTGCCGGCGCGTATTGCAGCAGACCGGGCCGGCCCCGGCCATCCCTGAACGCGCGAGCCGGCGCCGGCGATGACGTCGCCGGCGCGATCAGAGGATGCGGCGCGGATGCGCCAGCCGCTCATGGGCCGCGTGCAGGCGCCGCACCAGCACGCGGATGAAGGCGGCATCGAACAGCCGACGCGTGCCCAGGCTCAGCTGCTCCAGCATCTGCGGCGTGAAGGAAATGGTGGTCGCCGGCTCGGCGACCACGACGTCGGCGCTGTGGATACGCAGGTCCGGGCTCGGCGCCAGGTAGGCCATCTCGCCCACCGAGGTGCCGGCGCCGAGCTGCGCGACGCGCTGGCCGCCGCGATACACCTCCACCTGCCCCTGCGCGATGATGTGGAAGCTGTTGCCTTCTTCGCCGGCCTTGTACAGCGCGTGGCCGAAGGGGCAGCGCTGCCAATGCGCCCGGTGCACCACTTCCCACAACTCGACATCGCCGAAGCCGGAGAAGAAGTCGAGCGCACGCAGCAGGTTGAAGCGTTCGGAGTCCAGCACCGACTGCAGCGGCCCGCGCGGCACGTCGCCGTCGGCCACCAGTGCCGCAAGTTCCTGGGCGAAGCTCTCCCAGTCGGGGTGTCGGTCTTCGCGGCGCTTGGCCAGCGCGCGCAGGATCAGCCGGTCCAGCTTCGGCGGCACGCCCTCGCGCAGCTGTTGCAGCGAAACGGGTGCCGCGTGGTAGATCTGGTGCATCATCGCCGCCTGCTGGGTGGCCTCGAAGGGCGCCCGGCCAGCGATCAGGTGGTACAGCACGCCGGCCAGCGCATAGATGTCGGCCCGGGCGTCGAGCACGTCGCCGTCCAGCTGCTCCGGCGGCATGTAGGCCAGCGAGCCGACACGGAACACCTGCGTGCGCTCCGACTGCAGGTTCATCACGCTGCCGAAGTCGCTGATCTTGACGTCCACCACCTGCTCGTTGCGCAGCACCGCCAGGATGTTGGCGGGCTTGACGTCGCGGTGGATCAGCCCCTGCCGGTAGACATAGGCCAGCGCCATCGCGCACTTGAAGCCGATTTCGACCACCTGTTCCAGCGACAGCAGCGCGTCGGCGCGGCAGAAGCGGCGCAGCGTCACACCGTCGACGTACTCCATCACCAGGTAGGGTGCGACGCCGTCGTCCACCGCGTCGTGGATCTGCACCACGTTCGGATGCTGCAGCCGGCCCACCAGTGCCGCCTCGGCGGCGAAGAAGTGCTGCTGGAAGTGCCCCTCGGGCGTGTCTGCGGCCAACCCACCGCGCACCCGCTTGATCGCCACCTCGCGCTGGTGGAACTCGTCCCAGGCCAGAAAGACTTCGCTGGTGGCGCCCTCGCCGAGCCGCGCGCGCACCACGTACTTGCCGATCTGCGCCGGCAGATCGGCATCGCGGCGGCGGGCGCTCGGCGGAGGAAGGGCTTCGACGGTCATCGGGACAAGGGCGGTGGCTCGCACGCCATCGTGCATGGTGCCGCCAAATGCCCCGTTCGGGCACCGTCCCGGCAGCGGCACGCGGCCGGTTGGCGGCATCCTTCACGCTGCCCCCGGGCGGCAACGGGGCGACCGTAGAATCTTCGGATGATCCAAGCCAAGCAGGAGCTGTTGCAGGCACTCCAGGCGGTGCTGGCGCAGATGGCTCCCGACGCGGCGCCGGTCACGGCCTTCGAGTCGCCGAAGCTCGCCGCCCACGGCGATCTGGCCATCACCGCCGCAATGCCGCTGGCCCGCACGCTGAAGAAGAAGCCGCGCGAGCTGGCCGACACGCTGGTCGAGCTGCTGCGCGCGCAACCGGCGGTGCAGCGCTGGGTGCAGGAGCTGGAGATCGCCGGCCCCGGTTTCGTCAACCTGCGCCTGAAAGCGGCCGCACGCCAGGCCGTGGTGGCCGAGGTGCTGCGCGACGGCGCCGCTTTCGGCCGCGAGCCGCGGCGCGACGAACGCGTGCTGGTGGAGTTCGTCTCTGCCAATCCCACCGGCCCGCTGCACGTAGGCCACGCGCGCCAAGCGGCGCTGGGCGACTGCATCTGCAACCTGTTCGAGGCCCAGGGCTGGCAGGTGACGCGCGAGTTCTACTACAACGACGCCGGCGTGCAGATCGGCAACCTGGCCACCTCGACGCAGGCCCGGCTGCAGGGCCTGAAGCCCGGCGACGCCGGCTGGCCCGAGGCCGCCTACAACGGCGACTACATCGCCGACATCGCCGAAGCCTACCGGGCCGGCGCCACCGTGCAGGCCGACGACCGCGCCTTCACCGCCAGCAGCGACATCGACAACCTGGACGACATCCGCCAGTTCGCGGTGGCCTACCTGCGCCGTGAGCAGGACCTGGACCTGCAGGCCTTCGGCGTGCGCTTCGACCACTACTTCCTCGAATCCAGCCTGTACACCAGCGGCCGGGTCGAGGCCGCGGTGCAACGTCTGGTCGAGGGCGGCGATACCTACGAGAAGGACGGCGCGCTGTGGTTGCGCTCCACCGACTACGGTGACGACAAGGACCGCGTGATGCGCAAGTCCGACGGCGGGTACACCTACTTCGTGCCCGACGTCGCTTACCACATCAACAAGTTCGAGCGCGGCTTCCACAAAGTCATCAACGTGCAGGGCAGCGACCACCACGGCACCATCGCCCGCGTGCGTGCCGGGTTGCAGGCCGCGCGCTTAAGCATCCCGCAGGGCTTCCCGGACTACCTTCTGCACAAGATGGTCACGGTGATGCGCGGCGGCCAGGAGGTGAAGATCTCCAAGCGCGCCGGCAGCTACGTGACGCTGCGCGACCTGATCGACTGGACCAGCCGCGACGCGGTGCGCTTCTTCCTGATCAGCCGCAAGGCCGACACCGAGTTCGTCTTCGACATCGACCTGGCGCTGAAGGCCAACGACGAGAACCCGGTGTTCTACGTTCAGTATGCGCATGCGCGCATCTGCTCGGTGCTGGCGCAATGGGACAAGGGGCTCGATGCGCCCGACCTGTCGTTGCTGACCGCACCCACGGAACAGGCACTGATGCTGAAGCTGGCCGACTACCCCGAGATGCTCGCCCGCGCCGCCGCCGAACTGGCACCGCACGACCTGGCCTTCTACCTGCGCGACCTGGCCGCGGCCTTTCACAGCTATTACGCGGCCGAACGCTTCCTGGTCGACGACTCGAGCCTGGCGCGTGCCCGCATGGCGCTGCTGGCGGCAACGCGGCAGGTGCTGCGCAATGCGCTGGGCCTGCTGGGCGTCAGCGCGCCGGAGGCCATGGCGCGTGAGCTGCCTGCGACGGCGGAGGCCAGCGCATGAAGGCCGGCAGAGCGCCACGCGGCGGTTTCCTCGTCGGCCTGGTGGTCGGGCTGCTGATCGGCCTGGCGGCGGCGCTGGCAGTGGCGCTGTACGTCACCAAGGTGCCCGTGCCCTTCGTCAACAAGGTGCCGCAACGCACCGCCGACCAGGACGCGGCCGAGGCGGAGCGCAACAAGAACTGGGATCCGAATGCCGGTCTGTCCGCCAACAAGCCCCCCGCGCGTCCTGCGGCGCCCGCGGGCACCGGCACGCCGCCTGGCGCTGCGCCGGCCCCGGCCGCGGCACCCGCCAGCGCGCCCGGCACGTCCGCTGCTGCGCCACGGGTGACGGCGCCCGCGTCGGCTGCCGCCACGGCCGCGCCGCCGAAGGCTGCAGCGGCGATGACGTATTTCGCCCAGGCCGGCGCGTTCACGCGCCAGGACGATGCCGAGGCCCAACGCGCCAAGCTGGCGTTGCTGGGTCTGGACGCGAAGATCAGCGAACGCGAGCAGGCCGGACGCACGGTCTATCGCGTGCGCGTCGGCCCCTTCGAGGCTCGCGGCCCGGCCGAGGCGACGATCGAGAAGTTGCAGGCTGCGGGCGTGGATTCCACGCTGGTGCGCGTCGAGCGGCAGTGAACTTTGCCTTGACCACCGACTCAAGAACACCCGTGACCGACAAAGGAACCCCATGAAACGGCGTGAGTTTTCGCTGCAAGTTGCGGCCGCAGGGCTGGGCCCGGTGTCTGCCGCCCTCTGGACCGCCCCGGCTGTGGCGCAGGGCGGGCCGGTCGAAGGCACGCACTACACCAAGTTGTCGCAGCCCGTGCCGGTGACGGTTCCGGCCGGCAAGGTGGAAGTGATCGAGTTCTTCTCCTACGGCTGCCCGCACTGCAATGCGCTGGAGCCGACGCTGGAGCTCTGGGCCAAAAAGCTGCCTCCCGACGCGGTGCTCAAGCGCGTGCCGGTGGGCTTCAATGCGCTGTACGAGAACTACCAGAAGATCTTCTACGCACTGGAAGCCATGGGGCAGCTGGATGCGATGCACCAGAAGGTGTTCAACGCCATCCACCAGCAGCGGCTGCGTCTGGACAAGGATGCCGACATCGCCGCCTTCATGACCGCCAATGGCATCGACGGCGCGAAGTTCGTCGAGTTGTACAAGTCCTTCACCGTGCAGACCAAGGCCAAGCAGGCTCAACAGCTGAGCCAGGCCTACAAGATCGAAGGTGTGCCCACGCTGGCCGTTCAGGGCCGCTACACCACCACCGGCTCGCAGGCCGGCAGCAACGAGCGCGCGCTCGCCGTCACCGACGCGCTGATCCAACTGGCACGCAAGCCCGGCTGAGCGGCTCGGCGCAGGAGCCGAGCCCACGCCCGGCTCCGCGTGGGAGCGCGTCCGGCGCCTGACGCGTCGCATTCCGCGCCGGGCAGGCGCACACGGCACTTGCCGCTAGAATGCTCTGCAAGTTTCGTGCCTTGAAATGCGCCCGCCTCGCCTCGTTCACCGCTGCCACTCGATCGCGCTCGCTGCCGTGCTGACGGCCGCCCTGTCGGCCACCGCGCCGGCGCTGGCGGAGAAGGCCGATCGGAACAAGCCGATGACGATCGAGGCCGACCAGCCGGGCAGCGTGGACCTGCAGCGACAAGTGGTCATCTTCAACGGCAACGTCGTCATCAGCCAGGGCACGATGGTGCTGCGCGCCGACCGTGTCGAGCTGCGCGAGCGGCCCGATGGCTACCGCGAGGCCCGGGCCATCGGCAGCGCCGAGCGTCCGGCCAGCTTCCGCCAGAAGCGCGACGGCGTCGACGAGACGGTGGAAGGCGCCGCCGAGCGCATCGACTTCGACGGCCGTACCGACACGCTGCGCTTCGAAGGCAATGCCGCGGTGCGCCGCCTGCGCAGCGGTGTCGTGGCCGACGAGATCACCGGTTCGCTGATCACCTGGGACAACACCAACGAGCTGTTCAAGGTGACCGGCGGCGCGGCCACGCCGGCCAATCCGAGCGGCCGCGTCCGCGCGGTCTTCGCGCCGCGCGAGGAAGCCGCTTCGGCGCCGGCCGCCGCGTCGGCCGCCTCGGCTCCGCCGGCCAAGGCGACCGTCCCGCTGAAGCCTTCGAGCCGCCTGGGGAGCCCCGGTTGAACGCCCTGCCGCAGGCGACGGCCGACGCCGTGCCGGCCGGTGTCAGCCGGCTGCAGGCCGAAGGCCTGCGCAAGAGCTACGGATCGCGCCTGGTGGTTCGCGACGTGCACCTGGCGGTCAGCGCGGGCGAGGTGGTCGGGCTGCTCGGGCCCAACGGCGCCGGCAAGACCACCACGTTCTACATGGTCGTCGGGCTGGTCCGCGCCGACGCCGGCCTGATCGAGATCGACGGCCAGCCGGTGCATGATCTGCCGATCCATCGCCGCTCGCGGCTGGGCCTGTCGTACCTGCCGCAGGAAGCCTCGATCTTCCGCAAGCTGACGGTGGAGGAGAACGTCCGCGCGGTGCTCGAGCTGCAGGTCGACGAGCACGGCCGGCCGCTGAAGAAGGCGGTGATCGACGCGCAGCTCGGCCGGCTGCTGCACGAACTCGGCGTCGAGAAGCTGCACGATTCGCCGGCGCCGGCGCTGTCCGGCGGAGAGCGTCGGCGCGTCGAGATCGCCCGCGCACTGGCCACGCAGCCGCGCTTCATCCTGCTCGACGAGCCCTTCGCCGGCATCGACCCGATCGCGGTGATCGAGATCCAGCGCATCATCAGCTACCTGAAGCAGCGCGGCATCGGCGTGCTGATCACCGACCACAACGTGCGCGAGACGCTGGGCATCTGCGACCGCGCCTACATCATCAGCGACGGCCAGGTGCTGGCCGAAGGCACGCCGCAGCAGATCATCGACAACGCCGAGGTGCGCAAGGTGTACCTCGGCGAGAACTTCCGCATGTAGGGGCCCGGCGTGTCGATGATGAAGCCGTCCCTGCAGGTCCGCCTGTCACAGCATCTGGCGCTGACGCCGCAGCTGCAGCAGTCGATCCGCCTGCTGCAGTTGTCGACGCTGGAGCTGCAGCAGGAAATCGAGCAGATGCTCGAGCAGAACCCCTTCCTCGAGGTCGACGAGGAGGCGGCCGCCTACGACACCGCGCCGACCGAGCGCGCGCTGGCTGGCGAAGCCGCCGGCGAGGCGCAGCGTGAACGCGACGACGCCGACCACGGCGACACCGAGGCCGCCACCCCGGAGGTCCAGGCCGACGACTTCGGCGCCACCGAGCGCGAGGACTGGGAGAACGGCACCGAACGCGACGACTTCGACGGCATCCGCGAAACGCCGTCCAACGGCAGTGCCGCCACCGACGACGACGGCAGCGAGTTCGAACGCGGCGATGCGAGCATCTCGCTGCAGGAGCACCTGCGCAGCCAGATCGCCGGCATGCGGCTGTCGCCCGACGACCGTGCCGCGCTCGAGGTGCTGATCGAGTCGCTGGACGGTGATGGGTACCTGTCCGACAGCCTGCAGGACATCGCCGAACGCCTGGCCGACATGCTGGGCCTGAAGGCCGACGACGCCGATGCGCACGACGAATTGATGTCGCGCCTGCAATGCGCACTCGGCTGGCTGCACAACATGGAGCCGCTGGGCGTGGGCGCACGCTCGCTGGGCGAATGCCTGTGCCTGCAGCTGCGCAGCGGCGAACGCTGCGCGGCGCAGACCGTGGCGCTGCGCATCTGCGAGCAGCACCTGGAGCTGCTGGCCAAGCGCGACTTCCGCCGCCTGGCCGCGGCAACCGGCGCCGACGAAGCGCTGGTGCGCGAAGCCCAGGCGCTGATCGTGCGGTGCGAGCCCAAGCCGGGTCGTGCCTTCGAGCGGACGGAGACCTATGCGGTGGTGCCGGACGTGGTGGTGCGACGCAGCGGCCGCGGGCTGAAGGTGGCGCTGAACCCCGACGTGATGCCCAAGCTGCGCATCAACGACCTGTACGCGCAGGCGCTGCGCGGCTCGCGCGGCGGCAACGGCGCGCAGGCCGGCCTGAGCGCGCGGCTGCAGGAGGCGCGCTGGTTCATGAAGAACATCCAGCAGCGCTTCGACACCATCCTGCGCGTATCCACCGCGATCGTCGAGCGGCAGAAGAGCTTCTTCACGCATGGCGAGATCGCGATGAAGCCGCTGGTGCTGCGCGAGATCGCCGACGAGCTGGGCCTGCACGAATCGACCATCTCGCGCGTCACCACGGCCAAGTACCTGGCGTCGCCGATGGGCACCTACGAGCTGAAGTACTTCTTCGGCTCGTCGCTGAACACCGAATCGGGCGGCAACGCCTCCAGCACCGCCGTGCGCGCGCTGATCAAGCAGCTGGTCGCCGCCGAGGATCCGGCCAAGCCGCTGTCCGACAGCCAGCTCAGCCAGATGCTCGACGAGCAGGGCATCCAGGTGGCGCGGCGCACCGTGGCCAAGTACCGCGAGGCGCTGAAGATCGCCCCGGCCAATCTGCGCAAGGCGCCCTAGCGCCACAAAGGGACTGAATGCGTTGGCGACTCTTCCTGCCCTGCGCGGCCGGCGTCGAAGCGCTGCTGTGCGACGAGATCGGCCGCCTGCTGCCCGGCACGGTGGTGCAGGCGCGGCGCGGCGGCGTGTCGCTCGGCACCGACAGCTCGGGGCTGATGGCACTGAACCTCGGCAGCCGGCTGGCGCAGCGCGTGCTGCTGCAGCTGACCGAAGGCCCGTACCGCAGCGAGGCCGACCTGTACACGCTGGCGCGGCGCGTGAACTGGGCCGACTGGATCACGCCGCGGCACACGCTGCGCGTCGACACCACGGCGCAGCGCAGCCCGCTGCGCAGCCTGAACTTCGCCGCGCTGCGCGTCAAGGACGCGGTCTGCGACCAGTTGCGCGAGACGACGGGCGAGCGGCCCAGCGTCGACACCCGGCATCCTGACCTGCCGCTGCTGCTGCACCTGGGCGAGCAGCGTGCGACGCTGTACGTCGACACCTCCGGCGAAGCGCTGTTCAAGCGCGGCTGGCGCGAGGACAAGGGCGACGCGCCGCTGAAGGAGACGCTGGCCGCCGCGATGCTGGCCGCGGCCGGCTGGCGCGGCACGCCCGAAGAAGGCGGTGCACTGCACGACCCCTGCTGCGGCAGCGGCACGATCGCCATCGAGGCGGCGCAGATCGCCTGCGGCATCGCGCCGGGGCTGCAGCGGCGCTTCGCCTTCGAGCGGCTGCTGCCCTTCGCCACGCCGGAGATGCGCGCGCAGATGCAGCGGCTGAAGAGCCAGGCGCAGGCGCGGGTGCACGCGCCGGCGGTGCCGATCTCGGCCAGCGACGTGTCCTTCCGCATGCTCGATTTCGCGCGCCGCAATGCGCAGCGCGCCGGCGTGGCCCATGCCATCGAGTTCCACGGCGGCGACGCGCTGGAGCGCCCGGCCCCGGCGCTGCCGCCCGGGCTGCCGGGCACGCTGATGCTCAACCCGCCCTACGGCGAGCGCATCGACGTTGCCGGCAAGGCGGCGCGGCCTTCGGCGCAGGACCGCGACATGCCCAACGACTTCTTCCCGCGGCTGGCGGCGCACTGGAAACAGGCCTACACGCAGCACCCGGCCGGCTGGACGGCCTGGGTGCTGAGCCCGGACATGAAACTGCCGGGCACGATGCGCCTGAAGGCCTCGCTGCGCGTGCCGATGTGGAACGGGCCGATCGAATGCCGGCTGTACCGCTTCGAGATGGTGGCGGGCTCCGCACGGGACATGTGACGGCCCCCGGAGCGCCTGACGGCCACCCCCGAGGGGCCGTCAGGACGCCGTGCTGGCGCCCGCTCAGTGCATTGCGCAGGTGCCGGGGCCGTCCGGATGGCCACAGCTGCCACACGGACCGGCAGCCAGCGCCGGCTCGGCCCCTGCAGCGCTGGTGGCGAACACCGACAGCTGCTTGTCCAGTTGCGTCGAGTGGCACGAGGGGCATTCAGGCACGGTGTCCGAACGTACCAGCAGTTCGAAGGCGTTGCCGCAGCCCGGGCAGGAATATTCGTAGATCGGCATGGCCGGCTCCCAAGGGTCTTTCGCCCTGCATTCTGCACGGCGACGCGCTATCGTCCCGCCTCCCCCATGGAGGATCGACGTGATGAAGATCGCCTTTTTCGGTGCCGGCCTGATGGGCACGGGCTTCGTGCGCCGCGCGCTGGCCAACGGCTGGCAGGTCAATGTCTGGAACCGCAGCCCGGCCAAGGCGCAGGCGCTGGCGGCGCTCGGTGCGACGCCCTGCGCCGACCCGGCCGCCGCATTGCAGGGGGCCGAACGCATCCACCTGTCGCTGGCCGACGATGCGTCGGTGGATGGCGTGCTGGAGCCGCTGGCCGGCGCGATCGGCGAGCGCTGCTGGATCGTCGACCACACCACCACCGCGGTGCGGCCGACCGCCGAGCGCGCCGCGCGCTGGGCCGCGCGCGGCCGGGTCTACGTGCATGCGCCGGTGTTCATGGCGCCCAGCCACTGCGCCGAAGGCACCGGCCTGATGCTGGTGTCGGGCCCGCGCGCGCAGCATGACGCACTGCTGCCGGTGCTGCAGCAGATGACCGGCAAGGTGCACCACGTGGGCGAGGCGCCGGAGCGCGCCGCGGCCTTCAAGCTCTTCGGCAACCTGACGCTGCTGGGCCTGCTCGGCGTGCTGGGCGACGTCAACCGGCTGGCCCATTCGGTGGGCATCGGCACCGCCGAGGCCTTCGCGCTGTTCGAGCAGTTCAACCCCGGCCAGACGCTGCCGGCCCGCGCGGCGCGCATCAGCGCCGGCGGCTTCGACAAGCCGTCCTTCGAGATCGCGATGGCGCGCAAGGACGTGCGGCTGATGATCGAGGAGGCCCAGCGCGGCGGCGTCGACCTGTTCGTGATGCCGGCGGTGGCCGCGATGTTCGATGCCGCCATCGCCCGCGGCGAAGGCGCGCTGGACGCCGCTGCCGCGGCGCGCATGCCGCTGTAGGCCGCCGGCGGAGGCGAAGATGGTCGAACGCGAGATCGACATCCCCACCGACGACGGCGCGATGAACAGCTTCGTCGTGCACCCCGAGGAAGGCGGGCCGTTCCCGGTGGTGCTGTTCTACATGGACGCACCGGGCAAGCGCGAGGAACTGCACGACATGGCCCGCCGCCTGGCCGCAGTGGGCTACTGCGTGCTGCTGCCGAACCTGTACTACCGCCAGCGGCGCGAGTACAGCCTGAAGGAGCGCACAGAGCCCGCCATGGCGGAAATGTTCGGGCTGATGAATTCGCTGGACAGGCAAACCACCGAGACCGACACGCGCGCGCTGCTGCGCTATGTCGATGCGCTGCCGGCGGCCGATGGCCAGCGCATTGGCGCCGTGGGCTACTGCATGAGCGGGCCCTTCGTCATGTGGGCGGCGGCCGCCTTCCCCGAGCGGCTGGCCTGCCTCGCGTCGATCCACGGCGCGAACATGGCCACCGACGCGCCGGACTCGCCGCACCGCATGCCGCCGAAGATCCGCTGCGAGTGCTATTTCGCCTGCGCCGAAATCGACCGCTGGGCGCCGCCGGCCGACATCCAGGCGCTGCAGCAGGCCCTGCAGGCGGCCGGCACGCCGCACCGCATCGAGTGGTACCCGGGCGCGGAGCACGGCTTCGTCTTCCCGCTGCGCGCCGGCATCTACCGGCGCGAGGCTGCCGAACGGCACTGGGAGCGGCTGTTCAGCCTGTTCGGCCGGCACCTGCGGCCGGGCCGCAGCTAGCGCTTCAGCAGGCTCTCGAGCAGGCCGCTCAGGTCACCCAAGTCGCCCGGGCCACCTTCGGGCAGCCGGCCTCCGGGCGTCAGCCGGTCCACCACCTGCGGCAGCATCTGCGACAGTTGCGCACCCAGGTCGCCGGTGGACAGCCCCATCTGCTCGGCCATCTGCGACATGCGGTCGGCACCGAAGGCGCCCTGCAGCTGCTCGGCCGAAACCGGCAGGTTCTGGCCGGTGCCGACCCACGAGTTCACCTGCTCGCCCAGGCCCGCGTGCTGCAGCTGCTGCAGCAGGCCGCCGAGCCCGCCAACGCCGCCGCCCGCGCCGCCCTGCCCGTTGTCGGACAGCAGCCCCATCACCAGCTTCAGCAGCGCGTCCTGACCGCCGCCGCCGGCCGTGCCCTGGCCGCCCAGCATGCCGCCGACAATGTCCAAGAGTCCCATGCTCAGCTCCCCCCTGCCGTGGTCGGCAGATTCTGGGTGGCGCGGCGGTGGCTGGCAAGCCAGAGCAGCGCCAACCCCAGCAGGCCCAGGGGCAGCAGCGAGCCCAGGTTCCTCGAGGTCCAGCCGCCGGTGGTGACCAGCGCGCCGGAACTGAAGGACGTGACCGTCATCGTCGCGAACACCCAGAAATCCATCGCGCCCTGCGCGGTGGTGCGTTCCTCGGGCCGGTAGGCTTCGGTCAGCAGCGTGGTGCCGCCGATGTAGAGGAAGTTCCAGCCGATGCCGAGCGCCAGCAGGGCCCCCAGGAAGTGCATCAGGTCGGTACCCGACAGCGCGAAGGCCACGCAGCCGACGTTCAGCAGCAGGCCCGTCGTCATGACGGGCAGCGTGCCGAAGCGCTTGATCAGGTGGCCGGTGAAGAAGCTGGGCACGAACATGCCCAGCACGTGCCACTCCAGCACCAGCGCGGCGGCGGAAAAGGGATGCGAACACTGCGCCATCGCGATCGGGGTGGCCGCCATCAGCAGGTTCATCACGCCATAGGCCAGCGCCGCCGCGGCCACCGCAATGACGAACACCGGCTGGCGGGCGATCTCGCGCAGCGGCCGGCCGCCTGCGGCCTGCGCGGCGCTGGGCATCGGCGGAAAGGGGATCAGGCTGATCAGCAGCAGCGCGACCAGCGCCACCACCACCAGCGACAGGTAGGCGCCGGTGAAGGGCTGCGGCAGCAGTGTGCGCGTGGCCGAGGCCAGGTTGGGCCCGACCACGCCGCCGAGGATGCCGCCGGCCAGCACCCAGGAGATGGCCTTCTCGCGCGCCGCCGGCGGCACCAGCTCGGCTGCGGCAAAGCGGTACAGCGAGCCGTTGGCCTGGTAGTAGCCCGCCAGCACCGTGCCCAGCAGCAGCAAAGCGAAGCTGCGCTGCCACGCGGCCAGCGCACACAGCAGCGTGGCCACGATGCCCCACAGCAGGCCCACCTGGAAGGCACGCCGGCGCCCGACCCGGCGTTGATGCCGCGCCACCAGCGCGGTGCTCAGCGCGCCGCCGGCCACATAGGCACTGAGCGGCAGCGTGGCCATCCAGGCGACCGGTGCCAGTTCCAGTCCGACCAGGCCGTTGATGGCGATGAAGACCACGTTGTTGGTCAGGAACAGGCCCTGGCACAGGGTCAGCAGCAGCAGATTGCGGTTCATTCGTTCAGTCCGATCCAGGCCAGCACCGCCAGCGGCGCGGTTTCGGCGCGAAGCACCCGAGGGCCGAGGCTGGCGCGCACGAAGCCGTGGGCGAGTGCGGCCGCCTCCTCGTCCGCGCTGAGCCCACCTTCGGGCCCGCTCAGCGTCAGCAACCCACCATGGGCCGCGGCCACCGCGCGCAGCGGCGGCGTGTCCGGCAGCGGACTGAGCAGCACGCGCTGCACGTCACCGCGGGCCAGCGTGGTCGTCTCGGCCACGAACTGCGCCAGCGTGCGCACCGCCGCGATCGCCGGCACGCGCGTGCGCCCGCATTGTTCGGCCGCGGCCGCCGCGATCGCCTGCCAGTGCTCGCGCTTGCGCTGCGCGCGCTCGCCCGACAGGCGCAGCACCGAACGTTCGCATTGCAGCGGCACGATGGCCTGCACGCCGAGCTCGGTCGCCTTCTCCACCAGCAGGTCCATGCGGTCGTTGGCCGGCATGCCGACCGCCACGGTCACCGGCCGGCACAGCTCGCGGTCGCCGGCGACGAAGCGTTCGACACGCACCTGCACGCTGCTGCGGCCCATCTGCTGCACCGTGGCGGACCATTCGCCGCCCTGGCCGTTGAACAGGTTCACGGCATGGCCGGGCTGCAGGCGGCGCACCTGCACGTGGCGCGCCGCGGCAGGCGGCAGGTCCGTGACCAGCCCGGCCTGCAGCGGCAGGTCCACATACAAGCGCACACTCATGCGCTGGAGTGTGCCGCAGACCGCGGCGGCGCCCGTCAGGCCCGGGCGTCGCGCAATTCGCGGCGCAGGATCTTGCCGATGGTGCTCTTCGGCAGCTCGGTGCGGAACTCGATGTTGCGCGGCCGCTTGTAGCCAGCCAGGTTGGCCTCGCAGAAGCTGCGGATGTCGGCCTCGCTGAGGCGGGGATCGCTCTTCACGACCACCAGCTTCACCGCCTCGCCGGCCTTCTCGTCCGGCACGCCATAGGCGGCGCATTCACGCACGCCGGGCAGCGTGCTGACGAGGTCTTCGATCTCGTTCGGATAGACGTTGAAGCCGCTGACCAGGATCATGTCCTTCTTGCGGTCGACGATGCGGAAGTAGCCGTGCTCGTCGACCATGCCGATGTCGCCGGTGCGCAGGAAGCCGTCGCGCGTCATCACCTTGGCCGTCTCGTCGGGCCGCTGCCAATAGCCGGCCATCACCTGCGGACCGCGGATCGCGATCTCGCCGGCCACGCCGGGCCCGACCTCGTGGCCGGCATCGTCGAGCAGCATCAGCTCGGTGTTCGGCAGCGGCAGGCCGATGTTGCCGCTGTATTCGCTGCTGTCCACCGGGTTGCAGGTGACCGACGGGCTGGTTTCGGACAGGCCATAGCCCTCGACGATCGGACAGCCGGTCTTCTCCAGCCACAACCGCGCCGTGCCCTGCTGCACCGCCATGCCGCCGCCGACCGACAGCACCAGATGGCTCCAGTCGACGGTGTTGAAGGCCGGGTCATGGGCGATGGCGTTGAACATCGTGTTCACCGCCGGGAAGCTGTGGAAGCGGTGCTTCGACAGCTCCTTCAGCATGGCGCCGATGTCGCGCGGATTCGGAATCAGGATGTTGCAGCCGCCGATGTGCAGCGACAGCATCATGTTCGTCGTGAAGCCGAAGATGTGGTACAGCGGCAGCGCGCACACGGTGGTCGGCTGCTGGCCGGCCGGGATCTTCTTCAGCGCAGGCAGGTTCCATGCTTCGGACTGCAGCACGTTGGCCACCAGGTTACGGTGCAGCAGCACGGCGCCCTTGCTGACGCCCGTGGTGCCGCCGGTGTACTGCAGCACCGCGATGTCGTCCGGACCGGTGGCCGGCGCGGTCAGGCTCAGGCCGCGGCCCAGCGCCAGGGCATCGTTGAAGCGCACCGCTTCCGGCAGCTGGAATGTCGGCACCAGCTTGCGCACGTTGCGCACCACGTGGTTGACGAGAGGCCGCTGCACGCTGCCGAGCATGTCGCCCATCGCCGCCAGGACGACATGCTTCACCGGCACCGCATCGAGCACCTGCTGCAGCGTCGCAGCGAAGTTCTCGAGCACGACGATGGCCCGCGCACCGGAGTCCTTCAGCTGATGCTCCAGCTCGCGCGGCGTGTACAGCGGGTTCACGTTGACCACGACCAAACCGGCGCGCAGCACCGCGGCCACCGCCACCGGATACTGCGGCACGTTGGGCAGCATGATGGCCACACGGTCGCCGCGTTCGAGGCCGAGGCTCTGCAGGTACGCTGCCAGCGCCCGCGAATGCGCGTCGATGTCGGCGAAGCTGAAACTGCGCCCTATGAACGTGTAGGCGCTGAGCTTGGCATGGTGGTGGAAGGCCCGCTCCAGCAGCGCCACCAGCGATGCGTACAGGTCGGTGCGCACCTCCGCCGGCACGCCGGCGGGGTAATGCTTCAACCAAACCTTGTCCATGCTGGGCACCCTGCGAGTGAGCGGCGATTCTGACGGCTGGCTGACGGCACCAGCATCAGGGGATTCGATAGCGGCCCGCGGCCGTGTGCCCCACGAGGGGGTTTACCCGCGTTGCCGTGGCCCCGGCACGATGCCAAATTGGCCGGCTGGCCCTCTCGTACAACGACACTCGGAGACACGATGACCCGCCTGCTGCACACCTTGCGAGCGCTGTTCGCGCTGCTGGCCCTGAGCTTCTGCGCGAGTGCCTTCGCGCAGTATCCGAACCGACCGATCACGCTGATCGTGCCGTGGGGCGCGGGCGGCGGCACCGACGCGGTGGCCCGCTTCATCGCCAGCCTGATGGAGAAGGACCTGGGTCAGCCGGTGAACGTGGTCAACCGCACCGGCGGCTCTGGCGTGGTCGGCCATTCGGCCATCGCCACCGCGGCGCCCGACGGCTACACCGTGGGCATGATCACCGTGGAAATCACGATGATGCACCACCAGAAGCTGACCGAACTGAGCCCGACGAGCTACACGCCGATCGCGCTGGTCAACCTCGACCCGGCGGGCTTCCAGGTGCGGGCCGATTCCAGCTACAAGACCATGGCCGACGTGCTGGCCGCGATCAAGGCCGCGCCACCCGGCAAGTTCAAGGCCTCGGGCACGGGCCAGGGCGGCATCTGGCACCTGGCGCTGGCCGGCATGCTCAGCGACCTGAAGATGGACCCGGCCAGCGTGCCCTGGGTGCCGAGCAACGGTGCCGCGCCGGGCCTGCAGGACCTGGTGGCCGGCGGCGTCGAGTTCGTGCCCTGCTCGCTGCCCGAGGCGCGATCGCTGATCGATGCCGGCAAGGTGCGCTCGCTGGCGGTGATGGCCACCGACCGTGCGGCGCTGTTCCCGAACGTGCCGACGCTGAAGGAAGCCACCGGCTCCAACTGGGCCACCGGCGCCTGGCGCGGCATCGCCGCGCCGAAGGGCCTGCCCGCGGACGTGCAGGCGCGGCTGGAAGCCTCGGTGAAGAAGGCCTACGACAGCAAGGAATACAAGGACTTCATGACACAGCGCGGCTTCGGCGTGCTGTGGGGCAACTCGCAGGAGTTCGCCGCCTTCATGGCCAAGGGCGACGCCGACATGAAGGCGGTGATGACCGCCGTCGGCATCGCCAAGTAGCGCGGCGTGCAGCGCACCGACCGTTGGGTCGGCATCGGCCTGGCGCTGCTGGCGCTGGTGGTGCTGTGGACCGGCCGCGCCTTCCCCGACGTGCCGGGGCAGAAGCTGGGCGCGGCCTTCCTGCCGATGATCGTCGGCGCCGGGCTGCTGCTGTGCGCGGTGGGGCTGATCGTGCGCAGCCTGCGCGGCAAGGCCTATGCCGACGCCGGCCCGCGCACGGCGTCCGGTGGCGAACATTTCGGCAGCGCGCTGGTGATCATCGCCGCGATCATCGGCTACCTGCTGCTGTCCGAACGGCTGGGCTTCCTGCTCGTTGCGCCGCTGTGCCTGCTGGCGGTGTTCCGCGCCTTCCGCATCGGCTGGGCACGGGCGCTGCTGTGGGCGGTCGGCGGCACGCTGGTCGTGCACCTGGCCTTCTACAAGCTGCTGCGTGTGCCGCTGCCCTGGGGCGTGATCACGCCCTTCTATTGAGGCCGCCATGGATGCAGTGATCGCGGCCTTTGGCCTGGTGTTCCAGCCTTACGTGCTGCTGGTGATCCTGCTGTCGGCCGTCTACGGCCTGTTCGTCGGCGCGATTCCCGGTCTGACGGCGACCATGGCCACCGCGCTGCTCGTGCCGGTGACCTTCTTCATGCCGGCGGTGCCGGCGGTGGCGGCGATCGTCACCGCCACCGCGATGGCCATCTTCAGCGGCGACATCCCGAGCGCGCTGCTGCGCATGCCGGGCACGCCCGCCTCGGCGGCCTACACCGACGAGGCTTACCTGCTGACGAAGAAGGGCCAGGCCGAGACCGCGCTCGGCGCGGGCCTCGTGTTCTCGGTGCTGGGCGGCATCTTCGGCGTGCTGGTGCTGATCGTGGCCGCGCCGGCGCTGGCCGAGATCGCGCTGAAGTTCAGCTCCTTCGAATACTTCTGGCTGCTGATGCTCGGCTTCACCTGTGCCGTCTTCATCGCCGGAGCGGACCCGCTGAAGGGCATGGTGTCGCTGCTGCTCGGCCTGCTGGTGGCCGTGGTCGGGCTGGAGAACCCGGCCGGCGCGCCACGCTATACCTTCGGCAACCCGGACCTGATGGGCGGCATCCCGCTGATCCCGCTGATGATCGGCATGTTCGCGGTGTCCGAGATCCTGCGTTTCGCGGTCAACGTGGTGAAGCCGGTGATGGCCACCGAGCGGCCTTTCGGCAACGTCTTCCACGGCATGTGGACGCTGCTGAAGAAGTACCCGCTGCAACTGCTCCGCGGCTCGGCGCTGGGCACCGCGGTCGGGGCGCTGCCGGGGGCTGGCGCCGACATCGCGGCGTGGATGTCCTACGCGATGAGCAAGCGCTTCTCGAAGGAGCCGCAGAAGTTCGGCACCGGGCACGTGGAAGGCATCGTCGAGCCCGGCGATTCGATCACGGCGATCGCCATCGGCGTGCTCTACCTGAAGGACATGAACCCGGGGCCGACGCTGTTCGTCAACAACCCGCAGAACATCTATGCGGTGTTCATCGTCTTCCTGCTGGCGCAGCTGCTGATGCTGCCGCTGGGCTGGGGCGCCATCAAGGTGGCCAAGCAGATCCTGCGCATTCCGGCGACGCTGCTGATGCCGTTGATCCTGATGTTCTGCATCGTCGGCAGCTTCGCGATGAACAACAGCCTGTTCGGCGTGGTGGTGATGCTGGTGGCCGGCGTGATCGGCTTCTTCATGGAACGCTGGGGCTTCCCGGTGGCGCCGACGATCCTCGGCGTCGTGCTGGGGACGATGGTCGAGGAGCAGTTCTTCGCCAGCCTGATCAAGGCCGACGGCAACTTCCTGGTCTTCTTCGAGCGGCCGATCGCCGGCACGCTGGGCGGCTTGTGCCTGCTGATCTGGCTGTGGCCGCTGCTGGGCATGCTGCGATCGCGCCGCGCGGTGGCAGCGCGCTAGCCACCGCGCCTCAGCAGGCGAGGCTGAGCGCCTGCACCGGCCGCAGGTCGGCCGCGGCGGCGACGACGAAGACCACGCGGCGCGGGTGGCCGGCATCGGCCGGCGGCAGGGACAGCATGAAGCGATGCGGGCCCTCCCACTCGCCGACCGGCTGGTACAGGCGGACCACATGGTCGTGCGCCAGCGTCTCGCCGCGGTTCTCGCCCGCGCTCACCCGGCTGCGGTGACCGTCCTCGAGCACCGCCCAATAGCCCGTCCAGCGCCCCGTCGCGGCGCCGACCTCGGCCGTCACCTGTTCGCCCTCGCGCAGCAGCTTCAGCGGCATCGGCGCCGCGGCCGCGACGAAGGGCAGTGCCGGCCAGCGCGGCCAGTCGCTGCCCTGCACCACGACCTGCGGCGTATAGACGTTGCGCGCGCCCATCGCCTTGGCCAGCTGGTACTGGCGATCGGTGATCTCTCGCGTCGCAAAGCGGTCGACCCAGCCGAGGCGGTCCCAGTAGCCGACATGGAAGGCGATGGGCAGCACGTCGTCGCGGCCCTTCAGCGACGACAGCCAGCGATCGGCCGGCGGGCAGGAACTGCAGCCCTCGGAGGTGTACAGCTCCACCACCAGCGGCGGCCGGGCGGGCGCCGTGCGCTCGCAACTGGCGGCATCGACGGACAGCGACACCACGGCCGCCAGCCAGGGAAGGGCGAGGTTCTTCATGCGTCCTTGGTCGCGCGTGGCGTTCCCACCTTACAGCGACGCAGCGGCTGCCGCGCGATCCGGCCCGCGCCGCGTCGGGCGGCGGGTTCCGGCGCAGCGGCGCCTCAGACCCTGGGCCGAATCGACGCCACCGTGCCGCGCAGCCGCTGCACCATCTGCACCAGCCGCGGGCCGATGTCGCTGCGCAGCCACTGGGCGCAGCGTTCGGTGGGCACGGTCGAGCGCATGAAGGTGCAGTTGAACACCACCTGCTCGTCGCGCCGCATGTTGCCGTAGCTGGCGCCGACGGCCACCACCTCGCGCACCAGATCGCCATCGACGGTGCAGAAGCCCGAGCGCGCATGCTCGCGCAGCGACGCCGCCAGCCCGGGATGGAACTGTGCCCAGTCCTCCGGTGACTTGACGCGGATCTCGTTCAGCAGCGCCTCGCGTGCCGCCGCATCGCAGCCGGCCAGATAGGCGCGGCCGATGGCCGAGCCGATGATCGGCAGCGACAGGCCGATGTCGGCCATCGGCCCGCGCAGGTGTTCGGCGAACGGCAAGCGGCTGGTCTCGACCAGCACGATGTTCAGCCGGTCGCGGATGCCCATCGATACATGGCCGCCGGTGCCGTCGGCCAGCTCGTTCATCAGCGGCCGCGCCTGCTGGCGCAGGCGCAGGCTGGCCATCAACGGATAGGTCGCCGAGATCAGCGCAGAGCCCGGCTCGTAGCGCCCGCCGCGCACGCTCTGCCGCAGGTAGCCGAGCACCGTCAGCGTATAGGTCAGGCGCGACACGGTCGGGCGCGGCAGCCCGGTGCGGGCGGCGAGCTCGGCGTTCGACAGCGCCGTGTCCTCGGCGGTGAAGCAGCGCATCAGCTCGATGCCGCGCGCCAGCGTGGTGGCGAACTGCTTGTCGCCGCCATGCTGCTCGAAGCCCAGCGGCACGCGGTGCGGGCGGTTGTGGAAATACAGGTCGCGGTCACGGTTGGGCATGGCGGCCAATGTCGGCATATCGAAACGGCTGACAGCATATCGAAACGCCGGCTGGTCAACCGCCTCGCGTCCGTACAGACTTGCGCCATTCCAAACCCGGCTGCCGCCGCCGAGGGCACCGGCCGAAGAGCCCCACAGGAGACAAACGATGAAGCGCGACGAACTGCCCGTGCATGACATCCCCGCGTTGTCGGGCAACAACGCCCCCGTGCGCGACGAGCTGACGATCGACCGGCTCGAGGTCGAGGGCGAACTGCCCGCCGATCTGAACGGGCTGTACGTGCGCAACGGACCGAATGCCTACTACCCGCCCGACTGGCGCTACCACGCCTACGACGGCGACGGCATGCTGCATGCCGTGCGCTTCGACCGCGGCCAGGCCAGCTACCGCAACCGCTGGGTGCGCACCGAAGGCCTGCTCGAAGAGCAACGCGCCGGCCATGCGCTGTGGAAGGGCATCAAGGAGCCGTTGCGCGCCGACCGGCCCGACCAGCCGATGAAGAACACCAGCAACACCGACGTGAAGTTCCACGCCGGCCGGCTGATCTCGATGTGGTACCGCTCGGGCATGCCCTATGCGGTGGACCCGCTGACGCTGGACACGCTGGGCACCGCCGACTACGACGGCGCGCTCGACCGCATCAGCGCGCACTCCCGCCCCGACCCGCGCACCGGCGAACTGCTGTGGTTCGACTACGACACCAAGCCGCCGTACATGCGCTACGGCGTGATCGGCCCGGACCGCAAGAGCCGCCATGCGATCGAGGTGCCGCTGCCCGGGCCGCGCCTGCCGCACGACATGGCGGTGACCGAGCACTACACGATCCTGCACGACTTCCCGCTGCTACTGGACGAGCAGGCCTGGAAGCTCGGCCGCTACAAGGTGCACTTCCATCCCGAGATGCCCACGCGCTTCGCGGTGCTGCCGCGCTATGGCCAGGCCAGCGACATCCGCTGGTTCGAAGCCAAGCCCACCTACCTGCTGCACGTGGTCAACGCGTGGGAAGAAGGCGACGAGGTGGTGATGGTCGGCACGCCCTACCGCGTCTACGAGGACGAGCACGGCAAGCCCGATGCCCGCCGGCTGGAGCGCACCATCCACTATCGCCAGCGCGACTTCTGGCTGTACCAGTGGCGCTTCAACCTGAAGACCGGCCGCACCACCGAAGGGCCGATCGACGACACGCTGAACAGCGAGTTCCCGGTGATCAACATGGACTACCAGGGCCTGCGCACCCGGCATTCCTATCACGCGGTCTTCCCCTACGGCGGGCGCGAGGAGGTGCGCTTCACCGGCGTCGCCAAGGTCAACCACGAGACCGGCGCCTTCGTCCACCTGTCCGAAGGGCCGGGCGCGTTCTACAACGAGCCCGGCTTCGCGCCGCGCGACGGCAGCGCCTTCGAGGACGACGGCTACGTGGTGACGATCGCCTGGAACGTGGCGCAGCAGCGCAGCGAGGTGCTGGTCTTCGACGCGCGCGATGGCGAATTCGGCCGCGGCCCGATCGCCCGGGTGAAACTGCCGCAGCGGGTGCCCAACGGCTTCCACGCCACCTTCGTGCCCCTGGCCCAGATGCAGCGCTGGGGCGGCGCAGCGTGATCCTCGCCAGCCCCGAACGCATCGCCGAATTCAAGTCCCGCGGCTGGTGGGGCGAGCAGACGCTGGACGACCTGCTGCGCGCCGGCGTCGCCGCGCATCCCGAGCGCGAGGCGCTGGCCGACCCGCCGAATCGCCCTGCGCTCGACGGCCGCCACCCACGCCGCCTGCGCTGGGCGCAGCTCGGTGCCGAAGTGGCGCGCATGGCTGCGGTGCTGCAGGCCCAGGGCCTGCGGCGCGACGACGTGCTGGTCCTGCAGCTGTCGAACAGCGTCGACCAGGTGGTGGTATATCTGGCCGCGCTGCGGCTCGGCGTGGTGGTGTCGCCGGTGCCAGTGCAGTACCGCGAGTTCGAATTGCGGCACGTGCTGTCGGTGGCCCGCCCCGCGGCCGTGCTGACCGCCGGGCACATGCTGCGACACGATGCGGCCGCCATGTGGTGTGCACTCGCCGACGCGGCCGCGCGGCCGGACGGCGCGCTGAGCGGCCAGCCGGCGCTGCAGGTGCTGGCCTTCGGCGCCGGGCTGCCGGCTGGCGCGGTATCGCTGGACGCACTGCTCGCGCAGCACGACGCGAGCGGCCGGCCCGGCATCGAGCGGCAGCCGGCGGATCTGAGCGCCGACGACATCGCCACGCTGTGCTGGACTTCGGGCACCGAGGCCGCGCCGAAGGGCGTGCCGCGCAGCCACAACGAATGGCTGGTGGTCGCGCCGTCGATCATCGAGGCCGCCGAGCTGCAGCCCGGCATGCGTTTGCTGAACCCCTTCCCGCTGGTCAACATGGCCGGCTGGTCGACCTGCATCGCCGCCTGGCTGCGGCTCGGCGGCACCGTGGTGCAGCACCACCCCTTCGACCTGGGTGTCTTCCTGCAGCAGCTGCGCGAGGAAGGCATCGACTACACGGTGGCGCCGCCGGCGATCCTGAACCACCTGGCGCGCGACCCGACGCTGCTCAGCGGCGTGGACACGAAGCGGCTGCGGCGCATCGGTTCAGGCTCGGCGCCGCTGTCCGAATGGATGGTCGCCGCCTTCGCGGCGCGCGGCGTGGAGATCGTCAACTACTTCGGCAGCAACGAGGGCGCAGCGCTGACCGGCTCGCCACGCGACATCGCCGATCCGGCGCTGCGTGCGCGCTACTTCGCGCGCGCCGGTGTCGGCCAGCCGCATTCGTGCATCAGCACCTCGCACAAGATCCGCACGCGCCTGGTCGATCCGGACACCGAGACCGAGATCACCGAGCCGGGCCAGCCCGGCGAGCTGCGCGTGGCCGGCCCGACGATGTTCGCCGGCTACTACCGCGCGCCGGCGCTCACCGCCAAGGCCTTCGACGACCAGGGCTACTACCGCAGCGGCGACCTGTTCGAGATCGCCGGCGAGCGGCAGCAGTTCTACCGCTTCGTCGGCCGCTGCAAGGACATCGTCGTGCGCGGCGGCATGAAGATCAGCGCCGAGGAGGTGGAAGCGCTGCTGCTCGGCCACCCCGCGGTGGCCGACGCGGCGGTGGTGGCCGTGCCGGACGCGCAGCTCGGCGAGAAGGTCGGCGCCTGCATCGTGCCGCGCGGCGGCGCGCCGACGCTGGCCGAGCTGGTGCGCTACCTGCGCGACGACTGCCGGCTCGCGGTCTTCAAGCTGCCCGAGCACCTGATGCTGGTGGACGCGCTGCCGCGCAACCCGGTGGGCAAGCTGATCAAGCGCGAGCTGCGCGCACGCTTCGCCGGCGCGCGGGAGACCGCATGAGGCCGACGCTGCTGCTGATCCCGGGGCTGCTGAACACGCCACGCGTGTTCGACCGGCTGCGTGCGCTGTGGCGCGACGAGGACGCGGCCCTGCGCGTCGCCGACATCCGCCAGGCGGACAGCCTGGCCGGCATGGCCGATGCGGCCTGGCGCGAGGTCGCACAGCTGCCGCCGGACCAGCCCCTGGTGCTGGCCGGCTATTCGCTCGGCGGCTATGTCGCGCTGCAGATGCTGGCCGAGCCGCGGCGGCCGGTGCAGGGCCTGGGGCTGATCTGCACGTCGGCGCGGCCGGACACGGCCGAAGGCGCGGTGCAGCGCGAGCGGGCCATCACCGCCATCGAGCGCGACTTCGAGCGCTTCGTCGGCGCGCTGCTCAAGTTCCTGCTGTCACCGCAGGCCCAGACCGATGCCGAACTGGTGGCCACGGTGCGCGCCGACATGCTGGCCGCCGGTGCGGCTGCCGCGGTGCGGCAGCACCGCGCGGCGGCGGCACGGCCCGACCGGCGCGGGCTGCTCGGGCAGCTGCAGCTGCCGGCGGCGGTGCTCGGCGCTGCAGCCGACCCGGTGACGCCGCCGCAGGCCAGCGAGGAACTGGCCGCCGGCATCGCCGGCGCCACACTGGAACTCATCGAAGGGGCCGGCCACCTGGTCCCCTTCGAACACCCCGACCGGCTGGCGGCGACGCTGGCCGGGCTGGTGTCACGTGCGGCCTGACGCGTCAGCGCGACAGGCCCTTGCTCACATTCAAACGACGGAGACAAGACATGCATCGATTCCTGATCACCGCACTGACGCTGTGCGCGCTGGGCAGCGCGGCCGCGCAGGGCTTCCCCGACAAGCCCGTGCGCGTGATCGTGCCCTTCGCGCCCGGCAACACACTGGATGCGGCTCTGCGCCAGGTGGGCGAGGTGTTCAGGGCGAACACCGGCCAGCCGCTGGTCATCGACAACAAGCCCGGCGGCGGCGGCCTGATCGCGGCCCAGGCGCTGCTGCAGGCGCCGGCCGACGGCTACACGCTGCTGCTGGCCAACACCAGCCTGCTGACGATCAATCCGCACACCTTCTCGAAGCTGCCCTACGACGCCGACAAGAGCTTCAAGCCGGTGACCAACGTGCTCGGCTCGGCGATGGTGATGGCGGTCAACGCCGAGCACGTGCCGGCGCACAACGTGGCCGAGTTCATCGCCTGGGCCAAGCCGCTGGGCGACAAGGTGTCCTATGCGTCCTTCACCGCCGGCAACTCGTCGCATTTCGCCGGCGTCATCCTCAACCAGCGTGCCGGGCTGCAGATGGTGCACGTGCCCTTCAACGGCACGCCGCCGGCGGTGCAGAACCTGGTGGGCGGCCAGGTGAATGCGGCCTTCCTGCCACGCCTGGCGGTCAAGCCGCACGTCGACAGCGGCAAGCTGCGCGTGCTGGCGGTGACCAGCCCGACACGCTCGCCGCTGATGCCCGGCGTGGCGACCTTTCGCGAGCAGGGCTTCCCGGACCTGGAGATCTACATCTGGGCCGCGCTGGTCGCGCCGGCCGCCACGCCCGACGCGCAGATCGCCAAGCTCAACGCCGAGTTCGTCAAGGTACTGAAGTCGGAGACGATCCGCGAGCAGTGGCGGGCGATGGACTTCGAGCCGCTGCCCTCGACACCGGACGAATTCAGGAGCTTCATGCAGGCCGAGTCCAGGCGCTGGGCCGAGGCGGTGAAGATCAGCGGCTTCAAGGCCTCGGAATAACCACGGAGTAGCGACATGCCCCTGCCCCCGACCGATCGGCGACCGATCGGCCCCCTGCGACTGCCGCTGTTCGCGGCGCCGATGTTCCTGATCTCCGGCCCCGAGCTGGTGGTGGCGGCCTGCCGTGCCGGCATCGTCGGCGCCTTCCCGACACCGAACGCGCGCCCGATCGAGGTGCTCGAGGACTGGATGCGCCGCATCACCGACGGCCTGGCGCGGGCCCGCGACGAGCTCGGCCCGGAAGCCGTGGCGCCCTGGTGCGCCAACCTGGTGACGCACCGCTCGAACGAGCGGCTGCCGCAGGACCTGGCGCTGCTCGACAAGTACCGGCCGCCGGTGGTGGTGACGGCGCTCGGCAGCCCGAAGCCGGCGATCGAGGTGGTGCGCGGCTACGGCGGCCAGGTGTTCGCCGACGTCGTCGACCTGAAGCTCGCGCGCAAGGCGGTCGAGGCCGGGGCCGACGGCCTGGCCTGCGTCTGCAACGGCGCCGGCGGCCACACCGGCAGCCTGAACCCGTTTGCCTTCGTCAGCGCGGTGCGCGAATTCTTCGACGGCCCGGTGGTGGTGGGCGGCGGCATCGCCGACGGCTGGGGCGTGGCCGGTGCCCTTGCCGCCGGCGCCGACTACGTCTACATGGGCACCCGCTTCATCGCCACGGCCGAGAGCCTGGCCGAGTCGACCTACAAGCAGATGCTGGTCGACAGCACGATCGACGACCTGATCGTCAGCGCCGGCCTCACCGGCACGGCGGCCAGCTGGCTGAAGCCCTCGCTGCGCGCCGCCGGGCTGGACCCGGACCAGCTGCCGGCCGCGCCCGAACGCAACTACAACAGCAACAACATGCAGGCCCCGAAGAAGTGGAAGGACGTCTGGGGCGCCGGCCAGGGCGTGGGCGTGATCCGCGGCGTGGAGCCGGTGGCCGCGGTGGTCGACCGCCTCGAGACGGAGTTCCTTCAGGCGCAGGCCCGCATGGCCGGCTGGCGCGCCACCACGGCCCATCGGAAGGCGGCGGCCTGATGGACACGGCCTCGAACCCGCTGCTCGGCAGCTGGCAGCTGCGGCGCTGGGAGATCGCCTACAGCGATGGGCGAGCGCTGACGCTGCCTTACGGCGATGCCGCGGTCGGCCTGATCGTCTATGCCGCGGACGGCTTCATGAGCGCCAGCATTGCGCGCGCCGGTCGGTCGCCGCTGTCCAGCGAGAGCGTGCGCAGCGCGCCCGAGGCCGAACGCCTGGCCGCGTTCGAGAGCTACTTCCACTATGCCGGCCCCTACGTGCTGACGCGCGATGCCGCGCTGCCCACCGGGCTGCGCGTGGCGCACCACGTGACGATGGCGCTGAACCCGAACTTCGTCGGCAGCGTGCAGCACCGCGACGTGGCCTTCGCTGCCGATGGCATGCTCACGCTGTCGGCGTCGGACCGGCTGCCCGGCACCGAGGTGGCGCGGCACCACCGGCTGCAGTGGGTGCGAAAGGTGCCCACATGAGCCGCGGAGACGACTGGTTCGAGCAGCACCGCGCGCGCTTCGAGCGCGGGCAGCAGGCCTGCCGCGAGCGCCACTGCTGGAGCCCGTTCCCGGAGATGCCGGCGCAATATCCGGACGCGGCGGCCGCCGAAGCCCGCGGCCAGGCCGCCTTCGAGGCGCAGCTCGGCCGCGACTTCGACCTGCCGCAGCCCGGCTGCATCGGCCGCCTCGGCGAGGAGGTCTCGCCCTACACGCAGGAACCGCTGGGCATCCGCTATCCGCAGGCCGACCCGGACGCGCTGTTCGACGCGGCCGAGCGGGCGATGCCGCGCTGGGCCGCGGCCGGCGTGACCGAACGCCTGGGCGTGCTGCTGGAGGTGATCGACCGGCTGTACCGCGAGCAGCTGTTCGAGATCCGCGCGGCGATGATGCACACCGCCGGCATGAGCGCGAACATGGCCTATGCCGGCGCCGGCGTGAACGCGCTCGACCGCGGCATCGAGGCGTTGGTCTATGCCGCGCAGGCGCTGCAGGCGGTGACACCCGCGGCGCGCTGGGAGCGCCGCTTCGGCAGCACGCCGATCCGTCTGGACAAGCACTACCGCGCGCAGCCGCGCGGCGTGGCGGTGTGCTTCACCTGCGCCACCTTCGCCACCTGGAACGCCTGGCCGTCGATGATGGCCAGCCTGGCCACCGGCAACGCGGTGATCGTCAAGCCGCATCCCGGCTCGGTGCTGCCGATGGCCGTCAGCGTGCGGGTCTTCCGCGACGTGCTGGCCGAGGCGGGCTTCGACCCGAACCTGGTGACGCTGGCGCTCGATTCGGTCGACGCGCCGCTGGGCAAGCGCCTGGTGCAACACCCGAAGACCGCGATCGTCGACTTCACCGGCAGCGCACGCTTCGGCCGCTGGGTCGAGCAGCATGCGCACCCGGCGCTGGCCTTCACCGAAACGGCCGGCTGCAACACCGTGGTGCTGGCTTCCACCGAGGATCTGGACGCCACGCTGCGCAGCCTGGCCACCACGCTGTGCATGTTCAGCGCCCAGATGTGCACCAGCCCGCAGAACATCTACGTGCCGCGCGGCGGGGTGGACACGCCGGCCGGGCGGGTGCCGTTCGACGAGGTGGGCGAGCGGCTGGCCGCGGCCGTCGCCGCCGTCGGCAGCGAGCCGAAGAAGGCGGCAATGATCCTTGCCACGATCCAGAGCCCGGCGACGCTGGCGCTGCTGGCGCAGCTGCGCGACGAGGGCGCGCGCGCCGGCCGCGTGCTGCTCGAACCCGGCGCCTATGCGCACCCGGAGTTCGCCCGGGCCCGCACCAGCACGCCGCTGCTGCTGCAGACCGACACCGCGCAGGGCGCGCTGTACCGCGAGGAACGCTTCGGCCCGGTGGGCTTCGTCATCGCCTGCGCCGATGCCGACGATGCGCTGGCGCAGGCCAGCGGCGACGCGCACCGCCATGGCGGCCTGACCGCCTTCGTCTACAGCCGCGACGAGGCCTACGTCGAGCGCGCGGTCGATGCCTACTCGCGCGCCGGCGCCCAGCTGACGATCAACCTCACCGGGCCGATGCCGCTGAACTTCGCCGCCGCCTACAGCGACTACCACGTCACCGGCCTGAACCCGGCAGGCAACGCCAGCCTGACCGATCTGGCCTTCGTGGCCGGGCGCTTCCGCATCACGCAGTCGCGGCGCCCGGCGGCCGACTGACGCCGGACAGGAGATCGCCATGAACGCACCGGAACCCGTCGAGAACCTCGCGCCTTTCGGCGATGCGCACGGCCCGCTGCTCGCCGGACCGTATGCGCCGGTGGCCGATGAATCGGCGCTGGACGATCTGCCGCTGCTGCGCGGCGCGATCCCGCAGGACCTGAACGGCGTGTACCTGCGCGCCGGCCCGAACCCGCGCTTCGCGCCGAACGGCCGCTACCACCCCTTCGACGGCGACGGCATGATCCACGCGGCGCAGTTCCGCGCGGGCCGGCTGACGGTGCGCAACCGCTGGGTGCGCACCGACGCCTTCCGGCACGAGGACGCCGCCGGCCAGGCGGCCTACTGGGGCATCCGCGAGACGCTGCTCGGCCGCGCCGACAAGCCGCTGAAGGACAGCGCCAACACCGACCTGGTCGGCCATGCCGGCAAGGCGCTGGCGCTGTGGTACATGAGCGGCGACGCCTACGAGATCGACCCGCTGACGCTGCGCACGCTGGGCAAGCAGCGCGCCATTGCCGCCACCGGCGGCAAGATCAGCGCGCATGCCAAGGTCGACGAGATCACCGGCGAACTGATGTACTTCGACTACGGCCACGAGCCGCCGTACATGCACTACGGCGTGCTCGGGCCCGATGGCGCGCTGAAGCACCATGTGCCGATCCCGCTGCCCGGGCCGCGGCTGCCGCACGACATGGCGGTGACCGAGCACTACAGCATCCTGCACGACCTGCCGCTGTTCCACGACGAGCAGGCGCGGCGCATCGGCCGGCACAAGATCGACTTCCACCCCGAGCTGCCGACGCGTTTCGGCGTCATCCCGCGCCACGGCCGCAGCGACGAGCTGCGCTGGTTCGAGTTCACGCCCTGCTTCCTGTACCACGTGGTCAACGCCTGGGAAAGCCGCGACGAGCGCGGCGAGTGGATCACGATGGTGGCCTGCCGCTACATGCCGGCAACCCGCGCCGACGGCAGCCTCGACGCGGCACGCACCGCGCGCAACGTGGCCGAGCTGGTGATGAACGCGCGGCTGTGGGAATGGCGCATGAACCTGAGCACCGGCGCCGCCGAGGAGCGCTGCCTGGACGCCGAGCACAACCTCGAGTTCCCCACCTTCAACGCCGCGCTGACCGGCCGGCGCACGCACTACGGCTACCTGGCCGACCAGCATGCGCAGTCGATCCTGCAGTGGAACGGCCTGCGCAAGGTGGACCTGGACCGCGGCACCACGCTGTCGGCCTGGACCGACAGTGCCGAGCACAGCTGGTACAGCGAGCCCTGGTTCGCGGCCGCGGACCGGCCGCAGTCCGAGGACCACGGCTACCTGATCGCCTTCCAGTTCCACGCCGCGCAGCAGCGCAGCACGCTCGACATCTTCGATGCGCGCGACCTGGGCCGCGGGCCGGTGGCGCAGGCCGCGTTGCCGCGGCACGTGCCGGTCGGCTTTCACGGCTGCTGGATCGGCGCCGATCGCATCTCCCATTGGAAGGACACCGCATGAGCACCCCGGTCTACATCCTCGGCGGTCACCAGACCGATTTCGCCAAGGCCTGGTCGCGGCACGGCCAGGACCTGTCGCACATGGTCGACGAGGCCACGCGCGGCGCGCTGGCCGATGCCCGCGTCGACGCAGCGCAGGTGCAGAGCATCCATGTCGGCAATGCCTTCGGCGAAATCCAGCGCCGCCAGGCGCACCTGGGCTCGATGGTGGCGCAGGTGGTGCCCGAGCTGTGGGGCGTGCCGGCGATGCGCCACGAAGGCGCCTGCGCGTCGGCGTCGCTGGCGGTGCTGGCGGCGATGGCCGAGATCGAGGCCGGCCGCTACGACTGCGTGCTGGTGGTCGGCGCGGAGGAGCTGAAGAACCTGCCCGGCGACGAGAGCAGCGCCAACCAGAACGCCGCCGCGTGGCAGGGGCACGAGGACATCGACTGCCGCTTCATGTGGCCGGCCGCCTTCGGCCTGGTCGCCCAGGAGTACGAACGCCGCTACGGCCTGGACCGCCGCTACCTGAACCGCATCAGCGAGATCAACTACGGCAACGCGCGGCGCAACCCGAACGCGCAGACGCGCAAGTGGCAGTTCGAGCCCGGCGCCTTCAGCGACGACGATGCGCTGAACCCGGTGATCGAGCCGGGCACGCGGCGCCAGGACTGCGGCCAGATCACCGACGGCGCGGCCGCGCTGCTGCTGGCCGGCCCGCGCTTCGCCGCCGCGCATGCCGCGCGCACGGGGCTGCGGCTCGAGCAGCTGCCGCGCATCCTGGGCTGGGGCCACCACAACGCGCCGCTGCGGCTGAAGGACAAGCTGGCCTACAGCGCGGGCGCGGAGTTCGTCTTCCCGCATGTGCGGCAGACCATCGTCGACGCCTTCGGCCGCGCCGGCCTGGCGGGCGCGGATGCGCTCGACGGCATCGAGACCCACGACTGCTTCACCGCCACCGAGTACATGGCGATCGACCATTTCGGCCTGACGCCGGCGGGGCAGAGCTGGCGCGCGGTGGAGGACGGCACGATCGAGTCCGGCGGCCGGCTGCCCGTCAACCCGAGCGGCGGCCTGATCGGCGGCGGCCACCCGGTGGGCGCCACCGGCGCGCGCATGCTGCTCGACGCGGCGCGGCAGGTGTGCGGCAGCGCCGGCGACTACCAGGTGCCGGGCGCGAAGACCTTTGCCACGCTCAACATCGGCGGCAGCTGCGCCACGGTGTGCAGCTTCGTCGTCGGCGTGCGCGACTGAAAAGCGCGTTCGAGACCGTCACGCGGACCGGCCTCGCCGCTTCCGCGTCTACCGTGCCGCGGCCAGCGGGACGGCGCCGCGTGCCAGCCGTTCGAGCAGCACCCGGTACAGCGGCACGAAGGCCGCCAGGCTGATCACCAGCTTGGCTGCATAGTCGACCAGCGCGATGGAGACCCAGTGCTCGGCCATGAAGGCGTCGCTGCTGCGGTGGAAGGCCACGGCGAAGAACAGCGCCGTGTCCAGCGCGCTGCCCAGCACCGTCGACGCCGCCGGCGCCAGCCACCAGGGCGGCCGGCGACGCAGCCGCGCGAACACCGTGATGTCGAGCAGCTGGCCGGCGACGTAGGCGGCGAAGCTGGCCAGCGCGATGCGCGCGACGAAGCCGTTGAACTCGCCCAGCGCCTGCCAGCCGGCAAAGCGCCCGTCGTGGAACAGCACCGACACGGCATACGACGCCAGCAGCGCCGGCAGCATGACGCGCGCGACCACGCGCCGCGCCGCATGCGGCCCGAGCAGACGCACCGTCAGGTCGGTGGCCACGAACACCAGCGGAAAGGTGAACGCGCCCCAGGTCGTCAGCACGCCGAACAGCTGCACCGGCCACTGCACCAGGTAGTTGCTGGCGACGATGATGGCCACGTGCAGCGCCGCCAGCAGCGGCACGCCGAACCAGCCCGGCGCGCTGAAGGCATCGCCGCCGGCAGCGGGATTCGCTGCCCTGTTCATCGCACCAGCAGCTTCAGCATGCGGTCCACCAGCGGGCCGTAGGGCGGCGCCAGCAGGCTGACGCTGGACACCCGCGCCTGGTGGAACACCGGGCGCAGCTTGGAGAAGTTGTCGAAGCCTTCGCGGCCGTGGTAGTGGCCCATGCCCGATTCGCCGACGCCGCCGAAGGGCAGGTCGTGCTGGCCGACGTGCAGCAGCGCGTCGTTGATCGACACGCCGCCGGACATGACATGCGTGACGATGTGCTCCAGCGTGCGGCGGCGGTGGCTGAAGGGGTACAGCGCCAGCGGGCGCGGCCCGGCGTTGATGCGCGCGATGGCCTCGTCCAGGTCGTCGTAGGCGATGACCGGCAGGATCGGGCCGAAGATCTCGCGCGCCATCAGCTCGCAGTCGTCCGGTGCGTCCAGCAGCAGGTGCGGCGCGATCTTGCGCGCCTTGCGGTCCAGCGCCGGCCCGTCGATCAGCGGCAGCAGCGTGGCGCCGCGCTCGCGCGCCTCGTCCATCGCCGCGACCAGACGGTCGAAGGCCGCGGCGTTGATCAGCGAGGTGTAGTCGGCCGAGGCCAGCGACGGGTAGCGCTGCGGCACGATCTCGCGCGCCAGCCGCACGAACTCGGGCAGGCCGTCGCGCGGCAGGTAGACATGGTCGACCGTCGTGCACACCTGGCCGGCATTCAGGCACTTGACGTAGAGGATGCGCTCGGCCGCGGTGCGCAGCGCAAAGTCGTCGCAGACGATGGCCGGCGACTTGCCGCCGAGTTCCAGCGTCACCGGGCACAGGTTGCGTGCCGCGGCGGCCATCACCGCGCGGCCGGTGCCGCTGGAGCCGGTGAACAGCAGGTGGTCGAAGGGCAACTGGGAGAAGGCGATGCCGACGCCGCCGCCATCGTCGAAGACGCGCAGCTTCTCGGGCGGGAAGTAGTCGGGCAGCGTCTTCACCAGCAGCCGGGCGAGATGGCGCGAGTTCTCGCTCATCTTCACCATCGCCCGGTTGCCGGCGGCGAAGATGGCCACCAGCGGCAGGAAGCTGAGGTTGATCGGGAAGTTCCAGGGCACGATCACGCCGACCACGCCCAGCGGCTGCGGAATCACGCGGTTGGAGGCCAGGCCGAAGATCTTGCGGTCGACGGCGCGCTTCTGCGGCTTCATCCAGCTGGCCAGGTGCTTGAGCGTCACCTGGATGTCGCTGATCACCGGCATCAGCTCCATCAGCATCGTCTCGTGGCGCGAGCGGTGGCCGTAGTCGGCGCTGATGGCGTCGCAGATCGCTTCCTGGTGGTCGACGATGTAGCGGCGCAGCTGCAGCAGGTCGGCCTTGCGCTCGGCCAGAGAGGGCAAGGGATGGGCCAGATGCGCCTGGCGCTGTTGCTGCAGCGCGGCATTCAGGGCGCGCGCCTGGCGGCGCAGGGTGGTCTCGGAAGCCATGGGGTCAGTGTGAACCAGAACGCGTCATTGACGCTGGAGTGGCATGCCTAGAACGGGCCCGGCATCTTCTGCTTGTGGCGCATAGCGGACGTTCGTCGCCTTGCGATGCTCCGGCTTCGGCGAGCCGAGGCCGACGGGGAAGCGAATCCGTCCATGTCCCCCGCCCGGTTCGACAGACCGGGCTCCTCCTACTTCCCGGATTCGCTTCCCGCCATCCTCGGCCGGACGCGGAGGTTTTCGTGGCGCAACGGTGGCGCAGTTCTCGCGAACCACGAGCGGTGCCAGGGCCGCGGGCGGACCGCCGGCAGCAGGCGCCTATGCGACGCCGAGGAGCGCAGGTTTCACGGCCGCGCGCGCAGCGCGCCTCCACTTCGACTTCGTCGCGACTGTTTGAACGTAGCGCGCGATCAGCGCGAAGTGAGTTGGCGACGAGGCCGTGAAGCCGAGCACCGCAGGGCACCCGCCCGCCGGGCGGGGCGCCGCATTCGAAGCCCTGCCGGCGGTCCGCCCGTGGCCCCACGCCCAACGGCACGCACGCCACAAACGACAACGAGTTTAACGCTAAGCGCCGATAGAACTCACTCAGCCGCGCCACCGAGACGGAGCGAGAACCGGCTCAGCCCCTCAACGCCACCAACACCTCGTCCAGCATCTTCTTCGCATCGCCGAAGAGCATGCGGTTGTTGTCCTTGTAGAAGAGCGGGTTGTCCACGCCGGCATAGCCGCTGGCCATGCTGCGCTTCATGACGATGGAGTTGCGCGCCTTCCAGACCTCCAGCACCGGCATGCCGGCAATCGGGCTGGTCGGGTCGTCCTGCGCCGCCGGGTTGACGATGTCGTTGGCGCCGATGACCATCGACACGTCGGTGTCCGGGAAGTCCTCGTTGATCTCGTCCATCTCCATCACGATGTCGTAGGGCACCTTGGCCTCGGCCAGCAGCACGTTCATGTGGCCCGGCATGCGCCCGGCCACCGGGTGGATGCCGAAGCGCACGTTGACGCCCTTCTCGCGCAGCAGCTTGGTGATCTCGAACACCGTGTGCTGGGCCTGCGCCACCGCCATGCCGTAGCCCGGCACGATGATCACGTTCTTGGCATCGCGCAGCATCTCGGCGGTTTCGGCCGCGCTGACCGGCGTCACCTCGCCTTCCGGCTGCGCCGCACCACCACCCGCTGCCGCAGGGGCGCCGCCGCCGGTGCCGAAGCCGCCGGCGATGACGCTGATGAAGTTGCGGTTCATCGCCCGGCACATGATGTAGCTGAGGATCGCGCCCGAGCTGCCGACCAGCGCGCCGACCACGATCAGCAGGTCGTTGCTGAGCATGAAGCCGGTGGCCGCTGCCGCCCAGCCCGAGTAGCTGTTGAGCATCGACACCACCACCGGCATGTCGGCGCCGCCGATGGCCATGACCATGTGGATGCCGAACAGCAGCGCGATCACCGTCATCACCAGCAGCGGCAGCATGCCGGCCTGGACATCGTGCGCCTGCAGGAACTGCCGGCCGAACCAGATCACGACCAGCAGACCCGCCAGGTTCAGCCAGTGCCGGCCGGGCAGCAGCAGCGGCTTGCCGCCGATCTTGCCCGACAGCTTGCCGAAGGCGATGATCGATCCCGAAAAGGTGACGGCACCGATGAGGATGCCGATGTAGATCTCCACCTCGTGGATCGACTTCTCGGCCGCGGTCGCAAACACCGTCGAGGTGTCGACGTAGCTGGCAAAGCCCACCAGGCAGGCTGCCAGGCCGACCAGGCTGTGCATCAGCGCGACGAGCTCGGGCATCTGCGTCATCTGCACCTTCTTCGCCGCGAAGAGGCCGATGCTGCCGCCGACGACCAGCGCGCCGATGATCCAGGCATAGCCGGCCGGCGTGACGCGCGGGCCGAGGATCGTGGCCAGCACGGCGATGGCCATGCCGACGATGCCGAACAGGTTGCCGCGGCGGGCGGTCTCGGGGTGCGAGAGCCCGCCCAGGCTGAGGATGAAGAGAATGGTGGCGCCGATGTAGGCGACGGTGGCCAGGCTTGCGGTCATGTCCGTGTCCTCGTTCTTATTTGCGGAACATGGCCAGCATGCGCCGCGTCACCGCGAAGCCGCCGAACATGTTGACGGCCGTCAGCACCAGCGCGAGCACCGCCAGGCCCAGGATCAGCGCATTCGGCCGGTTGGCCGCACCGGCCGCGTCCAGCGGCGGCGCCACCTGCACCAGCGCGCCGATGGCGATGATCGAGCTGATGGCGTTGGTCACGCTCATCAGCGGCGTGTGCAGCGACGGCGTCACGTTCCACACCACCATGTAGCCGACGAAGCAGGCCAGCACGAACACCGTGAAGTGCGCCAGGAAGCTCGCCGGCGCGAAGTGCCCGACCAGCAGGAAGGCCGCTGCGCCGAGCGCGAAGACGATGCCCAGCGTCTTGGCCGACATCGGCTCGCCGGCACCATGGCCATGGCCCTTGGCGGCGGGCGCGGCGGCCGCGGCCTTCGGCTTGGGCGGCGCGGCCGGCAGCTTGGGCGGCGGCGCCGGCCAGGTGACCTCGCCTTCCTTCAGCACCGTCAGGCCGCGGATCGCGTCGTCCTCGAAGTTGACGTTGACCACGCCGTCCTTGGTCTTGCACAGCTCCTCGGTCAGGCGCAGCAGGTTGTTCGAATACAGCGTCGAACTCTGCTTGGCCAGGCGGCTGACCAGATCGGTGTAGCCGATGATCGTCACGCCGTGGCGCACCACCGCCTCGCCCGGCACGGTGAGCTCGCAGTTGCCGCCCTGTTCGCCGGCCATGTCGACGATCACGCTGCCCGGCTTCATGCTGGCCACCATCTCGGCGGTGATCAGCTTCGGCGCCGGCTTGCCCGGGATCAGCGCGGTGGTGATGATGATGTCGGCGTCCTTGGCCTGCTCGGCGTACATCGCGCGCTGCGCCGCCTGGAAGCCCTCGCTCATCACCTTGGCATAGCCGCCGCCGCCGGAGCCTTCTTCCTCGTAGTCGACCTTGACGAACTCGCCACCCAGCGACACCACCTGGTCGGCCACCTCGGCCCGGGTGTCGTTGGCGCGCACGATGGCGCCCAGGTTGGCCGCCGTGCCGATGGCCGCCAGGCCGGCCACGCCGGCACCGGCGACGAACACCTTGGCCGGCGGGATCTTGCCGGCGGCCGTGATCTGGCCGTTGAAGAAGCGGCCGAAGGCGTTGGCCGCCTCGATCACCGCCCGGTAGCCGCTGACGCCGGCCATCGAGGTCAACGCGTCCATCTTCTGCGCGCGGCTCAGCTGGCGCGGCAGGCAATCGATGGCCAGCACGGTGGCGCGCTTGCCCGCCAGCTGCTGCATCAGTTCGGGGTTCTGCGCCGGCCAGACGAAGCCGATCAGCATGCCGCCTTCGCGCAGCAGCCCCACTTCCTCGGCCGAGGGCGGGCGCACCTTGAAGACGATGTCCGACGTGGCCCAGAGTTCGGCCGCGCCCGGCACGATGTCGGCGCCGGCGGCGCGATAGGTGTCGTCGGCGAAGTTGGCGGCATCGCCGGCGCCGCTTTCGACCGCGACGCTGAAACCCAGCTTGATCAGCTTGGCCACCACGTCGGGCACGGTCGCGACGCGCTTTTCCCCGGCGGCGGTCTCTTTGGGGACTCCGATGCGCATGGTTCTTCTCCTCGTCAAGGGCGCTCTTGTTGCAGGCGCGCGAAGCTAACACAAGACGTGCCGGGAGCCGCTTGCCTGCGGTCATCGACCGCTAACATCGCTGCACGATGCCGACCGAACGCTTCCGCCCTTCCGTCACCGTCGCCGCCGTCATCGAGCACGCCGGCCGCTACCTGCTGGTCGAGGAACACACGCCCGAGGGCCTGCGGCTGAACAACCCGGCCGGCCATCTGGAGCCCGGCGAGTCACCGCTGCAGGGCGTGGTGCGCGAGGCGCTGGAGGAGACCGCCCGGACGTTCGTGCCCGAGGCCCTGGTCGGCGTCTACCTGGCCCGCATGCAGCGGCCGGCCCGCGGCGAGGACGTCACCTACCTGCGCTTCGCCTTCTGCGGCAGCGCCGGCGAGGCCGAGCCCGGGCGGGCGCTGGACCAC
>JBGAII010000183.1:0-8281 GCA_044225625.1 Rubrivivax sp.
CGAGGCCGGCATCGCGCCCGAGGCGCTGGCCGACGACGACGCGCATGTCACGCTGCAGCAGTACGGCGAACTGCTGCGCGTGCTGATGCTGCGGCTGGACGACGAGACGCTGGGCTTCCTGACGCGCCGCTCCAAGCCCGGCAGTTCGCTGCTGCAGGCGCGCAGTGCGCTCGGCGCGCCCCACCTCGAGGCTGCGATGCGCCGCATCGCGCATGTCTTCGGCCTGCTGCACGACGACGTGTCGCTGCGCGTGCTGCAGTCCGGCGGCGAAGGCGGCCTGGGCCTGGAATTTCACGACGGGCAGGTGCAGCGCAACCCCTTCGTGCACGAGTTCCTGCTGCGCGCCTATTGGCGGCTGTTCGCCTGGCTGGTGGGCGGCGAACTGCCGCCGACGCGCGTGGACTTCGCCTTCCCGCGGCCGCACTATTCCGCCGGCCTGGGCCGCATCTTCCCGGCGCCGTGGCGCTTCGACGCGGCGATGAGCGCGATCTGGTTCGAAGCCCGCCACCTGCAGACGCCGGTCTGCCGCGACGAGGCGGCGCTGGCGCAGTACCTGAAGGAAGGGCCGGTGCAGATCGTGCTGCCGCGCCGCGACCACGGCATCAGCGGCCGCGTGCGGCTGCACCTGCAGCGCAGCCAGCCGCAGTGGCCCGACCTGGAACGCACCGCGCAGGCGCTGGCCATGTCGGCGGCCACGCTGCAGCGCCACCTGGCGGCCGAGAGCACGTCCTTCCAGGCGCTGAAGGACCAGCTGCGGCGTGAGATCGCGATCTACCGGCTGCACACCAGCCGCGTGCCGCTGGCCCGGCTGGCGGCCGAGCTGGGCTTTGCCGATTCATCGTCGTTCCAGCACGCGTTCAAGGGCTGGACCGGCTCGCCACCGGGGCGCTACCGGCGCGGCGGCTGAGACTCCCAAGAACTGGGGGTACCTGCTCTGCGAAGGGCCGGCCATCCTCGGCTCGTTCCACTTGAGGAGTTTCCGATGAAGAAGCGTCTTGCCTGTCTGGCCCTGGCGGCCTCGTTGTATGCGGGTGCGCCCGCCGCTGGAGCCAACCCTGTGTTGTGGGTAGGCGATGCGGCGGGTCGGCTGGCGACCATCGACGTCGTGACCGGTGCCACCACCGTGATCGGCGCAATGGGCTACACCATGTACGACATTGCTTTCGATCCGGCGGGCCATCTCTACGGCATCAACGGCTCATCGCTGTACTCCATCGATCCGGTCACTGCCGCAGCGAGCTTCATCGGCACGGGCGGTGGCGGGAACATCAACTCGCTCGTCTTCGGCAGCGACGGCAAGCTGTATGGAGCGTCAACGGCGCTCTATGTCTTCGATACCGCCTCCGGGGCACGAACCAGCATCGGCAGCCTGGGGCCCGGCATCAGCTCATCCGGCGATCTCGCGTTCATCGACGGCCAGCTCTATCTCACCGGAGTTGCGAGCCAGGACCGGCTCTATCGGGTCAGCACCAGCACAGGCGCGGCCACCCTCGTCGGCTCGACCGGCTATTCCGAGGTCTATGGCCTTGCGAGCCCCAATGGCCACGATCTCTACGGATTCAGCGGCGGCAAGGTCCTTCGCGTCGACGTGAGCACGGGTGCGGGCACCTTGCTTTCCACCGCCAACGGCGCACCGCTGAGTTCGGTCTATGGCGCGGCTTTCTATACCGAGTCCGCGCCGCCGCCGATACCCGAACCTTCGTCGTGGGCGCTGATGTTGGCCGGCTTGGCTGCGCTCGGCCTTATCGGCCGCCGGCGACGCGGCTGAGCCGCATCGCGGGGCACGGCGCCACCGGCCTCAGGACCGAAGATCCAGCAGCGTGCCGGCCATCTGGTCGGCCGTGCGGAACACCGCCAGGTTGGCCAGGAAGGCGTTCTTTGCCACCAGCTGCCCGACGACGTCGCGCTCCAGCGAGGTCGCGGCCGGCGTCTGCTCGACGCTGGCGGCGACACCGCCCGCAGCCTCGGCCGTCTGCTGCACCCGCTGTCGGCCAAAGCCCGCCGTGCCGGCATTGGCGATGTTGTGCGCGGAGGTCTGCAGGCCGCTCATCGCGGCATTCATGCCGCTGAGCGCGATGCTGGAAATCGGAGCCATCGGGTCGAAGCTGAAGCGGGTGCCCGATTCTGGCCACGTCGCGGCGGCATGGGCCGGCCACGCCGCCGCCGCCGCGGGCACGCGCCAACTCGTTCACGCCCGCCGCCGGCCGCTGGGTGCGTCGGCCGCGGCACACCGGGCCCGTGCGGCGCCATAGCTCCGCGCCGCCCGGCGCGCTGCCACGGCCACCGCCGCCGCGGCACCCAGCATCGCCGCCATGTGCAGGCCCGCCGCCGCCAGCGCCAGGCCGATTGCGCCGGCACTGCCCGCCGCGCGGTCCGGCAGGCCGCTCAGGCACAGCGGCGCCAGCGCCGGCACCAGCATCAGGCCGGCGCCCTGGACCGTGGACACGATGAAGGACCACAGCCCCAGGGCCGCCTGCGTCAGGCCGCCTGCGGGCATGGCGACGCTGCGCCGGCCGGTCCAGCGCCACGCCAGCACCAGCAGCAACACCCCGCCCGCCAGCCATGGCAGCAGCGCCCGCGGCAGCGCCAGGCCGGTGGCCACCGCAGCCGCCACCAGCAGCACCGACAGCAGATGCCCGACGGCCAGCGAGACCAGCGCGCGCCGCACGGGCCCGCGGCCGTCGTGCCGCCCGCCGCAGGCGGCGACGGCGGGCCAGCCGCTGAGCGGGTTCAGGCCGTGCAGCGCGCCGAACGCGGCGACGGCGAACCAGGGCCAGGCTGCCTCCATCGCCAGCTCGCGCGCAAGAGCCTCAGGCCTTCGCGGCACAGCAGCAGCCGGCCGCGGCCGGCTCGCCGTAGCGGTCGTGGTGGCGCAGCCATTCCATGCCGTAGCTCAGGCCGTCCTCGTCGCGGCCGCGCGGCACCAGGTCGAGCAGCGCATAGGTGCCCATCATCGCTTCCACGCCGCGGCCGTAGCGCGAATAGGTGTGGAACACCGTGCCCGCGCCGTCGCTTGCGAAAACGCTGATGCCCGGCGCCTCTTCCTGCGGAAAGGCCTGCTCCCGGTAGTTGTAGGGCACGGTGCCGCGCGCCCGCTGCTCGGGCGTGAAGCTGACGCCGTAGTCGTGGTTGAAGTCGCTGCCGTGCGACGACACCCAGCGGAACTGCCAGCCCATGCGCCGGCGGAACGCTTCGATGCGGGCCAGCGGCGCGCGCGACACCACCAGCAACGTCACGTCGCGCTGCGCCAGGTGGGCCCGCATGCCGTCGTGATGGTCGGCCATGAAGCTGCAGCTCTTGCAGCCTTCCTCCCAGTCCGGCGCGAGCATGAAGTGCTGCACCAGCAGCTGGCGCCGGCCGTCGAACAGCTCGCCCAGGGCCCGCGGGCCGTCCGGCGTGTCGAAGACATAGCGCTTGTCGACGCGCACCCAGGGCAGCTGGCGACGCTGGCGCGCCAGTTCGTCCTGTGCGCGGGTCAGTTCCTTCTCGCGCGCCAGCAGCGCCAGGCGCTCGGCCAGCCAGACATCGCGCGTGGCGACGCGCGCAGCGGTGAGGGGGATCGTGTTCATCGGGTTACTCCTTGCATCGAATGGTTCAGGCGGCCTTGGGCCGGCGCACCGCGCGCACCTTGCCGCTGCTGCCGCCGCCGCAATAGAACAGCGCGTCGCCGTCGGATTCCAGGCCGCTGACGCCGGTGCCTTCGGGCATCGCCAGCCGCTGCAGCACCTGGCCGCTGGCCGGATCGATGCGGCGCAGCTCGCTCTCGTCGCCCTCCCAGGTGCCGTGCCACAGCTCGCCGTCGACCCAGCTGACACCGGTGACGAAGCGGTTCGAGGCGATGCTGCGGATCACGCGGCCGGTGGCCGGGTCGATCTGGTGGATCTGGCGCTCGCGATAGTGGCCGACCCACAGGCTGCCCTCGGCCCAGGCCAGGCCCGAATCGGCGCCCTGCCCCGGCGCCGGTATCGACGCCAGCACCGCGCCGGTGGCCGGGTCGAGCTTGTCGATGCGCGCCTCGGCGATCTGGTACAGGTGCTTGCCGTCGAAGGCGGTGCCGGCGTCGCAGGCGCGCTGCAGCGTGCGCACCGACGCGCCGCTCACCGGGTCGAAGGCCAGCAGCTCGGTGCCGAGCGCGGCCCAGACGTGGCGGCCATCGTGGCTGACGCCGTGCACGCGGCCGTCGCCGCCGAAGGGGCCGTATTCGCGCACGATCTCGGCCGGCTGCCATGCGGCCTCGGTGCGGTTGGGGTCGTTCATCGGGTTCCTTTCACGGGCGCCGGTGCGGCGCGGTGAGGGAACTCTAGTCAGGCGGCAGCGCGGCGGGGAGTAACAAGATCGTCGTGAATCCGGCCAGCGGCGGCGCCAGCCAGCGCTGCGCGCGGGCGCGGCCCATGCGGCGCACGCGGCCGGCGTCCTGCAACTCGGCCAGCGCACGCTGCACGTTGCGCTGACTTTCGCCCAGTGCCAGCGCCAGCGCCGACGTGGACCAGGCTGCGCCGTCGGCCAGCAACGCCTGCAACGCGGCCTGTTCGCCGTCCAGCGGCGGCGCGATCGACACCACCTCGCGGCCGGCCGGCGGCCGCAGCACGAAGCCGCGCGCCGTGGACTCGATCGCGCACAGCGGCGCGGCCAGGCGGCGCAGCCGCCCGATCTCGACCCGCAGGCGCGCGCGGTGCGTTTCGTCCGGATCGCGGGTGCGGAACACCTGTGCGATCAGCGCCTCGCGCGCCGCGTCGCCGGGCCAGGCTGCGGCCAGCGCCTGCGCCAGCGCGAACAGCACCGGCCGGCGCGCGAGGTTCAGCCAGACGCCGCCGGCACCGAGCGCATGCCGGCAGCCGTCCAGCACCAACGCCCCCGAGTCGCGCAGCGCCGCCACCTCGTGCAGGCGCAGCGGCTGCTCGCCGCTTGGCCCGCGGCGCCGGGCCGCGGGCCGCTGCAGCGCCTGCAGGGCCTCGGCCACCTCGGCCTGCAGCTCCGGCAGCCGCGAGCGCGCGGCCGCGGCCTGCGCCTGCATCAGCAAGGTCTCGGCCGCATCGAGGCGCAGCGAACGCAGCGCCAGTTCGGCGCCCGCCAGCGCGGACACCGCCGCCAGTGCAGGCGGGCCGCCGTCGGCATCGGCCTGGGCCAGCGCGGCGGCGGCCGGCTCCAGCCGCCCCAGCAGCAGCCAGCGCCGCGCCGCAATCAGCCGCGCCAGGCCGGCGTTGGCCCGGTCGCCGCGCGCGGCCAGCGTGCGCGCGGCCGCCTCCAGTGCTTCCGGCGTGCCGGACAGCTCGCGCAGGGCCAAGGCCACCTCGGCCTCGGCGACCACGCAGCGGGCCCGGGCCAGCGTCTCGTGCGCGCCGAAGCCGCGGGCCGCGCGGCGCAGCAGATCGCGCGCACGCGCCAGCTCGCCGAGCCGCGCCATCGCGATGCCGCGCAGCGCCAGCGCCGCCGGGTCGTCGCGCAGGGCCACGTGCTGCAGCGCGCCGAGCACGTCGCCGGCGCCGAGGGCGCGCGCGGCGGCGGCGATCAGCGAATCCATGCGCGAAGACTACGGCCTTCGGGCCTGCAGCCGGCCCGGCGCCACGCTGTTAGAGTGCCCCGCCATGGCCTTCGACCTGGCGTTCTCGATCAAGGTGTTCTCGGCGCTGTTCGCGATCATGAACCCGGTGGCCAACGTGCCGGTGTTCCTGTCGCTGACGCACGGCGCCTCCGACGTCGAGCGCCGCCGCATCGCGGTGACGGCGCTGATCGCGGTGTCGGTGGGCTGCGTGGCCGCGGCCGTGGCCGGCGAGGCGATCCTCGACGTCTTCGGCGTCAGCATCACCGACTTCCGCTTGGCCGGCGGCCTGCTGGTGCTGCTGATCGCGCTGTCGATGCTGCACGGCAATGCCAGCACGCAGCAGGCGCCCACCGACCGCGAACGCGAGGCCCTGGCGCACACCGACGCCGACAGCGTGGCCATCTATCCGCTGGCCATTCCGCTGCTGCTCGGCCCCGGCGCCATCGCGACGATGATCGTGCTCGGCCACAGCGCCTACAGCAGCGGCAAGGTGCCGGCCTTCGCGCTGGGTCTGCTGGTGTTCCTGGCCGTGCTCAGCGCATCGATGCTGACGGCGCCGTGGATCGGCCGCCACCTGTCGGCGCGCTCGACGGCGATCACGCAGCGGCTGATGGGCATGATCCTGGCCGCGATCGCGGTGGACATGATGCTGAGCAGCCTGCGCGCGTCCTTCCCCGGGCTGACCCACTAGGGCCGCGCCGGCCAGTCGCCGACCCGCTGCGCCACCGCGGCGGCATAACGCAGGTGGCAGCCCTGACAGGCAGCGCGCAGCGCGTCGCTGGCCTGTGCGGCACGCTCGGCGTCCTGCGCGCGGGCGGCGGCCCCCACCTCGGCGGCGCTGAGCCGCATCGCACCGGCCAGTGTCTGCCAGTCGCTGCGGTGTGCGGCCAATGCCGGCTGCGCCAGCCAGGCGGCCTGTTCGCCCAGGCGCTCGGCGGCGTCGGCGACCGCCTGCCAGGCCGCGGCGCCGGCCGGTCGCCGGTCGGGCGGCGCCCGCCGGCCGGCGGCGGCGAAGACCACGCCGGCGGCCGGCTCGACCACCCAGTCCATCAGCTCCTGCACCAGCAGCAGGGCCGCGTCCACTGCCGGTGCCGGCGCTGCGGCCTGGCGCAGCGCGGCGGGTGACGCGGCCGACGGCGGCGTCTCGACGCGCGAGCAGGCCGCGGCCAGTGTGGCCGCCAGCAGCGCCAGCGTGCGCGTTGCGCGGGCTGAAGGGCCTCGCATCGTTGTCTCCCGGGGCGGCGGCAGGGCCTACGTCGTTCGACGTATTAACCGCCACGCGGGCGCTTTCCACAATGGGTTTCACCCGCAGCACAGGAGGCCCGCAGCATGCACCACGGCGACATTTCCAGCAGCAAGGACGCGGTCGGCGTCGCGGTCGTCAACTACAAGATGCCGCGCCTGCACACCAAGGCCGAGGTGCTGGACAACGCGCGTTGCATCGCGAAGATGATCGAAGGCATGAAGCTCGGCCTGCCCGGGCTGGACCTGGTGATCTTCCCCGAGTACAGCACGCACGGGATCATGTACGACTCGAAGGAGATGTACGACACGGCCAGCACCGTGCCCGGCGACGAGACCGAGATCTTCGCGGCGGCCTGCCGCAAGGCCAAGGTGTGGGGCGTTTTCTCGCTGACGGGCGAGCGCCACGAGGAGCACCCGCACAAGGCGCCGTACAACACGCTGATCCTGATGAACGACCAGGGCGAGGTGGTGCAGAAGTACCGCAAGATCATGCCGTGGGTGCCGATCGAGGGCTGGTATCCGGGCAACTGCACCTACGTCAGCGACGGCCCCAAGGGCCTGAAGATCAGCCTGATCATCTGCGACGACGGCAACTACCCCGAGATCTGGCGCGACTGCGCGATGAAGGGTGCCGAGCTGATCGTGCGCTGCCAGGGCTACATGTACCCGGCCAAGGACCAGCAGGTGCTGATGGCCAAGGCGATGGCCTGGGCCAACAACTGCTACGTCGCGGTGGCCAATGCCTCCGGCTTCGACGGCGTGTATTCGTACTTCGGCCACAGCGCGATCATCGGCTTCGACGGCCGCACGCTCGGCGAATGCGGCGAGGAGGACATGGGCATCCAGTACGCCGCGCTGAGCAAGCACCTGATCCGCGACTTCCGCAGGAACGCGCAGAGCGAGAACCACCTGTTCAAGCTGCTGCACCGCGGCTACACCGGACTGATCAACTCGCGCGAGGGCGACCAGGGCGTCGCCGCCTGCCCCTACGAGTTCTACGGCCAGTGGATCAACGACCCCGAAGGCACGCGCAAGAAGGTCGAGGCCATCACGCGCAGCACCGTCGGCACCGACGAGGCGCCGATCGAAGGCATCCCGAACCAGGCCACGCCGCAGCACGGCTGAGCGCGCCGTGGACGCCGGCATCGCCTCGCCGCTGGCCGCGCCGCCGGCGGCCGAGCCGCACTACCAGCCGGCCGGTCGCGAGGTGGCGCTGTTCGAGGCCGCCTGGGCGCAGCGCCTGCCGCTGCTGCTGAAGGGCCCGACCGGCTGCGGCAAGACGCGCTTCGTCGAGCACATGGCGTGGCGGCTGCAGCGGCCGCTGGTCACCGTGGTCTGCAACGACGACACCAGCGCTGCCGACCTCACCGGCCGCTGGCTGCTGGACGCACAGGGCACACGCTGGCAGGACGGGCCGCTGACGCTGGCCGCGCGCCGCGGCGCGATCTGCTACCTGGACGAACTGGTCGAGGCGCGCGCCGACACCGCGGTGGT
>JBGAII010000184.1:0-8240 GCA_044225625.1 Rubrivivax sp.
GCCCGTGGCCGCGCTCGCGCCAATGGCGCCGGTCGCGCCGGTCGCGCGGCCGCTGGCGGTGGTGGCCCCCCGGGCGACAGAGAACGTGCAGGCGCGCAAGGTCATCGCCGACCTGGACCAGACCTTGGCCGCCATCGCCGCCCAGGCCACCGCGGACGCGGCCCGGCCGTCGGCCGGGGTCGATGTGGCGGTGGCCGACGGTGACGACGCTGAATCGGCGCCGATGCGCAGTCGCCGGCTGCTGTGGCTGGTCGCCGGCGCCGCGCTGCTGCTGACCGCGCTGGCGGCCGCCGTGGTCTGGCTGCTCAACCAATACGACCCGGGCCTGCTGCGCGGCCCGCGCCTGGGCGTCGGCGGCAACGCCGCCGCATCGCCGGCGCCCCCGGCCGACATGGCCGCCGCGGCGGCGCCGCTGCTCTATCCGCCGCCCGGCGCCGGCCCCGCCGTGCCGATGCAGCCGACGCCAGTGACGCCGATGCCGGCCGCGCAGACACCGGACACCCCGGCCCGGCCGAAGACGCCCGCCGCCGCCGTCAAGCCAGCGGCGCCGGGCAGCCCGCGCCAGGCCTGCGGCAACCGCGAGCGTTATGCGCTGCTGCAGTGCATGGAAACGCAGTGCGCGAAAAAGACCTGGAGCAAGCACGAGCAGTGCGAGCGCCTGCGCAAGGAGCGCAAGCTCTGAGCCGGCCGCGGCGCTGCGCCCTGCGCCGCCGCATGCAGGGCCCGCCGCTCAGAGCTTCTCGGTCTCGCCGCTCTTCGGCTGCCACTTCATCAGCCGCTTCTCGATGCGCGTGACGCCGGCGTCGAGCAGCAGCGCAAAGGCCGTCAGCACCACGATGCCGGCCATCACGGTGTTGATGTCGAAGCTGCCCTCGGCCTGCAGGATCAGGTAGCCCACGCCCTGGCTCGAACCCAGGTATTCGCCGACCACCGCGCCGACGAAGGCCAGGCCGACGCTGTTGTGCAGCGAGCTGAACACCCAGGCCATCGCGCTGGGCAGGTACACATGGCGCAGCAGCTGGCGCGGGCTGGCGCCGAGCATGCGCGCATTGGCCAGCACCACCGGGCTGACTTCGCGCACGCCCTGGTAGACGTTGAAGAAGACGATGAAGAACACCAGCGTCACGCCCAACGCCACCTTGCTGCCGATGCCCAGCCCGAACCAGACCGCGAAGATCGGCGCCAGGATGATGCGCGGCATCGAGTTCATCGCCTTGATGTAGGGCTCGAGCAGCGCCGAGGCCATCGGCTGCAACGCCAGCCACAGGCCCGCCAGCAGGCCCAGCACCGAGCCGATGGCAAAGGCCAGCAGCGTCTCCGTCAGCGTCACGCCGAGGTGCCGGTAGATGTCGGCGTCGGTCACGAACCAGGCCCAGATGCGCTGCGCCACCAGCGCCGGCTGGCCGAAGAAGAACGCCGCCTGGCGGTCGTTCTCGAACATGAAGTTCGGCAACAGGCCCGGCGCCGTCATCAGGTGCCAGAAGGCCAGCAGCGCGAGCAGCAGGCCGCCCTGCCACAGGCGCAGGTTGCCGGCCTGCGGCTTCAGCTTCTGCCACATGGCGGTTGCGCTTCCTTGCCGTGGTGCGGTCGGGGGTCGGGCATGCGTGTCGTCTCCTGCCTGGGCGGCGCATTGTTGCCGATGGTGCGGCGCTTATGATCCCTCGGCCGCCTCCGGCGGCGCCAGGGCAGAAACGACGATGAAGGCGACGGCGGTGAAGGTGTTCAAGCGGGCGGCGATCATCATCGTGGCGCTGTTCGTCGCCATCCTCGCCTGGCGCGCCTACGACGCGCTGCGCGCGCCGCACCTCGCGCGCTGGCACACCTTCGTGCCGCACGAGGCCTCGGCCCCGCAGATCGCCCAGCTCGACTGGGCCGGCTACCTGCAGGTCGAGAAGAAGCTGTTCGAAGAGGTGCGTGCCGAAGTCACCGACAAGCTCGAGCCCGAGGATCAGGTCGAGTCCAACCGCTACTTCGACGGCAGCCCGATCTATCCCGGCCGCTTTGCGCAGGACTGGAACCGCTCCTACGTGCTGCTGCCACAGGGCACACCGGTGGGCGCCGTGGTGCTGCTGCACGGCCTGACCGATTCGCCCTACAGCCTGCGCCACGTGGCGCGCCGCTACGTGCAGGACGGCTATGCCGCGGTGGCGATCCGCCTGCCCGGCCACGGCACCGTGCCGGCCGGGCTGAGCCAGGTCGAGTGGGAACAGTGGATGGCGGCCACGCACCTGGCCGTGCGCGAGGCGCGGCGCCTGGCGCCGGCGCCGGCGCCGCTGCACGTCGTCGGCTTTTCCAACGGCGGCGCGCTGGCGATGAAGTACGCGCTGGACGTGCTCGACGACCCGCAGCTCGCCCGGCCGGAACGCATCGTGCTGTTCGCGCCGATGATCGGCATCACCAGCATGGCGCGCTTTGCCGGCGTGTTCGGCTGGCCGGCCTTCATCCCTGCCTTCGACAAGGCGGCATGGCTGGGCATCGTGCCGGAGTTCAACCCCTTCAAGTACAACAGCTTTCCGGTCAACGGCGCGCGCCAGTCGTCGCTGGTGGCGCGGCGGCTGCAGGCGCAGATCGACCGCCATGCGCGCGAGGACAACCTGAAGGGCCTGCCGCCGGTGCTGACCTTCCAGTCGGTGGTCGACTTCACCGTCAGCACGCGCGCCATCGTCAACGCGCTGTATGCGCAGCTGCCGGCCAACCGCAGCGAACGGGTGCTGTTCGACATCAACCGCCAAGCCAAGTTCGGCCCGCTGCTGCGGCGCGACACCGACACGCTCGTGTCGCGCCTGCTGCCCGAGCCGCCGCGCAACTTCCGCAGCACGCTGGTCACCAACGTCAGCCGGCAGAGCGACCAGGTGGTGGCCCGCACCATCGACGCGGGCAGCACCACCGAGACGGTGCAGGAACTCGGCCTGGCCTTCCCGCCGGGCGTGTTCTCGCTGTCGCACCTGGCGATTCCGTTCCCGCTGAGCGACCCGCTCTACGGCCTGCAGCCCGACACCAGCGAGGACTACGGCGCCAACCTCGGCGCGATGGCCACGCGCGGCGAACGCGGCACGCTGATCGTCAGCATCGATTCGCTGGCGCGCATGTCCTCCAACCCCTTCTTCGACTTCGTCATGCAGCGTGTCGAAGAGGGCATCCCGGCGCGGCCCACTGCGGCCAAGCCTTAGACCCGCACGACGGAGGGTCCGATGAAGCTGCCTCGTCCGCTCCGTCTGGGTTTCTGTGCTCTGGCCTCGCTGCTGTGCGGCGCCGTGTCGGCCCAGCCGGCCGGGCCGGTCACGCTGCTGCAGAACGTGCAGGTCTTCGATGGCCGCAGTGCGGTGCTGTCGGGCCCGCGCCATGTGCTGGTGCGCGGCGAGATCATCGAGCGCATTTCCGCCGAGCCGATGGCCGCGCCGGCGGACGCCACGGTCGTCGATGGCCAGGGGCGCACGCTGATGCCCGGCCTGATCGACAGCCACTGGCACACGATGCTGGCGGCGCCATCGATGGCCGTCACGCTGGAAGGCGACCTCGGCTACCTCACGCTGCTGGCCACCGCCGAGGCCCGTGCGACATTGATGCGCGGCTTCACCACCGTGCGCGACCTGGGCGGGCCGTCCTTCGCGCTGAAGCGGGCCATCGACGAAGGCGTCGTGCCCGGCCCGCGCATCTATCCGTCCGGCGCGATGATCACGATCACCGGCGGGCACGGCGACTTCCGTGCACGCCACGAGTTGCCGCGCCAGCTCGGTGGGCCGCCGCCGCTGACCGGCGCTCTGAACGCCAGCCAGCTCGCCGATTCGCCCGACGAGGTGCGGCTGCGCGTGCGCGAGCAGTTGCTGCTGGGCGCGTCGCAGATCAAGCTCACCGCCGGTGGCGGCGTGGCCTCGCCGCACAGCCCGCTGGATGTGTCCACCTTTACCGAAGAGGAGCTGCGCGCCGCGGTGCAGGCCGCCGGCAACTGGGGCACCTACGTCGGCGTGCATGCCTATACGCCCGAAGCCATCCAGCGTGCCATCGGCGCCGGCGCCAAGGTCATCGAGCATGGCCACCTGATGGACGAGGCCAGCGCCCGGCTGATCGCGGAGCGGGGCGTGTGGCTGAGCTTCCAGCCCTTCGTCGACGACGGCTTCGCGCCGCAGATGCCGCCGTCGAGCATGGCGCGGCTGCGCCAGATCTTTGCCGGCACCGAACAGGCCGTGGCGCTGGCGCGGAAGTACAAGCTCAAGATGGTCTGGGGCACCGATATCCTGTTCTCGGCGGCCAACGCGCGGCGGCAGGGCGCGCTGCTCGCGCAGATGGGGCAGTGGTTCACGCCGGCCGAAGTGCTGGCCATGGCCACCGGCACCAGCGGCGAGCTGCTGCGGCTTTCCGGCCCGCGCAACCCTTATCCCGGCAAGCTCGGCGTGGTGGAGGAAGGCGCGCTCGCCGACCTGCTGCTGGTCGACGGCAACCCGCTGCAGGACCTGAGCCTGGTCGCGCAGCCCGACAAACGCTTCGTCCTGATCATGAAGGGCGGCGCGATCCACAAGAACCTGCTCGCACGATGAATCCTCCACTTTCCGGCTTGCGTCGCCGCACTTTCCTTGCCGCGGCCGCGGCCGCCGGCCTGACCGGCTTCGACCTGTCGGTGCGCGACGGCGTGCTGAACAAGTGCCTGGGGCCGGTGCCGGCGTCGCTGCTGCAGGATCCGCGCGTGCGCGACGCATGGCAGGGCCTGGACGCGGCCAAGGTGTGGGACACGCACCTGCACGTCTTCGGCGATGGCGACTCCGGCAGCGGCCTGTGGTTCAACCCGCGCATGAGCCAGCTGCGACATCCCACCGAATACCTGCGGCGCAAGATCTACATCAACGCCTCCTGCATCGACGACCGCCCCGGCCGCATCGACCTGAGCTTCATGGAGCACCTGCTGGCGCAGTGCGAGCAGATGCCGCGCGGCTTCAAGGTGATGCTCTTCGCCTTCGACTGGGCGCGCGACGAAGCCGGTGCGCCGATGAAGGAGGTGTCCACCTACTACGCCGCCAACGAGCACATCGCCGCCATGGCGGCGCAGCAGCCGGGCCGTTACGAATGGGTGGCTTCGGTGCACCCCTACGACCCGCAGGCGCTGCAGCGGCTGGACGCGGCGGTCGCGGGCGGCGCGAAGGCCATCAAGTGGCTGCCGACCGCGCAGAACATCGACCCGGCCAGCCCGCGCTGCGATCCCTTCTACGCCAGGCTGGCCGCGCTGAAGCTGCCGCTGATCACCCACGCCGGCGACGAGCAGGCGGTGGTCGGTTTCGGCGAGCACCTGGGCAACCCGCTGCGCCTGCGCCGGCCGCTGGAGGCGGGCGTGCGCGTCATCGTCGCGCACTGTGCGTCGCTGGGTCACGGCGACGAGATCGGCACGCCGCCCGGTGCCGCGGCCGGCGCAGCAGCCAAGCCCTCGAATTTCGACCTGTTCGTGCGCATGATGGACGAGCCGCAGTACCGCGGTGTGCTGTTCGGCGACATCTCGGCCGTGGTGCAGTCGAACCGGGTCGACGTCATTCCGACGCTGCTGTCGCGGCGCGAGTGGCAGGCACGGCTGCTGAACGGCTCGGACTATCCGCTGCCCGGCGTGGTGCCGCTGATCGACGTGCGCAAGCTTGCCGGGCGCGGGCTGCTGGCGGCCGACAGGGTCGAGCCGCTGCTGGCGCTGCGCCACCACAACGTGCTGATGTTCGACTTCGTGCTCAAGCGCAGCCTGGCGCTCAACGGCCAGCGCTTTGCCAACGAGGTGTTCGAGACGGCGCCCTTCTTCGCGCGCCCGGCCTGAGCTGCGCGCTCAGGACTTGCGGTCGAGCAGGATCTTGCGCACCTTGTCGTAGTCGCGCTGGCTGATGGCGCCTTCGTCGAGCGCGCGCTTCAGGTCGATCAACTCCTGACCGGTCGAGACCGTCGTCGTACCGGTCACCGTCACATTGGCTTTCGACGAGCTGCCGCAGCCGGCCAGCGCGATACAGCCGACGAACAGCGACGACAGAAGGAGTCTGGACATCATGGCGGCCCGCTTCGCTGAGTTCATTTGACCGAGTCGATCACGCGCCGGACCTGCGCCTGGTATTCGGACTCGGAGATGGCGCCGGTGTCCCGTGCCTTCTTCAGGTCGATCAGCTGCTGGCCGATCGACACGCTGACCGTCGGCGGCATGACTTCCGTCTTGCTCGAAGAGCAGGCGCCGAGCATCACCAGCGTTGCCAGGGTCAGTCCGCGCAGGAGGGTTGCAAGCATGCTTCGTGTGTCGGCCGGGAACCGATGGTTGCAGCCTCCATCTTAGTCGTTCGGGACGGACCTAAATCGAACTTAATGCAGACCCAGGTCCGTCGAGCCCGAGCTTCGCCGCTAGCGCCACGAACCTGGGCTCGGCGCGCAGTGCAGCCCAGCTGGGGTCGCCCTTCAGCTCCACCAGCCGGGTGTCGCGAACCGTGTAGGCGCGGTCCAGTTCGTCGAGAGCGGCCTCCTTCTTGCCAAGTGCCGCGTGAACCATGGCCAGGCTGGTGGGCGGCACGAAGGTCCGCGCCGCGCGCTGCTGCATCTGCAGAAGCTCGCCGCGCGCTTCTGCCGCGCGCCCCATGGCCGCAAGTTGCACGCCCAGATGGGCGCGAGGCCGCACGGAGTCGGGGGCCAGTTCCACCGCACGCCTGAACGCCGTCAGACCGTCCTCGGGCTTGCCTTTGGCGACAAGCAGGCGCCCGAGCGCGGCGTGCGCCAACCAGAGATTCGGCGCGATGTCGAGCGCAGTGGCCAAGGCCCGGTGAGCAGGTTCGGTACGCCCCACTGCAGTGAGGAAGGCCGCCTCCAGCGTATTCATCACTGGTGACATCGGATCCAGTTCGCGGGCCATGCGCAGCTGCATGAAGCCCTCCTCGGTGCGGCCTTGCGTCAGCAGCAGGAAGGCCAGCCCCCATCGTGCATTGGATTCGCTGGGGTTGCTCGCCAGCGCCGAACGAAAGGCCTGCTCGCCGCCCGTCCAGTCGAACCCGAACCAGAAGCGGCTGAAGCCCACGCCGGCCAGCGCCAGTGAGAGACTCGGGACCAGCGCGATGGCCCGGTGCACCGCCGCGTCGGCTGCTGCAAAGACGGCCGCCGGGGGCGTGTCCGAGATCCACAGCCTGCGCCTTTGCACCCAAGCCAGCATGGCCCATGCGCGGGCAAAGTTCGGGTCGATCGCCAGCGCCTTGTCGAGCAGCGAGACTGCGCGCTCGATGTCTGCTCCACGACCACCCTGGGCGCGCCAGGCTGCCGTGAGGAAGAGCTGGTAGGCCTCGAAGTTGCGCGTCCCTCCGGCCTCCGAAAGCCCGCCGAGGTCCGCCGTCGGCAATTGCCGCTCCAGGGCCCGAAGCAGGTCTTCGGCGACCAAGTCCTGCAACTCGAACAGCGCATTGGCATCGCGATCGAAGGTGCGGCTCCACGCGACCGTGCCGTCGCTCGTGCGCAGCAGCCGTGCCACGACACGCAGGTTGCCGGCGCTGCGCTGCACCGAGCCGTCGATGACCCAGTCTGCCTGCAGTGCCCGGCCGGCACCCAAGGGGTCGCGATCCTTGCCGGCGAAGCGCATCACCGAGGCCGGCGCCAGCACCACCAGGCCGGGCAGGACCGACAGCCTGGCGATCACGCCGTCGGCCAGGCCGACATCCACCAACTCCAGGCCGCCCACCGGCCCGAGCGCTGCAAAGGGCAGGACGGCGACCGTCGCACGTGCGCTCGAACGGTCGGCCACGGCACTCTTCCGTTGCCACACCAGCACCGCCGAGCCGCCCAACGCGGCCGTCGCAAGACCGGCCGTCATCCACCGACGGCGCGAGAGGTCTGACCCAATCGGCAAGGTATGCGCTGACATCGGCGTGGCGTCTTGCCGCGCCTCGACGTCCGTGGCGTCCGTGCCGCCTGGGATATGGGCGGGCGGCGAGGCGATTTCGGGTGCCAGCGGCGTCACCGGCGCGATGAACCTGAAGCCTTTGCGCGGTACTGTCTGGATGTACCGGCTGACCTGGGCCTCGTCGCCCAGTACGCGGCGAAGACGGGCAATGGCCTGGCTCAGGCTGTTCTCGCCGACCACCAGCCCGGGCCAGACCTGCTCGATGAGCTGGTCCTTCTCGACCAGTTTGCCGGCGTGGTCCACCAGTATCAGCAGCGTGGCGTAGACGCGCGGAGTCAGATCGACAGGGATGCCGTCCGCTCGAAGCAGCCTCTGCTGAGAGCGCTGCAGCACGAAGTCGCCAAAGGCAAGA
>JBGAII010000185.1:0-8184 GCA_044225625.1 Rubrivivax sp.
GACGGCAACCCGCCCGAGGGCGAGTCGTCGTTCTACTTCACCTTCACCGGCCCGGCGATGTACACCGACGCCGGCAAGTTCCACAAGATCGATTTCAAGGACATCGCCAAGGGCAAGGTCGACATCCCGAAGAGCGCCGACAACGGCTGGGTGGCGATGGTGCAGCACTACTTCGCGTCGGCCTGGCTGCTGGCCGGCAACGAGCCGCGCGACTTCCGCGTGCAGAAGGTCGGCGAGAACCTGTACGCCATCGCGATGGTCGTGCCGCTGGGCGAGGTGGCGGCCGGCGGCCGCAAGGTGCTGCAGTCGACGCTGTTCGCCGGCCCGCAGGAAGAGAACAAGCTGGCCGCGCTGGCGCCGGGCCTGGAGCTGGTGAAGGACTACGGCTGGTTCACGATCCTGGCCAAGCCGCTGTTCTGGCTGCTGACGCAGCTGCACGGCGTGCTCGGCAACTGGGGCTGGTCGATCGTCGCGCTGGTGGTGCTGCTGAAGATCGCCTTCTACTGGCTCAATGCCAGCGCCTACCGCTCGATGGCCAAGATGAAGGCGGTGGCGCCGCGCGTCACCGAGCTGCGCGAGCGCTACAAGGACAAGCCGCAGCAGATGCAGCAGGAGATGATGCGCATCTACCGCGAGGAGAAGGTCAACCCGCTCGGCGGCTGCCTGCCGATCGTGGCGCAGATGCCCTTCTTCATCGCGCTGTACTGGGTGCTGCTGTCCAGCGTGGAGATGCGCGGCGCGCCATGGATCCTGTGGATCCACGACCTGTCGCAGCCCGACCCGTACTTCATCCTGCCGCTGCTGATGACGGCCTCGTCGCTGTTCCAGACCTGGCTGAACCCGACCCCGCCCGACCCGGTGCAGGCGCGCATGATGTGGATCATGCCGCTGGCCTTCTCGGTGATGTTCTTCTTCTTCCCGGCCGGCCTGGTGCTGTACTGGCTGACGAACAACATCCTGTCGATCTCGCAGCAGTGGTTCATCAACAAGAAGCTGGGCGTGCTCGGCAAGTAGCCGCAGCCGGCCGCCGGTGCCCCGCCTCCACCCGGTGACGGTGGCGCCGCGCTGAGCGCCGGCCGCCGCGTGGTGCAGGCTACGATCGGCGCGTGCTGTCGCGCCGAGCCATGCCCATCGCCGCCATCGCCACCGCGCCGGGGCGCGGCGCGGTGGGCATCGTGCGCGTCTCGGGGCCGGCGCTGGGTGCGCTGGTGCAGGCGGTGTGCGGCCGCGCGCTGGCACCGCGGTCGGCGACGCTGCTGCCCTTCGTGGACGCCGCAGGCGCAGCCATCGACACGGGCCTGGCCCTGTATTTCCCGGCGCCCCATTCCTACACCGGCGAAGACGTGCTGGAGCTGCAGGCGCACGGCGGGCCGGTGCTGCTGCAGATGCTGCTGGCGCGCTGTCTCGAGGCCGGCCAGGATCTCGGCGTGCGGCTGGCCGAACCCGGCGAGTTCACGCAGCGCGCCTTCCTGAACGGCAAGCTCGACCTGGCGCAGGCCGAGGCGGTGGCCGACCTGATCGACGCCAGCACCGAAGCCGCGGCGCGCTCGGCCGGGCGCTCGCTCAGCGGCGAGTTCTCGCGCCGCGTGCAGGCGCTGCGCGAGCGCATCGTGCGGCTGCGCATGCTGGTCGAGGCGACGCTGGACTTCCCCGAGGAAGAGATCGACTTCCTGCAGCAGGCCGGGGCGCGGCAGCAGCTGGACGGCATCGCCACGGCGCTGGACGAGCTGCTCGACAGCGCGCAGCAGGGGGCGCTGCTGCGCGAAGGCATGCGCGTCGTGCTGGCCGGGCAGCCGAACGTCGGCAAGAGCTCGCTGCTGAATGCGCTGGCCGGCGCCGAACTGGCCATCGTCACGCCGATCCCCGGCACGACGCGCGACCGGGTCAGCCAGACCATCACGATCGAAGGCGTGCCGCTGCACGTGATCGATACTGCCGGGCTGCGCGGCGCGACCGACGACGAGGTCGAGCGCATCGGCATTGCCCGCAGCTGGGATGCGATCGCCGAGGCCGACGCGGTGCTGTTCCTGCGCGACCTGAGCCGCCGCGGCCAGCCCGACTACGACGCGGCCGAGGCCCGCATTGCCGCGCAACTGCCCGCCGGCGCCCGCGTGCTGCAGGTCTACACCAAACGCGATCTGGTGCACGCTGTGCCGGCCGACGGCATCGGCCTGTCGACGCGCAGCGGCGAGGGCCTGCAGGCGCTGCGCCAGGCCCTGCTGCAGCAGGTGGGCTGGCATGCGGTGCCGGAAGGCCTGTTCATCGCGCGCGCGCGCCACGTGCAGGCGCTGCAGCGCACGCGCGAGCACCTGCAGCGCGCCCAGGCGCTGGCTGCCGAAGAGGCACTGGCGCTGGAACTGCTGGCCGAGGAACTGCGGCTGGCACACGACGCGCTGGGCGAGATCACCGGCGCCTTCACCGCCGACGACCTGCTGGGCGAGATCTTCAGCCGCTTTTGCATCGGCAAGTGAGCGCGCCCCCCATGTAAGCGATTGCAACAGCCGGCCGTCTCCGTCCAGAATCGCCGCGCAACAACAAGACGCCGCACAGGCGCTTGGGTACCAGAGCGCACGACGATGGACATCACCACATTGGTCCAGGCTGTGCAGACCCTGAACGCCGGCGACGCCTTCAAGGCGGCGCTGGGCGCGCAGCAATGGCAGACGCTGGCTCCTTACCTGGCCCGGCACAGCCTGCGGGCCGGTCACCTGCTGATCCGCCAGGGCGACGCCGACCGTACGGCCTATTTCGTCGAACAGGGCAACCTGCAGGTGTTCGCCACCGCCGGCATCGCCGGCCACTCGCGCGTCACGATCCTGCGGCCCGGTTCGCTGGTCGGCGAGCCGGGGCTGTTTGCCGAGGTCACGCGCAGCGCCAACGTCGAGGCGATGACGCCGTGCGTCGTCTGGGGGCTCAGCGCGCCACGCCTCGAGGAGCTTTGCGCGCGCGCGCCGACGCTGGCGCTGCCGCTGATGCGCGCGGCCGGCGCCGTGATGGCCACACGCGTGCGCGCCAATCTGGAGCGGGGCGTTCCGCTGGTCTGAGTCGCCCTCGACGGCCGCATCAGTGGCCGGCGAAATCGACCAGCGTGAACAACGGCAGGCCGGCCTCGCGCAGGCGCTGCGAACCCTGCAACTCGGGCAGGTCGACGATGGCCGCGCCTTCGATCACCGTGGCGCCCAGGCGCTGCAGCAGGCGCAGGCCCGCCAGCATCGTGCCGCCGGTGGCGATCAGGTCGTCGATCAGCACCACCCGGTCGCCGGGGCGGACCGCGTCGGTGTGCATCTCGACCGCGGCCGAGCCGTATTCCAGCTCGTAGGTCTCCTGCACCGTGGTGAAGGGCAGCTTGCCCTGCTTGCGGATCGGCACGAAGCCGACGTTCAGCTCGTAGGCCAGCACCGAGCCGATGATGAAGCCGCGTGCATCGAGCCCGGCAATGGCGCTGGGCCGCGTGTCGAAGTAGCGGTGCACGAACTGGTCGATCAGCACGCGAAACACGCGCGGGTTCGACAGCAGCGGCGTGATGTCGCGGAACATCACGCCCGGCGCCGGCCAGTCCGGCACGGTGCGGATATGGCTGCGGATGGTCTCGGTCGGTGTCATCGTCTCCTCCTTCAGCCGCCGCTCAGCAGCCGGGCCTCGGCCAATGCCAGCGGCTCGGGCAGGCCCGACAGCACCAGTGTGTCGCCGGCCTTCAGCGCGAGGTCGTCGTCGGCATCGCGCACCTGGCCCGCGGCCAGGCGCACCGAGACCACGCGCACGCCCTCCGCCTGCAGCGCCAGGTGGCCGAGCTGTCGGCCCACGCCGGCGGCGGCCGCCGGCAGCGTCACGCTGAGCAGCCGTTCCTGCTGCAGTTCTTCCACGGTGTCGTCGTCGGCACCGTGGAAGTAGCCGCGCAGCAGGCCATAGCGGGCGTCGCGCGCATCGCGGATCATCTGGATCACGCGGCGCATCGGCACGCCGACCAGAACCAGTGCGTGGCTGGCGAGCATCAGCGAGCCTTCGATGGCCTCGGGCACGACCTCGGCGGCGCCGGCCGTGCGCAGTTTCTCCAGGTCGGCGTCGTCGATGGTGCGCACCACCACCGGCACCTTCGGCGCGTGCTCGCGTACCAGGCGCAGGATCTTCAGTGCCGAAGGCGTGTCCGGGTAGCTGACGACCACCGCACTGGCGCGCGCCAAGCCGGCGGCCATCAGGCTCTGCAGCCGCGCGGCGTCGCCGAAGACCACGCTCTGGCCGGCGGCGGCGGCCTGGCGCACGCGGTCGGGGTCCAGGTCCAGCGCCATGTACGGGATCTGCTGCTTGTCCAGCAGCCGCGCCAGGTTCTGACCGCTGCGTCCGTAGCCGCAGATGATCACGTGGCCCTGGGTGGTGATCGCGCGCTTGGCGATGCTGGTCACCTGCACCGACTGCAGCAGCCAGTCGCTGGCCGACAGCCGCATGACGATGCGGTTGCTGTAGATGATCAGCAGCGGCGAGATCAGCATCGACAGCACCATGCTGGCCAGCACCGGGCTGACCCATTGCGGCGCCACCAGGTGGTTTTGCGCGCCGAGCGCCAGCAGCACGAAGCCGAACTCACCGGCCTGCGCCAGGTACAGGCCGGTGCGCAGCGCCACGCCCGGCTGGGCGCCGAAGGCGCGCGTCAGCGCCGCGACGAGCACGAACTTCGCCGCCACCGGCACGCTGGTCAGCGCCAGCACCAGGAACCACTGGTCGAAGATCGGCCGCCAGTCCAGCTTCATGCCGATGGTGATGAAGAACAGGCCGAGCAGCACGTCGTGGAACGGCCGGATGTCGGTTTCCACCTGGTGCTTGAATTCGGTCTCGGCCACCAGCATGCCGGCGACGAAGGCACCGAGCGCCAGCGACAGCCCCGCATGCTCGGTCAGCCAGGCGAGACCGAGCGTGATCAGCAGCAGGTTCAGAATGAACAGCTCTTCGCTCTTGCGCCGCGCCACCAGCGTCAGCCACCAGCGCATCACGCGCTTGCCGCCCACCAGCAGCAGCGTCAGCAGCAGGCCGGCCTTCAGCGTGGCCAGTGCCAGCGCGACCGCCAGGTCATGGCCGCCTTCGTCCAGCGCCGGGATCAGCACCAGCAGCGGCACCACCGCCAGATCCTGGAACAGCAGCACGCCCATGACGCGTTTACCGTGCTCGGACTCCAGTTCCAGCCGCTCGACCATGAGTTTCACCACGATCGCGGTGCTGCTCATCGCCAGGGCGCCGGGGAGCGCCAGCGCCGTCTGCCAGCCCATCTGCCACGGCGTGTCGGTGAAGGAGAAGATCCAGACCAGCAGGCCATGCCCCAAGGCTGCGCCCAGCATCGTCAGCGTCACCTGCGACATGCCGAGGCCGAACACCAGCGAGCGCATGCTGCGCAGCTTCGGCAGGTTGAACTCCAGCCCGATGACGAACATCAGGAAGACCACGCCGAACTCGGCCAGGTACTTGATGCTGGCCGTGTCCTTGGCCAGCGCCAGCGCGTTGGGGCCGATCAGCACGCCAACCACCAGGTAGCCCAGCATCGGCGGCAGCTTCAGCGAGCGGCAGATCACCACGCCAAGCACCGCGGCGATCAGGTACAGCAGCGCAAGGTCGAGGGTGGTGGCCATGCTCGGCGCCGGACGGCGGCGGGCTCCTAGAATGCCCTGATGCTATCGGAGCCATCGACGTGAACGCCGACCGCAGCGTCGACCCGCAGCGCGTGCTGCAGCTCGCGGCCCGGACCTTCGAGATCGAGGCGCAGGCGCTGCTGGCGCTGGCCGCGCGCCAGGGCGCAGGCTTCACGCACAGCGTGCAGGCCATGCTGCACTGCCGCGGGCGCGTGATCGTCATGGGCATGGGCAAGAGCGGCCACGTCGGCCGCAAGGTGGCGGCCACGCTGGCTTCCACCGGCACGCCGGCCTTCTTCGTGCACCCGGCCGAAGCCAGCCACGGCGACCTGGGCATGGTCACGCCCGGCGACGTGGTGCTGGCCATCTCGAACAGCGGCGAGAGCGAGGAACTGGCGGCGATCCTGCCGGCGCTGCGCCGCCTCGGCGTCACGCTGCTGGCGATGACCGGCAACGCCGGTTCGACGCTGGCGCAGCATGCCGATCACGTGCTGGACAGCAGCGTCGACCAGGAGGCCTGCCCGATGAACCTGGCGCCCACCGCCAGCACCACGGCGCAGATGGCGCTCGGCGATGCGCTGGCCGTGGCCTTGCTGGACGCGCGTGGCTTCCGCGAGGACGACTTCGCGCGCTCGCACCCCGGCGGCAGCCTGGGCCGCAAGCTGCTGATGCACGTGCGCGACCTGATGCGCTCGGGCAACGCGTTGCCGCGTGTCGGCCCGCGCGCCAGCTTCCTCGAGATGCTGGGTGAAATGACCGGCAAGGGCCTGGGCTTCACCGCCGTCGTCGATGCCGATGGCCGGGCGATCGGCATCTTCACCGACGGCGACCTGCGCCGGCTGATCGAGCGTGGCGCCGACCTGCGCGAACTGCGCGCCGAAGACGTCATGCACCGCCAGCCGCGCAGCGTCAGTGCCGATGCGCTGGCGGTGGATGCGGCCGACGTGATGGAGCAGCACCGCGTCACCAGCGTGCTGGCGGTCGACGCCGACGGCCGGCTGGTCGGCGCGCTCAACTCCAACGATCTGATGCGTGCCAAGGTGATCTGATGCCGGCCCTGAGCTTTGCGCCGGAACTGCTGCTCCGGGCCCAGGGCCGCGGACTGGGCATGCGCTGCGCGATCTTCGACGTCGACGGCGTGCTGACCGACGGCCGCCTGTACATCGGCGAGCACGGCGAAACGGTCAAGGCCTTCAGCACGCTCGACGGCCACGGGCTGAAGCTGCTGCAGCAGGCCGGCATCACGCCGCTGGTGATCACCGGCCGCGATTCGCCGGCGGTGCGGCGGCGCGTCGCCGACCTGCGCCTTGGCCATGCGGTCTATGGCGCCGAGGACAAGCTCGCGGCGGCCGAAGCGCAACTGGCCGCGCTGGGTGTCGACTGGGCCGACACCGCGGCCATCGGCGACGACTGGCCGGACCTGCCGTTGCTGCTGCGCGCCGGCTTTGCCTGCGCCAGCGCCAACGCCCATGCCGAGGTACGGGCCGTGGCCCATCACGTGACCGCGCAGCCGGGTGGCCATGGGGCGGCGCGCGAATTCTGCGATCTGCTGCTGATGGCCAGCGGGCGCTATGCCGCGCTGCTCGCCGCCCAGTCGCGCACGCTGGATTCGCGCTGAGGCCGCGCCGCACGGCCATGGCACTGCAGCTGCACCTGCCGGACCTGAGCGACGGTGCGCTGGCGCTGGAGCCGGCGCAGCCCCTGCCGCCGCGACCGCCGCAACCCTGGCAGCAGCGCTTGCGCGAGCTGCTGGCCACCTACCTGCCGGTGCTGCTGATGCTGCTGCTGGCGCTGGGCACCTGGTGGCTGGTGAAGAACACGCCGCCGGCCGAGCCGCCGCCGGCTGAACACCTGCCGCGCGAGGAGCCCGACTACACGATGCACAACTTCGTGGTCGAGCGCTTCGACAAGACCGGCCGGCTGAAGCTGCGCATGCAGGGCGACCAGCTGCGCCACTACGCGGCCACCGACTTCATCGAGATCGACCAGGCGCGCGTGCGCATGGTCGGCGAGGACGGCCGCGTGACGCTGGCGCAAGCGCGGCGCGCGCTGGCCAACGGCGACGGCAGCGAGCTGCAGCTGATCGGCGATGCGCGCGTCGACAGCCGCGGCCCGAACGACGAGCCGATCGAGTTCCGCGGCGAGTTTCTGCATGCCTTCATCAATACCGAACGGGTGCGTTCGCACCTGCCGGTGCTGGTGCGGCGCGACGGCAGCGAGTTCCGCGCCGCCGGCATGGACTACGACCACCTGAGCGGCGTGCTGCAACTGCAAGGCAAGATGAGCGCCGTGCTGCAGCCGCAACGCGCAGGCTCGCGGCCGGCCGGTGCCAAACCTTCCAACCGGAGTCCGTGACGATGTCGTCCACCTCTTCCGATCAGGCGCCGCTCGTCTACATCACCGGCGCGTCCAGCGGTATCGGGCAGGCGCTGGCGCAGCGCTATGCCCGCGCCGGCTGGCGCCTGGCGCTGGTGGCGCGGCGCGGTGCCGAACTGCAGGACTGGGTGCGCACGCAGGGGCTCGATGCGACACGCGCGCGCGTCTACGCGGCCGACGTGCGCGACGTGCG
>JBGAII010000186.1:0-8688 GCA_044225625.1 Rubrivivax sp.
GTTGTAGCTGGTGGCGCTGACGTTGCCGCGCTCGCCGATCGTGGCGGTCACGGCATTGGACGAGCGCAGTTCGATCGTCTGGTCGTCGACCTGCGTGCCGGTGGTGCGGCGGTCCACGGCCATCATCGAGCCGCCGACGATCGCGCCACCGGCCACGGCGACGCAGCCGCCGAGCACGCCGCTGATCGCCAGGCTGGCCAGCAGCAGGCCACCGAGGCGGGGCCGGGCTTGAGTCTTCATAAGGGGTCCTGTTCTCCCATCAGCTGCAGGTCGACGGCATCGCACAGGCAATGCAGCACCAGCAGTTGCAATTCCAGAATGCGGGCGGGCTGATCGTGCGCCAGCATCACCATGACGTCGGTCTCGCCCAGCCGCGGGGTCAGCGCACCGGCCGGCCGGCCGCCGAGCACGACCACCACCATCTCGCGCGCATGCGCCACGGCGATGGCCGCTTCGAAGGCCGCCTGCGCGCCCGGCGCGTCGAGCAGCAGCAGCACATCGCCGCTCTGGCCCAGCGCCTGCACCTGCTTGGCAAAGACCTGCTCGATGCCCTCCGACGCTGCCAGCGACCCGAGCAGCGTGCTGTCGCTGCCGAGCGCCAGCGCCGCCAGGCCGGGACGCTCGCGCTCGTAGCGGCCGACGAAGGTGGCGCAGACATGCTGGGCCAGTGCGCTGCCGCCGCCCAGGCCCGCCACGAGCAGCTTGCCGCCGGCCGTCAGGCAGCCGGTCAGCGCCTGCGCGGCGTCGGCGATCGGCCGGGCCAGGCTCTCGGCGGTCTGGTACTGGAGGTCAGCGCTGTCGAAGAACTGCTGCTGTATGCGCTGCTCGAGCATGGACATGCATCATATGACACGCCCTTTGCTCGACAGTTCCTGCGGCAGTCCGTCCGCAGCCGGCGGCGCCAGCCGGCGCAGCAGCGTGCCCAGCAGCAGCGTCAGCGCCAGGCTGGGCAGCGCCGAGCCCCAGTCGGGCCACCATAACGCGCCGGCATGGAAGGTGGCGATGCCGAGCAGCCACACCGCGGCCGGGCCCCAGCGCAGGCCACGCTCGGGCGGCAGGCCCGGCGCCAGCTGCGAGATGACCACGCCGAACAGCGGCACGAAGATCGAGCTGAGCATCAGCAGGAAGGGCTCCAGGCTGTGCATCGGCAGCACCAGCGCGCAGGCGGTGCCGATCACGCCCAGCGCCATGCCGACGCGCCGGATCGACAGCCCCGGCCGCAGGAAATTGACCGACACCGCGCCCGAGTGCACGTCGCCGTAGGCGTTGTCGGCTTCGTCGATGAGGATCAGGCCGAGCGCGATCAGCCCGCCCTGCGCCAGCAGCAGCGTGGCCACCAGTTCGGCGCCCGGCGCCGTGGTGCTGACCACCAGCACGCCGAGCGCATAGCACCAGACATTGGCCAGCGCATAACCGAACCAGGTGCCGCGCAGCGCCGACGCGCTGGCGCGGCCGTAGCGCGCGTAGTCGGCCACCAGCGGCAGCCAGGACACCGGCATTGCGATCACCAGGTCCAGCGCCTGCAGCAGGCTCATCGAGCCGTCGCCGGGGCGGTTCCACAGCGCCTCGAAACCCTGGGCCTGCGCACGCGACCAGAACTGCCAGCTCAGCCAGCACAGCGACAGCACCACCAGCGGCAGGCCGAAGCGGCTGACGAAGCGCCGCACCAGGCCGGTCATCGTGCCGGCGGCCAGCGCCACCAGCAGGCCGCCCCACAGCAGCGTGGCCGCCACCGGCACCCAGGCCGCATCGAGGCCGCTGAGCTGGCGCACGATGGCCGCCGTGCCGTCGCGCATCACCACCAGCTCGAAGGCCGTCCAGCCCAGCAGCTGCACCACGTTCAGCGCCACCGGCAGCAGCGCGAACTGCCGGCCCAGCGTGCGGCCGACCAGCGCCGAGCTCGACAGCCCCTCGCGGCAGCCGATGGCCGCCACCCAGGCCAGCAGGCCCGCACCGAGCGCCGAGCCGGCGACGATCGCCAGCAGCGCGCCGGGCAGGCTCAGCGCCGGCACCAGGAAGCTGCCGACCTGCATCACCAGCAGGCCGACGCCGAGGCTGAACCACAGCGCGGCATGCTGGCCGAAACCGAAGACGCGGTCGGCCACGGGCACGGGCTGCGCGGAAGCGTGCGCGCTGTCGCGGCGCGGCGAGGTGGATGCGGAAGTCGTGGTTGCCATTCGTGCGTGTCCTGCAAATGAATGGCAGGTCGGCAGTCACGGCAACGACGCCCATCGAGGGCATCGGTTCGAGCTTGCTTCCCTGCGCGAGGATGACCTCAATCAGGTTCAAAGGGACTCTCTCAGCAGCGGCCGGCAAGCGGCCGCGGCACCCCTAGCGGAACTCCGGTTGCCCGGAGCGAGGCCATTCTATGCGCGCGCCGTGCGGCGGCGCTTCAGCCGGCGTCGAAGGCGGCCTTGACCCAGTGGATGTGCTCGCCCTCGATCGCCACCACGTCGAAGCGGCAGGGCGGCAGCGCCGGCCAGCGCAGCAGGAAATGCCGCGCCGCGCGCACGATGCGCTGCTGCTTGACGGCGCCCACGCTGGCCAGCGCGCCGCCGTGGCCGGCACTGGCGCGCGCCCGCACCTCGACGAAGACCAGCGTGCCGTCGCGGTCGCGCAGGATCAGGTCGACCTCGGCGCCGCGCGCATGCGGGCCGCCGGCCACCCGATAATTGCGCTGCACGAGCTTCAGGCCCTGCGCTTGCAGATGGTCCAGCGCCCGTGCCTCGGCGGCGTCGCCGATCGCCTTCGTGGTCCTGCCGCTGCCTGCCGACTTGAACATCGACCCCACCCTCCTGCAACGCGCCGCGGCCTCGGCCGCGGGTGCGCAGCAGTATCCCGCAGGCGCGCTCTACGTGGTGGCCACGCCGATCGGCAACCTGGCGGACCTGACGCTGCGCGCGATCCACGTGCTCGGCCTGGTGGACGCGGTGGCCTGCGAGGACACGCGCGTCAGTGCCGGCCTGCTGCGCCACCTGGGGCTGGACAAGCCGCTGCTGGCGCTGCACCGGCACAACGAGGCCCAGGCCAGCGCGCAGGTGCTGCAGCGGCTGCAGCAGGGCCAGCGCGTGGCCTGCGTCAGCGACGCCGGCACGCCGGCCATCTCCGACCCCGGCGCACTGCTGGTGGCGCAGGCCGCGGCCGCCGGCCACCGCGTGATCCCCATTCCCGGCGCCAGCAGCGCGCTGGCGGCGCTGAGCGTGGCCGGCTGCGCCGAGCCCGGCTTTGCCTTCGCCGGCTTCCTGCCGGCCAGCGGCGCCGCGCGCCGCGGCGCTGCGCGACGTGGCGCATGCCCCCGCCGCGCAGGTGCTGTTCGAGGCGCTGCACCGGGCATCGAGAAGTTACAGGAGCTGGCCGTTTGTAGCCGCAGCGCAGCCTGACGCTGTGCCGCGAGCTGACCAAGCAGTTCGAGACCGTGCACACGCTGCCGGCCGCGCAGCTGCCGGACTGGCTGGCCGCCGATGCGCAGCGCCTGCGCGGCGAGTTCGTGCTGGTGCTGCATGCGCTGCCGGCTCCCGCCGCGGCCGACGCCGACGCGCTGCCCGCCGAGGCGCTGCGCATGCTGCAGGTGCTGCTGAAGGAACTGCCGCTGAAGCAGGCGGTGGGCCTGGCCGCCGAACTCGGCGCCGGGCCGCGCAATGCGCTGTACCAGGCGGCATTGCAGATGCGCCCTGCCGGCCCCAGGTAGAAGGGGCCGCTCCTAGAATGCCCCGAACGTCGTTGAGGAACCGTCCATGATCAGCCGCGAACCCACGCTCGAACGCCTGGCGATTGCCCAGAACGTGCTGCTCGAGCCCTTCGGCCTGAACGAAGCCGCGCTGGCGCGTGCGCTGGCCACGATCGGCGAACACCGTGTCGACGATGCCGACCTGTATTTCCAGAGCACGCGCCACGAAGGCTGGAGCCTGGAAGAAGGCATCGTCAAGAGCGGCAGCTTCAGCATCGACCAGGGCGTCGGCGTGCGCGCCGTGGCCGGCGAGAAGACCGCCTTCGCCTACAGCGACGAGCTGTCCGAAGCCGCGCTGCTGGACGCCGCGCGCACCGTGCGCACCATCGCCGCGGCCGGCCAGAACAAGCGCGTCAAGGTGGCCGCCAAGCCGCGCTACGCCGGCAGCCGCGTGCTGTACGCGCCGACCGACCCGATCGCCACGCTGGACAGCGTGCAGAAGGTGGCGCTGCTGGAGCGCGTGGAAAAGCTGGCGCGCGCCAAGGACCCGCGCGTCGTGCAGGTGATGGCCGGCCTGGCCGCCGAATACGACGTGGTGCTGGTGGCCCGCGCCGACGGCACCCGCGCCGCCGACGTGCGCCCGCTGGTGCGCGTGTCGGTCACCGTCATCGCCGAGCAGAACGGCCGCCGCGAGGTCGGCACCGGCGGCGGCGGCGGCCGCTTCGGGCTGGGCTACTTCCGCGACGAGGTGCTGCAGTCGTACGTGGAGCAGGCGGTCAGCGCCGCGCTGACCAACCTGGAAGCGCGCCCCGCGCCGGCCGGCGAGATGAGCGTGGTGCTCGGCCCCGGCTGGCCCGGCGTGCTGCTGCACGAAGCCGTGGGCCACGGCCTGGAAGGCGACTTCAACCGCAAGGGCTCCAGCACCTTGGCCGGCCGCATCGGCCAGCGCGTGGCGGCCAAGGGCGTGACCGTGCTCCGACGACGGCATCGCTGGCCGACCGCCGCGGCAGCCTGAACGTCGACGACGAAGGCCATGCCACGCAGCGCAACGTGCTGATCGAGGACGGCATCCTCAAGGCTACATCCAGGACGCCATGAACGCGCGGATGGCTACCCACGGCGGTGGCCGGCGCGAGAGCTACGCGCATCGGTGCCGATGCCGCGCATGACCACCTACATGCTGGGCGGCACGCGCAGCAGGGACGAGATCATCGCCAGCATCAAGAAGGGGCTGTACGCCACCAACTGGCGGTGGTGGACATCACCAGCGGCAAGCCTGTGTTCTCGGCCAGCGAATTTCTGGGTGGAAAACGGCGGGATCCAGTACCCGGTGAAGGGCGCCACGCTGATCGGCAACGGCCCCGAGGCGATGACCCGCGTCAGCCTGATCGGCAACGACATGGAGCTGGACACCGGCGTCGGCGTCTCTGCGGCAGGACGGCGAGGAGCATTCGGCGTCGGGCAGCCGACGCTGCGCATCGACCGGCTCACCGTCGGCGGCACGGCTTGAGGACGGCGACGCATCTTCTACGGCGAGCTCTGCGACAGCCCCAGGCCGCGCCGGCGCCGGCCTCAGCCGCCCTGCGCCAGGTAGCCGGCCATCGTGAACAGCGGGTCCGGCTCGCCGCTGGGCTTGGCGATGCCGCTGAGCCGCAGCACCAGCACCGTCCGTCCAGCCGGCCTGGCAGAACACCGGGCTGCGCGTGCTGCGCAGCAGCTGCAGCCAGCCTTCGAGCCACGCCCCCGCCGGGCGCCGGCGCGACGAAGTCGCAGCTCAGGTTGACCGTGACCATGTAGCGCGACAGGCCGGTCTGCGCGCTGGCGCCCAGCACCAGCAGCATGTCGGCCAGCGTCGTCAGCATGCCGCCGTGGCAGCTGCCCGCCGGGTTGCAGTGGCGGTGCTCGACGCGCAGGCCCACGCACAACGCATCGCCGTCGCGGCGGCCGTACAGCGGACCGCAGGCTTCGATGTACGGATTGGCGCGCAACGGCAGCGGCACGTAACCGGGGGGAAGGGGCTCGGTGCTCATCGACGGCGGCTCGGTCCTGCAGGGGCGCCGATGCTAGCCGGCGGCGCAGCCGTCACGCGGAGTCGGGATCCTGCATCCATGCAGGGATGTCTCGCTGGCCGTGCAGCACCCGCCAGACGTCAATGCAGTCTGGTCGTTCGGCGTAGAAGACGATGTAGGGATACCGCTTCAGCGGCCAGCTGCGAAGGCCCGGCAGGTTGAGCTCGTGGGCGTAGCGAGGGGAGCCGTCGCCGGGTGCCGCCGATGTGGGCGTAGGCGTGCTCGAGCGCTTCGACGAAGCCCAGAGCGACTTGTGCCGTCGCCTCGCTCAGGTAATGGCCGACGGCCTCTTCGACATCCCGGTTGGCCTGTTCGCGCGGGACGACCGCCTTGGCCTTCACCCCTTGGCGCCGGACCGGGCCGTCTTGCGCACCCGGGCGCGCAGGCCTTCGAAGTAGCTGGCATCCGCCGGCGCACCCGGCGACGAAGCCCCACCCGCCAACAGCATGCTGCGCAGTTGCAATCGATCCTGGTCCTGGCGGATGAGCTCGCGCACGTATTCGCTGCTGGTGCCGTAACCGCGTTGACTGACCTGCTCATCAACGAAGGACTTCAGGGCGTCAGGGAGGGAGATGTTCATCGTGCTCATGGCCTGAGCGTAGGTCCAATGGCAAATTTTGGCAATGTCCGCGCCGGCGAGCGGCCGTGACTTTGGGGGCACCGGCCATCCGAGCCTGTCGCCGAGCCGCACCTTGCTCCTGGCCTCCAGGTGCAGGTAGGCCGCGCGACAGCTGCGGGCCGGCAGCGTCTGCTCGAAGAAGGTCGGGCTGGTGCAGCGCTGCCGCAGAATGCGGCGCACCTGCCAAGCGAGGCGCCATGCGCACCATCCACCAATCGACCCATGCCCTTGCCACCCTGGACAGCGCCGGCATCGGCACGCTGCAGCTGACCGACGCGGGCCGGCTGAACATCATCGGCAGCCCGCAGATCGCCGACCTGCGCGCGGCGCTGGGCGCGCTGGCTGCCGAGCCGGGCTTACGCGTGCTGGTGCTGCGCGGCAGCGGCGAGCGCGCCTTCATCGGCGGCGCCGACATCGGCGAGATGGCCACGCTGACCCCGGCCACCGCCGAGGCCTTCATCGGCCGGCTGGCCGGCCTGTGCGACGCGGTGGCGCAGATGCCGGTGCCGGTGATCGCGCGCCTGGCCGGCTGGTGCCTGGGCGGCGGGCTGGAGGTGGCGCTGGCCTGCGACCTGCGGCTGGCCGACGACGGCGCCATGTTCGGCATGCCCGAGATCAAGGTCGGCATTCCGTCGGTGATCCATGCCGCGCTGCTGCCGCGGCTGCTGGGCCAGGCGCGCGCCGACTGGCTGCTGCTGAGCTGCGAGAACATCGACGCGGCGCGCGCCGAGGCCTGGGGCCTGGTGCACGAGCGCTGCGCCGCCGGCGGGCTGGACGCGCTGGTGCAGCGGCGCGCCGCCGCGCTGGCCGCGCTGCCGCCGCAGGCGCTGCGCCAGCAGAAGCGGCTGCTGCGCCACTGGCAGACCGTGCCGCTGGCGCAGGCGGTGCGCGACAGCATCGGCGAGTTCGCGCTGGCCTATGCCAGCGGTGAGCCGCAGGCGCACATGGGGGAGTTCATGGCGCGGAAGGCGGCGAGGCGGGTGGGGTGAGGTTCACAGACGGGTGAGGTTCGCAGACGTCTGACGGCGAGTGGCCGGAACAGACTGATCAGCGACATTGGGCGTGGCCGCGCCAGCACCGGCTTACGACCCTGAGCTGACTCTCAAGAGCCGAAAGAGCTGTCGTTCGTCGACTCGGTCCATCCGCTGCCTCAAGCGCCCGCGCTCGCCTCAAGAAACTCAATGATCCGTCGGACGCGCAATGGGCGATGGTGCCCAGTTGCGTACCCCAGCCGCGCCGCATCGTGTTCTGCGGCGGCCGCAACGACCACGCGCATGCCAAGGAACTGCAGACCTCGGTGGTCAAGCACAACGACGCCAACCCCGAGACCCGGCCCATCGTCTGCACCAAGGTGCTGGAGTGCGCGGTCTGAAACTGCTGACGATCCCCTTGCGGTGCACCGTCATGCCGCATGGCGCTCACCACATGCTCGGGAAAGCCGGCGCCAGCGCGACAAGGACATTCACCGTCACGAACGAGGCCACCGTTGCCGCGAGCAAGGCCCCGGCGCAGAAGCTCTCATGGTGGTGCCGCTGCCCGAGCACGGGATAGATGCTCATCATCGGCATGGCCGCGTACAGCAGCGCCGCCACACCCATGGCAGGCAACGACGGCTGCCACAGCATGAGCATCAACGCCACGCACAACGGATGAAGCAGGAGCTTGGCGCCTGCCACCAGGCCGAGGTCGAGCTTCATGCCACCCAGCTTCAGGCCCGCCAGCGAGACACCGATGACGATGAGCGCCGTCGGCGGCGCGGCTGCCGCCAGCAGGCCCAGCACCGTGTTGATCGGTGCCGGCACCGGCACGCTGCCGGCCGACAGCACGAGCCCGATGGCCACGGCCATGATCAACGGGTTGCGTGCCACGGAGACCAGCGTCGCCCGCGCGGCCAGGGCGACGCTGCGGCCGCTGCGCGACTCGGCGAGCGTCAGGCCGAGCGGGATCATCAGCGCGTTCTCCACGATCTGGACCAGCGCCAGCGCGACGGCGGCGGGCGCGCCGATCAGCTGGTGCAGCACCGGATAGCCGATGAACACGCTGTTCGACGACGAGGCGCCCAGCGATTGGATCGCGGCCAGCGACATGGGCCGCCCAAGGGCCAGGGTTGAGACGGCCAGGACGATGCCCATCGCCAGCAACGAACCGAAGGCATACGGCAGCAGGAAGTCGGCCTGCAGGATCTGCTCGGGCGTCAGGTGGGCCAGCGTGCGGAGCACGAGCGCGGGCACGCAGAACTGGGCGACGAAGCGCCCGAGCACCCGGCCGTGGTCGCTGCTGATCCAGCCCCGGCGAGCGGCCAGGTAGCCCAGGCCGATCAACAGGTAGATCGG
>JBGAII010000187.1:0-8210 GCA_044225625.1 Rubrivivax sp.
CGTCGAGCAGCTGGCTGCCGAGTTGCGCATGGCCGCCGGCGGCCGCGCCGATACGCTGTTGATCATCTCCGCCGACGCGCTGACGCCGCACCAGTCGGTGGTCAACGTGCTCGATGCCGCCCGGCGCGCCGGCCTGGCGCGGCTGAGCTTCGCCGCCCAGACAGGCAAGCCGTGAGCGCCGGCCTGGAAGCGGCCCTCGCCCGGCTCTGGTGGCGCGAGGACCGGCCTGCCATGGCATGGCTGCTGTGGCCGCTGAGCCTGCTGTACCGTGCCGTCACGGCCCTGCGCCGCGGAGCCTATGCCATCGGCTGGCTGCGCAGCGGTCACGCCCCGGTGCCGGTGATCGTCGTCGGCAACCTGGTGGTCGGCGGCGCCGGCAAGACGCCGACGGTGATGGCGCTGGTGCAGGCGCTGCGCGCGGCCGGCTGGACGCCAGGCGTGGTCTCGCGCGGGCATGGTCGGCGCGGGGCGCAGTCGCTGGCCGTCGACGACGCGAGCTTGGCCGCCGACACCGGCGACGAGCCGCTGCTGATCCGCCGGCGCACGCAGGTGCCGGTATGGGTGGGCCGCCGGCGGCTCGAGGCGGCGCGGGCGCTGTGCGCGGCGCACCCCGAGGTGAACGTGCTGGTGGCCGATGACGGCCTGCAGCACCTGGCGCTGGCGCGCGAGGTGCAGGTCATCGTCTTCGACGAGCGCGGCATCGGCAACGGCCTGCTGCTGCCGGCCGGGCCGCTGCGCCAGCCGCTGCCGCGCCACGTGCCGGTGAACAGCCACGTGCTGTACAACGCCGAGCGGCCCACGACGCCTTGGCCGGGCGCGCTGGCGCAGCGCCGGCTCGGCGGCGCGGTGCTGCTGCAGGACTGGTGGCAAGGCGCGGCGGCCAGCCCGCTGGCGTTGCAGGCGCTGCGCGGACGGCCTCTGCTGGCCGCCGCCGGCCTGGCCTCGCCGCAGCGCTTCTTCGGCATGTTGCACGCCGCCGGCCTGGACTTCGAAGTTCTGGCGCTGCCTGATCACCATGACTTCGTTCGCAGCCCGTGGCCGGCCGGCACGGCCGACGTGCTGGTCACCGAGAAGGACGCCGTCAAGTTGCCGCGTGATGCCATCGGCGCCCCGCGCATCTGGGTCGTGACGCTAGACTTCCAACTGCCGCCCGATTTCCTGGCCGCGGTGCTCGACAACCTGAGATTGAACCGCCGCCCATGAGCCTCGACCACCGCCTGCTCGATCTTCTGGTCTGCCCGGTCTGCAAGGGACCGCTGCAGGCGCATCGGGACGATGCAGGCCAGCTGGTCGAACTCCAGTGCCCGGCCGACCGGCTGGGCTTCCCGCTGCGCGACGGCATACCCGTGATGCTGGAGAACGAGGCGCGCAATCTGGACGCGCCGGCCGACCCGCCGGCCCAGCCCGCATGACGGGCTTCGTCGTGCTGATCCCGGCAAGGCTGGCGTCGACACGCCTGCCGAACAAGCCGCTGGCCGACATCGGCGGACTGCCGATGGTGGTGCGGGTGGCGCAGCGAGCCGTGCTGGCCGGCGCGGAACAGGTGATCGTTGCCGCCGACGACGAGCGCATCGTCCAGGCCTGTGCTGCGCACGGCGTGCAGGCTCTGCTGACACGCAGCGACCATGTCAGCGGCAGCGACCGGCTGGCCGAGGCCTGCACGCGGCTGGGCCTGGAGGACACGCGCATCGTCGTCAACGTGCAAGGCGACGAGCCGCTGATCGACCCACAGCTGGTGCGCCAGTGCGCCGAGTTGCTGCTGCAGCGTGACGACTGCGCGATGAGCACGGCCGCGCACCCGATCGACCGGCTGCAGGATTTCGTCGATCCGAACATCGTCAAGGTCGTCCTCGATGCGCGCGGCCTGGCGCTGTACTTCAGCCGTGCGCCGATTCCATGGCGACGCGACGGCGCGATCGGCGGCAAGGTCGTGCTGCCGGAGCAGCCGCCGGCGCTGCGCCACGTGGGCCTCTATGCCTACCGCGCCGGCTTCCTGAGGCGCTTTCCGCAGCTGCCGCCGGCGGCCGTGGAGAGCTGCGAGGCGCTGGAGCAATTGCGCGTGCTGTGGCACGGCGAACGCATCGCGGTGCACGTCAGCGACCACGCGCCCGGCACCGGCGTCGATACCCCGGAAGACCTGGAGCGCGTGCGCGCGCTGTTCCGCTGAGCCGGCGCAGCCCCCGCGGCCCGCGCGTAAGCTGGCTGCCAAGCAGGTCGTGATAATCTTTCCGCAGACCGCGGCGGCGCTCTCGTGGCACCGTTTCCTCCCTCCGGCCGCCGGCGACGGCGAAGGCATACAACTCCATGAGACTCATTCTTCTGGGCGCCCCCGGCGCCGGCAAAGGCACGCAAGCAACGCAGATCTGCCAGAAGTACGGCATACCGCAGATCTCCACCGGCGACATGCTGCGCGCCGCCGTCAAGGCGGGCACGCCGCTGGGCCTGGCGGCCAAGAAGGTGATGGACAGCGGCGCGCTGGTCAGCGACGACATCATCATCGGGCTGGTCAAGGAACGTATCGCGCAGCCGGACTGCGCCGGCGGCTTCCTGTTCGACGGCTTCCCGCGCACCATCCCGCAGGCCGAGGCGATGAAGAGCGCCGGCGTCAAGCTCGACGTGGTGCTGGAGATCGACGTACCCGACGCGGCGATCATCGAGCGCATGAGCGGCCGCCGCGCCCACCTGCCCTCGGGCCGCACGTACCACGTGAAGTTCAACCCGCCGAAGGTGGCGGGCAAGGACGACGTGACGGGCGAGGACCTGGTGCAGCGCGAGGACGACAAGGAAGAGACGGTGCGCAAGCGCCTGGAGGTCTATCAGGCGCAGACCCGGCCGCTGGTCGACTACTACTCGGCCTGGGCGGCCAGCGGCGATGCCCAGGCACCGCGCTATCGGCGCATCGACGGCACCGGCTCGGTCGACCAGATCACCCAGCGCGCGTTCCAGGCGCTGGGCTGAATCCGGCTGCGCCGGGCCGCCGGCAGTGGCCGGGCCGCCCAGCGGCATCCGGCCTGAAAAGCGCAGGCCGGTCCGCCGAGGCCGATCAGTGCAGCTGCTTCTGAACCGTCAGGTTCAGGCCGTTGTCGGCCGGCACGGCGACCGGTGACAGACCCATGCCCAGCAGCGGCAAAGCCAGCCGCTCGGTGACCACCGACGGCGACCCGTCACTGGCCGTGACCGTGGCCTCCGGGCGGTACAAGTATCCGTCGCGAGGGTCGTTGATCACGATCGTCTCGGGCCGGGTCACGCCGGTCCCGAAGTCGATGGTCGCGTCACGCACATAAAGGTTCTGCGCCTCGTCGACCGAGGTGACGACGCTCTGTCCGTCGACAAACCCCGAAGCGACCGCCAGGTTCGTTCCGAGACCCAGCGTCCACGTCTCGCGGGTGTCGTCGACGTGAGGCAGGGCCGCAGCGAGCTGACGGGTGGCAAAGCTCAGTTGTCCGTCCAGCGACAACATGACCATCATCAACTCGCCGCCGCCGGCGCGGTAGGCAAAGGCCCGTGCCCGCGTCCCGTCGCTGGCATTGGTCACGCTGAAACCGCCCGCCGGATCGATGGCGAGGCTGATGGCCGGCACCTGGGTCGCCGGATAGGTGGTGCATTCGTTGCCGACACCTGCGCATTGCGTCAGCGCCCTCACCGTGCCGGCCCCGTTCAGGGTGAAGGTGGAGGTCGTCAGCTGCGTGGTGCCGCCGCCGGACAGGCGCTGCAGGCCGACGGCGTTCCAGTTGCCGGCAAGCTGGGCCACGTTCTCCGACGTCGGCTTGTTCTCGTCGTCGACGATCACCTGCTCCGGGAAGAGCAACACGCCGACATAAGCTTCGCCGGAAGCGATGCGCGCCACGACCAGGCCGGCCTGCGACACCACCGCCTGCTCGCCGGCCGCCGTCGTGTAGCTGCACGGGCCGCTGGCCTCCCACTGTTGCACCGAGCCGTCCTGACGGGTCAGCGTCAAGGCCGCGGCGTCGACCGTCGCGACCTCGGTGAGCACGTCGGCACCGGCGCTCGGCATCAGCACGATGTACCGGTACGAACCGCTGCGCAGCGCCATGCAATTGGTGGCTGCCGGCGAGAGCAGCAGATCCGCCGGCAGCGAGGCCACACTGCTGAGCCCGGCCTGCGGGTCGGTGGGAATGGTGCGGATGATCTCGTCCGCCAGCGTCGCCAGCGTCGTGCCGCTGGCCGCGAGCTTCTGCCCCAGCACGTCGAGCTGCTGGTCGTAGGCATTGCCGGGCGCACCGCCCGTGCCGGCGATCAGTTCGCCCGTCAGCACGTTGTCGACCACATCGGGTCCGAAGTCCACGCCCGCCGCAGCCAGCGTGGCCACGACCACGTCGACGGCGCTCTGGATCACGCCGTAGTTGTAGTCGTCGTCGGCCAGCGTGGTGCCGGCGGTGTTGTCGAAGTTGTCGAAGTAGTCCGCGGCGCTCTGGCCGCCCAAGCGCGCCACCACCAGTTCGGTCACCGGCGTCACGTTGGCCACCGTCGAACCCGACGCCAGCACCGAGTGCAGCATCGAGCCATCGGCGAGGGTGACACGCAGCACGCAGGGCAGTTCGGCGTCCTCCGAGAGTTCCACCGAATAGTTGCCGTCCGCTGCCGTGGTGGTGGTCGCGCCGCCGGTCGTGCAGCGGATCTCCAGCGCGCCATCGGCAATGGCCATACCGGTGGCGGCCGTGCCCGTCACCGTGATCGGCCCGCCGTCCGGCGGCGCAGGCGTGCCGCCATCGTCGCTGCCGCAGGCCGCGACCACCAGTGCAATGCAGAAGCTGAGGGCGAGCGTCCAGGCCCGGGTGAAGCCGGCATTGTTCATGTCTTTCTCCATGGTGTCGGTCGGTGTCTCAGAACTGCAGCGTGCCGGTCAGATAGATGAAGCGGCCGCGCGGGTCGTACTGCGACGGGTCGTAGCCGACCTGGAACTGGTTGGACGAGTAGACATAGAAGGCGGGCTGCTTGTCGAAGATGTTGCGCGCTCCCAAAGTGATGACGGCGTTCTTGATGCCGCTGTAGGCCACCTGCAGGTCCCACAGCGAAAGCGACGGCATGCGTGTCGGGTTGTTCTCGAAGTCCCAGCCCGCGTAGTAACCGGTCGCGTAGCGGTTGGCCAGGGTCGTCGACCAGTCGCCCTGCGTCCACGTGCCCGACAGGTACTGCTTGTAGCGCAGCACCACGCCGTAGCCGTCGAGGTTGGCGGTGGAACTGATCACCGGGCTGCCATCCGGGTTGGTGACCGTGCCCACCTTGCGCGAGCCCCCGCCCGGAGTGCTCTGGTCGAACTTGAAGTAATAGGTGCTGTTCAGTCCGACGCCCAGCACGCCCGGGCCCAGCTTCTCGCGGTAGTTGACGTTGAAGTCGGTGCCCTGCACCACCATCGTGCCGGTGTTGGCGAGGGTCGAACGCACCAGTTCGATGTCGTTGGTCTGCGCATTGCGCACCACCAGGCCGGCATAGAGCGGATTGCCCAGCGCGTTCTGCGTGACGATTTCCTGGGTCGAGGGCTTGGAGATGACGTTGTCCACCTCGATGCTGAAGTAGTCGACCCCGAAGGCCAGCTGCGGCACCGGCTGGAACAGCAGGCCGGCGGACCATTGTTTGGAGGTTTCCGGCTTCAGGTTGGGGTTGCCACCGGTGTATTCGTTCACCTGCACGTTCTGCTGCCCGGTCACCGGATCGGTGAACTGCGACGAGCTCTGCAGCACCTGCGGCTCGTAGAGATCGGTCAGCGTCGGCGCGCGGAACCCGGTGCCGTAGGAACCCCGCACCAGCCACTGCTGGCTCGGCGCCCAGCGGAGGTTGGCCTTCCAGTTGGTGGTCGATCCGAAGTCGCTGTAGTCGTCCCAGCGCAGGGCCAGGCCACCGTCGAGGTTCTTGACGACCGGGATGCTCAGCTCGCCGAAGAAGGCATTGATCGTGCGGTTCGCATCGATCGGCTTCTCCGCCCCGCCGAGGCCCGCAATGTCGCCGGTGGACAGCGCCGCGTTCGGCGTCTGCTGATAGGTCTCACGGCGGAACTGGTAGCCGCCGGCGTACTGCATCATGCCGGCGGGCAGCTTGAAGACGTCGCCCGACAACGTACCGTCGATGGTGGTCAGCGAAGTCTTGTTGTTCAACGTGGTGCCGACGAATCGCGCCGGCGCGATCGCGTCCATGAAGGCCTGCGACTGCGTGTTCGACCACGGGTTCCAGTCGCTGCCCGGCGCCTGCGTGGCCGCGGCGTAGCCGGACATCGAGAAATAGCCATCCAGCACGTTGGCCGAGAGGCGGCTTTCGCTGTAGCTGGCGGCCACGTTGTAGCTCTGTTCCATCCAGTCGCCGCGCACACCACCCAGCAACCGGGTCTGCGTCGTGACGTTCTCGTCCACGCGGGGGCCGAAGTCCCACACCCGCGAGGTGATGCCCAGGTCCTGGCCAACCAGTGCGCCCAGGCCCTGCGACTGCAGGTAGCTGGCCGCCTGCGCGTAGGCCGGGTTGGTGCTGCGCAGCAGCAGCACCGGATCGACGCCCTTGGCGGCGAAGGCCTCGGCGCCGGTCTCCATGAAGCTGGTGCGCATCGGGCTCGGCTGATAGGTGGTCGTCACCGTCGAACGCGAGAACAAGCCATCGGCAAACAGCTCGGCGCTGTTGTTCAGCCGGTAGACGAAGTTCAGGGTGCCCGAGGCCACCTCGCTCTTGCTCAGCAGGCCGACGTCCGGCGCCTGGTCATAGGTGCACCAGGGATAGGCGTTGAACAGGTCGGAGCCCTGCGAGGCCCCCTGCGTCGCGCCGCATTGCCCCGCCGCGGCCAACGGACTGCCGTAGTTGCTGAAGCCGGCCTGGTAGGGCGCCCCCGGGATGTTGGTGCGCCCGCTGCCCAGCGTCCAGGCGCCCTGGATGTTGCCCTGGCCCGTGTTCAGCGGCAGGCCGAGCGGATACCGGTCGTTGCTCGCGGCATAGGACCGGTCGCGGCCGAACAGGTCGTTGCTGCGCGACCATTGCCCGCTGACCGTCAGGTTCCAGCTGTCCTTGGTGATGTCGCCCCAGCCGGCAACGATGTTCGCCTGGTACTCCTGCCCGCCACCGCCCTGCGTCGGCGAGCCATAGGTCAGCCCCGCCTGGTAGCCCTGGAAGTCCTTGCTGAGGATGAAGTTCACGACGCCGGCCACGGCGTCGGAGCCGTAGATCGCCGAGGCGCCATCCTTCAGGATCTCGACCTTCTCGACCGCGGCCAGCGGAATGTTGTTGACGTTGACCGAGGCGCCGCCACCGCCGGCGAAGGCCGCCAGCCGCCGACCGTTCAGCAGGACCAGCGTTCGCTCCTCGCCCAGGCCGCGCAGCGACACGCCGGAGCCGCCGTAGGTGGACAGGCCCGCGCCCATGGCGGTGTTGGTCTGTCCGGACGACGACATGGCCGAAACGGTCTGCAGCAGCTGTTCGGTGGTCTGCACGCCCGTGCGGTCGATGTCGGCCCGCGTCAGCGTCTGAACCGGCAGCGAGCCCTCGGCTTCGACCCGTTTGATCGATGTCCCGGTGATGGTGACCTGTGCCCGGGCGGGCGTGGTGACGACGCCGACGGCAACGGCACTGCCAAAGGCCAACATCAATGCCTGGCTGATCCGGGTCTTCTTGTGCATGGGCATGCTCCTGGTGAGTAATGAGCGAAGCAGGGAGCGGGAACCGTGCCAGCCACGTGAACGCCGTGTTTCCGATTCGCGTTCCCTTGTTTCTGCATTTTGCGGGCTGCCGATGTGGCCGGCCGGCAGGACAACCCCCTACGGCCGTCAGCACGCCGGGCGCCATCGGCCGCAAACCCTTGCTGCGCCTGCGTTTGCGCGTCGGCGCACACCGCGGCACCCGGCGGTTCGCGAACCAGGCGGCTGCCGCCCGTTGCTGGCCAGCAACATCGCCGAAGCGACGTCGGGCCGCCTGGCCCTCGCTACCGGGACAGACGCGGCACGGCGGCCAGCAGCTCGCGTGTGTAGGACTGCTGCGGATCCTGCAGCACAGCCGCACACGCGCCATATTCGACGATCTCGCCGGCGCGCATCACCGCCACGTCGTCGGCGATGTACTCGACCACGCTCAGGTTGTGCGTGATGAACAGGTAGCTCAGCTGCAGCTCGCGCTGCAGCTCGCGCAGCAGGTTCAGGATCTGCGCCTGCACGGACACGTCCAGCGCGGAGGTCGGTTCATCACAGATCAGCAGCTTCGGCCGCACGGCCAGCGCTCGG
>JBGAII010000003.1:0-75233 GCA_044225625.1 Rubrivivax sp.
CATCGCCGCTTCGCATTCGGCCGCGCTGCGCGGGCCGGCCCAGTCGTCGAGCAGCGCCATCAGCTCGCCCCAGTGGTGCTCGCGGGCATGGATGGTCGCGAAGCGCGGGTCACTGACCCATTCCGGGTGGCCGGTGGCGCGCGCCAGCGCCTCGAAGTTGTTCTGGCTGACCGGCGCGATCAGCAGGAAGCCGTCGCGCGCCTTGGTCGGCTGGTACAGCGGGCGACGCCGGTCGGCGGGGAACTGCGCCTCCTGGCATTCGTAGACCAGCATGCCGAGCATCGCGTCCATCAGCGACAGGTCGACCTGGTCGCCGCGGCCGGTGCGCAGCGCCTTGAACAGCGCCGCCTGCACGGCGCCGAAGGCCAGCGCGCCGCCCAGCACGTCGGCAATGAAGATGCCGTTCTTCAGCGGCCGTTCGATGCCGTCCTGGTAGGACAGGTTGGCCACGTCGTAGCCGCTGCCGGCGTGCAGCACCGGCGCATAGGCGCTGCGGCCGGACCAGGAACCGGTCTGGCCGAAGCCGGAGATCGAGCAGTACACCAGCTTCGGGTTGATCGCGGCCAGCGTCTCGTAGTCCAGCCCCAGCCGCTGCATCACGCCGGGCCGGTAGTTCTCGACCAGCGCGTCGGCGCCGGCCACCAGCTGCTTGACGAGGCGGATCGCCTCGGGCTTCTTCAGGTCCAGCGCCAGGCTCTTCTTGCCGGCGTTGAGCTGCGCGAAGTAGGTGCTGCGGCCCTGCCGCGTCGGCGGCCGCGAGCGGATGTGGTCGCCTTCCGGCGGCTCGATCTTCAGCACCTCGGCGCCCAGGTCGGCCATCAGCCGCGTCGCATAGGGGCCGGACATCATCGCGGTGAAGTCCAGCACGCGGATGCCGTCGAGGATGCCCTCGCTCGAAGAAGAAGCGGCCATCGTCACACCAGCGTCGATTCGGACACCGTCAGCGCCGCCAGCCGCGCGCCGCCCAGGTGATCCAGGTACGCCTGCTGCGTCGCCGCGCCCAGCACGTATTTCTGCAGGTAGGCCTGCCAGGCTTCCGGCTTGGCACTGGCCTTCACGTATTCGGCCAGATGCGCCTCGTCGGCGCGGTGCAGCGTCGGCGACGCGGTCGGGTGCGCGCCCCACGGCGCTTCGACCACCGCGTCGACCATCGCCGCCGGCAGCTTGGTCAGGTGGTTGTTGCGGCGGATCGTGTCCGGCGAGACGATGCGGTCGACCGAGACGATGACGCGCTTCGAGGCCTGCGCCAGCATCGCATCGAAGAACGGCGGCCCCAGGTGCTGCACGTTGCCGTAGATGTCGGCCTGCTGCGCGTGGATCAGGCACACGTCCGGGCGCACCGCCACGGCGGCGAGCATCTTGCGCTCGCCCGGCGCCTGCGGCAGCGGCTTGTAGAAGTCCGGCGCGTGCTTCGGCAGATCGGTGCCGAGGTCGGGGATCGGCATCCACGGCAGGTCGCAGATCGCCGCACGCAGACCACCGGCGATGCCGGGACCGTCGAGGTCGTGGACCTTGATCGTGCCGGCCTCGGCCTGGCGGCGGAAGTGCGGCGCCAGGCCGAACTGTTCGAAGCTGATGAACACGCAGGCCGTGCTGCGCACGCAGCCGGCGCCGATCAGCATGTCCGGCGCGATCGAGCTGGGCACCGGGATCAGGTCCAGGTTCTTGGCGCCCTTGCGGATCAGCGCGCGCACCAGCGCCATCGGCTGGGCATTGAAGATCCAGCCGCCGAGGCCGACCTTGGCACCGTCGGGAATGTCCTTGACGGCTTCGTCGAGGGAAACGAGTTTGTTCTGGCTCATGGGGTGCTCGCCGGCCGGTCAGGGGAATTTCTTCTGCAGCGTGCGCCGCAGGTCGACGCGCGTGCGCAGCAGCGCCAGTTCGTCGGCGGTGGGCGCCGTGCTCACCGGTGGCGTGCCGTCGACGACGAGGTCGAAGGCGGTCGCATCGCGCACCTGCTCCAGCGTCACGCCGGGGCTCAGCGACTTGATGCGCATGGCCTTGGTGCCGGGCTCGAAATCGAACACGCCCAGCGGCGACAGCACCAGCTTCGGTCCGCCGGGCGGCAGGCCGGCGCGCTCGCGCGAATCGCCGCCTTCGAGGTGGCCGGGGCCGCAGATGAAGTCGACGCGCGGGCGGAACGCGCTGCGGTCATGGCGCGTCAGCACCACGTAGAAGCGCTTGGCCAGCCCGCACAGCGCGCTGATGCCCACCGTGCCGGGGCCGCGCACCTTTGGCTTCGCCTGGTCGCCGACGACCACGGTGTTGATGTTGCCGAAGCGGTCGACCTGCAGCGCCGAGAGGATCGCGAAATCGAAGAAGTGGATCTTCCAGTCGATGAAGTCGATCATGTTCGGCAGGTCCATCCACGCTTCCGACGACTCGATGTTCTCGAAGTCGGCGGTCGAGATCAGATGGTCGCGGGTCGGGTTGACCATGCCGCCGGGGCCGGAGATCCACCACAGCCGCGGCGCCTGCATCAGCCGCGCCAGGTTGCAGGCGGCCAGCTGGATGTCGGAGTTGGTGCCGATGATGACCTTCTCGCCATCGGCCATGTCGCGCGCCAGCAGCACCGCCAGCGTCTCGCCCAATGCGGGCGCGTCGGGATTCGCCATGCGGGCGTCCTTTTTTGGTTGAACCATTGCGCGAATGCTAGGCAATGGCCACGCGGCTGTCAACCGGCAGCGACCCGGGCATGCACCCGGTCTGCGGACGGACCGTGGACGCGGAGTCGAAAAAGGCGCGGGGGGGCCGCGGCTCAGCGCGCGGCTGCGGCCTTGCGCGCCGCCGGCTTGCGGGCCGCGCGCGGGGCCGGCGCCGCAGCAGCCGGTGCGGCATCCGCCGGCGCCGGCGGTTCGAGGCGCGACAGGTAGGCCTTCTCCAGGCGCTTGAGCATCGTCTCCATCTCGGAGACGGCCGCCTCGACGTTGCCCTCTTCCATGTGCTTCATGAAGCGGCGCCGCGACGGCAGCGTGTAGGGATTGTCCTTCTCGCCGATCGAGCGGATGAAGTGCAGCAGCACGGTCAGCAGCGCATCCATCATCACCACCATGATCGGGTTGCCGGTCATGCGCGCGAGGATGCGGTGGAAGTCGATGTGGGTCTTGGCCCGCAGGTCGAAGTCGCCGGCCGTCGTCGCCGCCTGCGCCTGCTCGATGTTGCGGTGCAGCTCGGCCAGGTCTTCGGGCGTGGCGCGCTGGCAGGCCTCGCGGACGATGACCGACTCCACCCAGATGCGCGCCTGCGTCAGCTGCGCCGGGCCGATGGCGCCGACGTGATACAGGTCGAGCAGGCCGGTGACGACCGCCTCGCCACTGCGCTCGCTGATGAAGGCGCCGCCGCTCGCGCCCTTCTGCAGCCGGATCAGCCCGGCATGCTCGAGCGAGCGCAGCGCTTCGCGCAGCGTGTTGCGCGAGACGTTGAACTGCTCCGACAGCGCCCGCTCCGACGGCAGGCGGCTGCCGACCTTCAGGCGGCCGGCCGCCAGCTCGGCCCGGATCTGCGCCGCGATGTCCTCGAAGGCCCGCGCCGAGCGGATCGCCTGGAAAGGGGCCGCGGCGTCGGCAGCGGGGGCGTCGTCGGTCGGCTTGCGGGCAGTCGGCACGGTCGGGTCGCTGGGATGGATGGGGTAGCCGCGGATCATACGCAGGCACTGCGTCGCTTCGAATGTAGAATGGTTCTACCTTAAATCTCGCATCGTCTCCATGTCGAATACTGCCGCCCTGCCCACCGATGCGGACCGTGCGCTGCTGCGCGAATCGCTGCGCGGCTGGCTCGGCGAGCACTGGCCGGCGGCGACAGCCGCGCACGATGCCGCGGACCCCGTGCGGTTGCGCGCCGTCTGGCAGGGGCTGGCGCAGCAGGGGCTGGCCACGCTGTGCCGCGATCCGGCCGAAGGCGGCCTGCAGGAGATGCTGCTGGCCGCGGAAGAACTCGGCCGCGCCGCCTGCCCGGCGCCGCTGCTCGCGGCGACGCTGCTCAATCTGGCCGCGCTGCCCGACGACACCGGGCCGCTGGCGGCGATGCGCGCCGGCGAGGCCTTCGTCGCCTTCGCCTTCGCCCAGGCCGACGGCGATGCGGCCGCCGGCCATGTGGAGCTGCGCGGCGGACGGCTGAGCGGCCACGTGGCCTTCGTCGAGTGCGGCGTGGCCGCCACGCACCTGGCGGTGGTCGCGCCCGGACCGCAGCTGGCGTTGGTGGACCTGGCCGCGGGCACGGGCGGCCACATCGTGCGCGAGGACCTGCGCACGCTCGGTCAGGAGCTGCTGTCCACCTTCCGCTTCGACGACGCGCCGGCCACGCTGCTGCCGCTGTCGGCCGGGCCGCTGGCGGCGCTGCGCGCCGCCTCCCGGCTGGGCCACGTCGGCCGCGCGGTCGGCGCCGCCACCCGCGCTTTCGAGATGGCGGTGGCCTATGCCGGCGAGCGGCGTCAGTTCGGGCAGCCCATCGGCAGCTTCCAGGCGATCCAGCACAAGCTGGCCGACATCCACATCGCGCTGCTCGGCGTGTCGCTGACGGCGCGCCATGCCGCGCAGCAGCACGACCAGCGTTCGCCGCAGTGGGCGGTGTTTGCCGACGCGGCCGCGGTGCTGGCCGCGGAGCAGCTGCGCCAGGTGTCGCTGCAGACCCAGCATGCCTTCGGCGCCATCGGCTACAGCGAGGAGCACGAAGCGCCGCGCCACTTCCGCCGCGTCCACCTCGACGTGCTGCGCCACGCCGGCGGCCCCGCGGCCCGCGAGGCGCTCGCCGCCTGGTACCTGGACGGCCCGCCGCGCACGCTGCCGGAGAGCGACCTCGGCCCGGCCGGCAACGCCTTCCGCGCCGAAGTGCGCGACTGGCTGGCCCGCCACTGGCACGGCGAACGGCAGGCGGCACATCTGCGTCTCGGTTTCAAGGAACGCGAGTACGACCGGGATTTCGCGCGCGAACTCGGCAAGACCGGCTGGATCGGACTGAGCTGGCCCGAGCGCTTCGGCGGCCAGGGCCGCGGCGCCTTCGAGCAGCTGGCCTTCATCGAGGCGATGGAGCGCGCCGACGCGCCGCGCGCCGGCGCCCCGGTGCAGGCGGCGATGCTGATGGTCCACGGCACGCCCGAACAACAGCAGCGCCTGCTGCCCGAGATCCTGCGCGGCGAGGCGATCTACGGCATGGGTTACAGCGAGCCCGATGCCGGCTCGGACCTGGCGTCGCTGCGCACGCGTGCCGAACGTATCAGCGACGAACGCGGCGAAGGCTGGCTGATCAACGGCCAGAAGATCTGGACCACCACTTACTGGGGCGAATACATGCTGCTGGCCGCGCGCACCCGCAGCGACGCCAAGCCCAAACACGCCGGCATCAGCATGTTCATCGTGCCGATGGACACGCCCGGCATCACGGTGCGCACCTCGGAGACGATGTACGGCGGCACCTTCGCCAACGTCTTCTACGACAACGTGCGCCTGCCGCTGGACGCGCTGGTCGGCGAGGTCGACGGCGGCTGGCAGGTGCTGACCGGCGCACTGGCCACCGAGCGCGGCTTCATCGGCGGCGGCATCGTGATGAAGGTGGCGCGCTCCTTCGAACTGCTGTGCGAGCACGTGCGGCAGGCCGAACGCGGCGGCCGGCCGCTGGCGCAGGATCCGTCGGTACGCGAACGCATCGGCTCGCTGGCGGCGCAGATCGAAGCCGGCCGGCAGATGATGCTGTACTGCGCGGCGCGCGTGGTCGACGGCCTGACGCCGCCGGCCGATGCGGCCGTCAGCAAGGTCTACTCGGGCGAACTGATGGAGCGCTTCGGCGAGACCGCGCTCGACATCCTGGGCCTGGAGGCCGCGGTCAGCGAGGGCAGCCCCGGCGCGCTGCTGCGCGGCCGCATCGAGCAGCACCTGCGCCACGCGCTGATGTGGGTCATCAGCATCGGCACCAACGAGATCCAGCGCAGCCTGATCGCACAACGCGGCCTGGGCCTGCCGCGCGCCTGACCGTCACCTTCCTCGACGCAACCGCGATGAGCACCACGACACCTCTCCCCCGGACTGCCCCCGCCGACGCCTCGCTGTTCACCGCCCTGCGCGCGGCCTTCCCCGCCGACCTGGACGCCGTCGCCATCGACGCTGCCGACGCGGTACCGCCGCGCCGCTGGCGCTGGCGCGAGATCGATGCCGCGAGCGCGCGCATCGCCAACCTGCTGGCTTCGCTGGGCCTGGCGGCGGATGCGCGCATCGCCGTGCAGGTGGGCAAGAGCGTCGAGGCGCTGGCGCTGTACCTGGGTGTGCTGCGCGCCGGCTTCGTCTTCATGCCGCTGAACACGGCCTACCAGGCGGCGGAGATCGAATACTTCATCGGCAATGCCGAACCCGCGGTCGTGGTCTGCAGCCCGGGCAACCTGCCGTGGGTCGCGCCCTTGGCCCAGGCCGCCGGAACGGCCCATGTGTTCACACTGGGCGACGACGGCCGCGGCACGCTGCTCGACCGCGCAGCCGCCTTCGGCGACGCGCAGCAGCCCGTGCCGCGCGGGCCGCAGGACCTGGCGGCCATCATCTACACCAGCGGCACCACCGGCCGCAGCAAGGGCGCGATGCTGACGCACGGCAACCTGCTGTCGAATGCCCGCGTGCTGAAGGGCTCTTGGGACTGGCAGCCGGACGACGTGCTGATCCACGCACTGCCGATCTTCCACGTGCATGGCCTGTTCGTCGCCATCCACGGCGCGCTGCTCAACGGCAGCCCGATGATCTGGTTCGCGAAGTTCGACCCGAAGGCGGTGATCGGCCGCCTGCCGCAGGCCACCGTCTTCATGGGCGTGCCCACGCTGTACACCCGCATGCTGGCGGAGCCCACGCTGACGCGTGCCGCGTGCGCGCGCATGCGGCTGTTCATCAGCGGCTCGGCGCCGCTGCAGGTGGAGACCTTCGACGAGTGGACGGCGCGCACCGGTCACGTGATCCTGGAGCGCTACGGCATGAGCGAGACCGCGATGCTGACCAGCAACCCGTGCCGCGCGGCGGACGGCCCGCGGCGGCGCGGCACGGTCGGCCCGGCGCTGCCCGGCGTGCAACTGCGCGTGATGCGTCAGGCGAAGGAGGCCGGCAGCGCCGGCGTGCCGTGCGCCACGGGCGAGATCGGCGACATCGAGGTCCGCGGCCCGAACGTCTTCAAGGGCTACTGGCGCATGCCGGAGAAGACGGCCGAGGACTTCACCATCGACGGATGGTTCAAGACCGGCGACGTCGGCACGCTCGACGCCGACGGCTACGTCACCATCGTCGGCCGCAGCAAGGACCTGATCATCAGCGGCGGCTACAACGTCTACCCGGCGGAGATCGAAGGCTTCCTCAACGACCTGCCCGGCGTGGCCGAATCCGCGGTCGTCGGCGTGCCGCACGCCGACTTCGGCGAAGCGGTGATCGCCTTCGTCGTGCCCAAGGCGGGCGCGGTGGTGGATGGCGCCGTGCTGGTCGCCGCGCTGAAGGGGCGCATCGCCGGCTTCAAGGTGCCCAAGCAGGTCTTCGTGGTCGACGAACTGCCGCGCAACGCCATGGGCAAGGTGCAGAAGAAGCAGCTGCGCGAGGAGCAGCGTACGCTGTTTGCCACCACGGTTCAGGCCGCGAGCTGAGGCCCCAGGGCGTCGCGTCGCGACGTTCGGCAGGACGTGGTCCGTGCCACGCGACGGCCAGGACGGACCATGCCCGGTCGTCTGCTGCCTGGGTCCTGCTCGAGAAGCGGACCAGCGCGCAGCCAGTCCGCACAAGACGGCGTGGCGTCGGCTCACTATGTTGCCGGCGGTCGCTGCACCGTCCACCTGCCATGACCGAATCGACGATCCTTCGCCCGGCGCTCCCCGCATCTGCGCTGCAGGCCCGCGACACGCGTCTGGGCGACGTGCTGAGGCGCCAGGCGCGCGAGCGCGGCGACCAGGTCGCCTTCGAGACCCCGGCCCGCGCATGGACCTATGCGCAGGCCGACGCGGCGGCGAACCGCATTGCGCAGGGTCTGGCTGCGCTCGGTGTCGGCCACGGCGACCGCGTCGCCTGCCTGACACGCCACGGCGCCGAATGCACGCTGCTGATGATCGCGGCAGCGCGCCTGGGCGCCGTCTGCGCCGCGCTGAACTGGCGGCTGGCGCCGCCGGAGATCGCCTACGTGCTGTCCGATTCGCAGGCGCGCTTTCTGCTGGCCGACCGCGAGTTCGTGCCGGCGCTCGAAGACGGCAGCTTCCCGTTGCTGCGCCAGATCGTGCTGACCGACGCCGGCCCCGACGGGCCGCCGGCCTTTGCCGCCTGGGCCGACACATTCCCGACGACCGATCCGCAGCGTGACGGCGCGCCCGACGATGCCGCGCTGCAGCTCTACTCGTCCGGCACCACCGGCCTGCCGAAGGGCGTGGTGATGTCCAGCCGCAACCTGCTGCTGGCCTGCTGCGCCTATGCGCGCGTGTGCTGCATCGATGCCGGCACCGTGATGCTGAACGCCCTGCCCTCGTTCCACATTGCCGGCGTCGAGAACGCGCTGACCACGCTGATCGAAGGCGGTCGCACGCGCTTCCATCCGGCCTTCGAGCCGGCGGCCACGATCCGCACGATCCAGGACGAACGCATCACGCACGTCTTCCTGGTGCCGGCCATGATGCTGTTCGTGCTGCAGCACCCCGACGCCGCGACGGCCGACTTCAGCTCGCTGCGCAGGGTGTCCTATGGCGGTTCGCCGATCGCCGAATCGCTGCTCGCCGAAGCGCAGAAGCGCTTCGGCTGCGGGCTGCTGCAGACCTACGGCATGACCGAGGCCACCGGCCCGATCACCTGGCTGCTGCCCGAGGACCACGACCCCGGCGGCCCGCGCGCCGAGCTGCTGCGCAGCGCCGGCACCCCTTCGCCGGGCGTCGAGCTGCGCATCGTCGGCCCGGCAAGCGGGCACGACTGCGCCGAGGGTGAGGTCGGCGAGGTCTGGGTGCGCACGCCGCAGAACATGATCGGCTACTGGAACCAGCCCGAGGCCAGCACCGCCGCCTTCCCCGAAGGCCGCGATGCGGCCGGCGGCTGGATGCGCACCGGCGATGCCGGTTACCACCGCGGCGGCGTGCTCTACATCCACGACCGCATCAAGGACATGATCATCTCCGGCGGCGAGAACATCTACCCGGCCGAGGTGGAGAACGCGCTGGCCGCGCACCCGGCGATCGCCGAGGTGGCGGTGATCGGCGTCCCCGACGCCCGCTGGGGCGAGGCCGTCAAGGCCTGCGTGGTGCTGCGGCCGGGCCAGGCGCTGCAGGCCGGCGAACTGATCGGCTGGGTGCGCGAACGACTGGCGCACTACAAGTGCCCGAAGTCGGTGGATTTCGTCGACACGCTGCCGCGCAACCCGAGCGGCAAGCTGCTGAAGCGCGTGCTGCGCGCGCCGTACTGGGCCGCACGCGAGCGCCAGGTGTCCTGAGCGCCGCTCAGGCGCGCAGTTCCAGCGCCTTCGGCAGGCGCTGCGCGCGAAGCGCCAGCCGGCCGACATCCGCGCCCAGCCATTCGCCGGGCATGTCCGCGTCGCGCTCACCGAGCCAGCCGACACACTCCAGCCCGGCAGCCACCAGCGCCCGCGCCTCCTCGGCGGCTGCCGCGCTGCCGGCGACGTAGACGAAGGGCAGCTGCAGCGCGCGCGCGAGGTCCACGGCGTCGAAGCCGCCGCCGTCGGCGCCGTCCACCACCACCGCGTCGGCCCAGGTGGCGAGAGCGCGGAAGGTGTCGACCACCGCCTCCAGCGTCGGCGGCGTGCCCGAGCCATCGTCCGCCTGCAGCCCGGCGCACAACGCGCGCGCCGGCAGGCCGAAGGCGCTGGCCTCCGCCAGCTGGCGCAGCTCGTCGCTCTGCCACGCGCCGCCGGCGCCGATGCGGCCACGCGCCACCGGCTTCATGCCCACCGCGCTCACCCCCAGGGCGCGCAGCGCACGCACCAGCGCGCTGCTCACCGGCGTCAGGCCGGCACCGTCGTGGCGCCCCAGCACGATGAAGGAGCGCACCAGCGGCGTCGGCATCGCATCGGCCCCGGCCCGCGCTTCAGGTCAGCAGCGTCGAGCCGTAGATCGCGAGCCGCCGCGACCCGGCAAACATGTCCTTCGGCTTCATGCCGTAGATCTGGCGGATCGAGTGGCTGAAGTGCGTGCTGTCCGGGTAGCCGGTGTCCAGCGCCACATGCGCCAGGTTGGCGTCGCGGTTGACGTAGTGCAGCAGGCTGCGGGCACGCTTCCAGGTGCGGAAGCTGCGGAACGGCGCGCCCACGTCCTCGCGGAACAGGTGCAGGAAGCGCGAGAACGACAGGTCCATCTGCTGCGCGCAGTCCTCGGCGGCGGCCATCACCGACGGGTCGCGCTTGATGCTGTCGATCACCTGCTGGATGCGCGGGTCCATCGGCCGGCGGACCAGCGGCGCGCCGAAGAAGCTGCGATCGAAGTCCTCCGCACCCAGGTCGAAGGCGGCACCCTGGGCGCGGATGCCGGCCACCATGTCCCGCACCTGTGCCTCCAGGCGCGCGTCGTCGACGATGCCGTGCGCGGCCAGTGTGGCCGGCAGCGCCTGCAGGTCAGCGGTCTCGGCCTCGACCTTCAGCACGTGCACCAGACGGCTTTCGGAGATGACCTGGTGCGGCACGTAGGGCGGCACCACCGCCATGCGGCCGGTCTGCCACGCGCCGCCGGCCAGGCGCGCGCGCACCTGGCCCTGCGCCGCCATGTAGACGGTGACGCAGCCCATCGAGCGCGGCGTCGGCGCACCCAGGATGCCGACATACAGCAGCCGGTCCGGTGTCAGCCACATGAAGCGTTCACCATCCCACTGCGGGGGGACCTGCGGGGCCACGTCCTTCATCATGCGCCTGTCTCCGTGGTTTGCGGCACTGCCGTTCAGGCCTCTTCGAGCCCGTGTCCGGGATAGGCGGCAGGCTCGGCCCGCCACCTCCAGCCGCAGCTTAGCGCCGATGCTGCATGGCGACTTGTGTCGACTTGCTGCGGCCCTGCCACCCAGCAGCGGACGCAGCCCGCCACGACGATCGTTGCATGGCCACGACAGCTAGAGCCCACCCATCGTCGCGCTCGGAAAGAACGGCAGGCTGCGCACCCGGCCGCCGCCGGCAAGCCGCGCCACGGCATTGGCCAGCGCCGGTGCGACAGTGGGCACGCCGAGCTCGCCGACGCCGCCGATCGGCACCGACCGGTCGGTCTGCACCGGCCGCGGCATGATCCTGACCGAGACCGCCGGCATCTCGTTCATGCGCAGCATGCGGTTGCTGTTGAAGTTGCGCCGCTGCGCCGCCCCGTTGCTGAAGGTCTGCTGGCCGTAGAGCGCGGCGTTCAGGCCGTGGACCACGCCGCCCACCAGTTGCGCCTCGACATTGCCCGGGTTCACCGTCAGGTAGCAGTCCAGCACGACGGCGACCCTGGTGACGCGGAACGAGGTGGCGCTGCTGCCCGAGACCTCGACCACCGTCGCGACGATGCTGTTGAAGGCCGACCCCACCGCGATGCCGCGCGCGCGGCCGCTGGGCAGCGTCGTGCCCCAGCCGGACAGTGTCGCCGCGGCCTCGAGCACGGCCAGCCAGCGCGGATCGGTCAGCTTCGCGCGGCGGAACTGCAGCGGGTCCTGCTTGGCCGCCAGCGCCAGCTCGTCGACCAGCGACTCGACGGCGAACAGGTTGATCGACGCGCCCACCGAGCGCCAGAAGCCGACGGGAATCGGCGACGGGTGGCTGACCCACTCCACCTTGCGGCTGCCGAAGCTGTAGGGGATGTGGGCCGAACATTCGGTGGCCTGGCCGTCACCGGTGGCCGGCAGCGCGGCGCCGCGCTGGCCCATGATCGACGGCGACACGTTGCGGTAGATCCAGGCCGTGACCTGACCGTTCGCGTCCAGCCCGGCCGAGGCCTTGACCAGCGCCATCGGCCGGTACTGGTCGCGACCGAAGTCTTCCTCGCGCGGCCACACCAATTGCACCGGCCGCTGCACCGCCATGCCGACCTGCACCGCCTGCGCGATGAAGTCGAGCTCGGCCTTGCGTCCCAGACCGCCGCCGAGCAGCGTGGTGTTCAGCCTGACCTGGTCCGCCCGCAGCCCGGTCATCGTCACGATCAGCGACAGGGCGCTGCGCGCCACCTGTGTCGGCGCCCAGACCTCGCAGCGCACGCCCGGCTCGTAGTCGACGGTGCAGTTCAGCACCTCCATGCAGGCATGCGACAGATACGGCAAGGTGTAGCTGACATCCAGACGCTTGACGGTGTCGGCACGATCGAAGGCGGCCTGCGCGTCGGCGGTGCTCGACTCCACGGTGTACAGCGTGCCGGGCGGGTTCACGCCGCCGGCCACGTAGGGCGTGCCGGCCTTCGACAACACCTGCGCGTCGGCCAGGAACTGCGCGCTGTTCAGCGCGGACGCATTGGCAGGCGTCGTCCACCTGGCCGACACCGAACGCGCCATGCGCATCGCATCCCACGTCGTCGTGGCCACCACCGCCAGTGCATTGCGCGCCCCGGTCAGCTCGGTGCCGCGGCCGGTGCCGGCGATCACGCTCAACGGGACCAGCGCCAGCGCACCGGATGGCGCGGCGGGCACGGCCGCCAGTGTCGAGCCGAAGCTCGGGCCGTGCCGTACCGCGGCGAACACCATGCCCGGCAGTCGCACGTCGATGCCGTACCGGGCGCTGCCGTCCACCTTGGAGGGAATGTCCTGGCGCGCGAAGGTCCTGCCGATGACCTGCAGTGCGCTGTCGGGCACCAGCGCCGCGCCGGCCGGCGGCGTCAGCAACGCCGCGGCCGCCGCGACGTCGCCGTACGCGATCCGGCGGCCGCTGGACAGCTGCGTGATGACGCCGTTGCTGACGGCGAAGTTCGAGCGGTTGCCGTCGCCGCTGAGGTTCATCGCCGCCTGCACCAGCATCTCGCGAGCGATCGCCGCGGCGTCGCGCAGTTTCCAGTAGTTGTTGCGCGTGACGCTGGAGCCGGCGGTGACGATGGCCGCGCCGATCGGCGCCGGCGTGGCCAGCGTCGCCTGCCCCTGCACCAGCGTGACGCGGTTGAAGTCGACCATCAGGTCCTCGGCCATCACCTGCGCCAGGCCCTGCAGCGAACCTTGTCCCATGTCGCTCGGGCCGACGGTGAGCGAGATGCTGTTGTCGGTGCCGACCGTGAGCCAGCTGTTCACCGGCTGCGGCGTGCCGGCAGCCAGGCTGGCGCACGGGGCCAGGCCGCCGCCCAGCGAGAAGCCCAGCGTCAGGCCGGCTCCGGCGGTGCTGCCCAGAAACTGCCGGCGGTCCATCGAGAGAGATGCGTCCATGGCGTCGTCCTTCCCCGTGCTCACAGGCCGGCCACCGCCTGCTTGACACGCTGGTACGTGCCGCAGACACACAGGTTCTTCACCTCCGACGCGATCTCCGCGCCGTGGTGGCCCGCCTTCATCGCGCAGGCGGTGGACATCAGCATGCCGCTCTGGCAGTAGCCGCACTGCGGCACCTGGTTCGCGATCCAGGCCTTCTGCGCGGGGTGGCTGCGGTCGGGCGACAGGCCCTCGATGGTGACGATCTGCTTGCCGGCGGCCGAGGACACGTCGAGCACGCAGGCGTGTTCCGGCTGCCCGTCCATCATCACCGTGCAGGCGCCGCAGACCTCGATGCCGCAGCCGTACTTGGTGCCCGTGAGGTTCAGCACGTCGCGCAGCACCCACAGCAGCGGCATGTCGGCGCGGCTGACTTCGACGACATGGCTCTTTCCGTTGACGTTCAGGGTGTAGCTGGGCATGAAGGCTCCTGAGGGAAGTGGTGTCTCCTCATAATGTGCAGAACGCACATTTGAAGTGGTGACCACTTGTTGCCGTCGGCAACGGCAGCGGACAGGCCTGCACGGGGGAGCATTTCGCCCGGTCGCGCTTACAAACGGATGCACTTCAGCGGCATGACACCGCGGCCCGGCCCGTTAGCGTATGTGCATGCAGCCCATTTCCAACGAGGTCGCCGCCGGCGCGGTCGTTCGATGCCCCGGCCCGCCCGCCATGCACCGGCCCGCCGCGCAGCACCTCATCAGACCCGTGCCCAGGGTCGGCGCACCGACGCCGCGCTCGGTAGCATGAACGCATGCCGCCCACGCCGATCGCGCCGCCCCCCGATCCCCTGCCGGGAGACGAACTGCTGCATGCCCTGGACCGGCTGCTCGGGCCGCTGGCACGGCTGGCGCTGGCACGCGGGCTCGGTGCAGCGCAGCTCGAGGAGGCACTGCGTTTGTCCCTGGTGCGGGCAGCCGACCAGCAGCATGCGGGGTTGCTGCCGCACCGGCGCGTCAGCCGCATCGCCACGGCGACGGGACTGCACCGCCGCGAGGTCGCGCGCCTGGTGCAGCGGCTGCGCGAAGGCGAGGTCCTGCCCGCCGCACCCAGGCGCTCCGCGGCCGCGGAACTGTTCGCCCGCTGGCGCACCGACCCGCGCTTCTGCGACCGCCGCGGCCGGCCGCGCGTGCTGCCGCGACAGCTCGGTTCGGCGGATCGGCCGAGCTTCGAGATGCTGGCCCAGTCGCTGACACGGGACGTGCATCCGCGCAGCCTGCTGGACGAGATGCTGCGGCTGGGCCTGGCCACGCTGGACGAAAAGCGCGACACCGTCCGGCTCGCCGCGGACGGCTTCGTCCCGCGCGGCGACGAAGACCGCATGCTGCAGTTTCTGGGCGCCAACGTGGGTGACCACCTGTCGGCCGCGGTCGACAACGTGCTGGGCGACGGCCGGCGGCATCTGGAGCAGGCCGTCTTTGCGGACGGGCTGAGCGCAACCTCGATCGAGGACGCACACGCCTTGATCACCCGGCAGTGGAAGCGACTGCACGACGAACTCGTGGCCGCATTGCGGCGCAAGGTGGCCGACGACCAGGGCCGGCCAGACGCACGCCACCGGCTCCGCGTCGGCCTGTACAGCTTCGAAGACGCGCCGCCGGCAGCGGACGACAGGCCGGCGCCCAACCCCACCAGAACGAAGGCAGGACGATGACGCGCATCCGTTTCGACCGGCTCGGCGGATTCGCCGGCCTGCGCAGCGCCCTGCTCCGCATGCTGCTCGCCCTGACCCTGGCCGGCTGCGGCGGCGGTGCGGGTCTTGCGGGCGGCGACGGCGGCTCCGGCGGCGTGGGCAGCGGCGGCACCGGCACCTTCGCGGTCGGGCCGATCAGTGGCTATGGCTCGATCCTGGTCAACGGCATTCGCTACGACCTCGGCCAGCTGAGTGCAGCGCCGCGCGACGACGACGACGGTGAACGTGCCGTCGCGACACTGCAGCTGGGCACGGTGGTTCGCGTCGAAGCCGGGCCGATCGACTTCGGTGCCAGCCCGCCGCGTGCGGTGGCCCGGACGGTGCGCGTCAGCAGCGAGGTGGTGGGCCCGGTCGAGTCCGTGGTCGACGACGCCGCCGGCCGCACGCTGCGCGTCGCAGGGCAGACCGTGCGCATCCAGGCAGGCACCACCGTGCTCGATGAACGTCTGTCCGCCGGCGCACCGGCGCCCGGCGACTGGATCGAGGTCTACGGTGCCATCGACGGCGCGGTGTCACCGGCACGCATCGTGGCCACGCGGATCGAGCCGCATGCGGCCGATGGCGCGCGGGTGCGCGGCACCGTCACCGACATCGGCACATCGGCCTTGCGCATCGGCAGCGGCGTCTACGGCTTCGGCGGCGGCACGCCGCCCGCGGGCGCGGCGATGGGCAGCCTGCTGCAGTTGCGCCTGCAAGGCAGCGCCGGCGAAGGCTGGCAGGTGGCCACCGTGGCCGATGCGCCGACGGCGCCGGCCGAGGCGGCGGCCGCCCATGTCGAGGGACGGGTGACGAGCATCGTTTCGTCCGACCGCTTCGTGGTCGATGACCTCGTCGTGGATGCCGGCGGTCTGTCGACCGCCGGGCTGACCCTCGGCCGCAGGGTCGTGGTGGAAGGCCCGATCCGCGCCGGTGTACTGCACGCCGAGTCGCTGCAGTTCAAGAGCGACGACGACAGTCCCGGGCAGGCGGAGCCCTACGAGTTCCACGGCACCATCGCCACCGCCGACACGGTGGCTGCGACCTTCAGCCTGAGCGGCCGCAGTGAACTGTTCCGTCTGGGCCCCGGCACGCGCTATGAAGGCGGTGGTGCCGCCAGAGCGGTCGCGGGCGTACGACTGGAGATGCGGGGCACGCTCAACGCCGACGGCCGCAGCGTCGACGTGGTCTTCGTCCACTTCGAGGACTAGGGCCGGCGGCCGCAGCGCGCTTCAGGCGTACTTGCGCAGCTCCAGCTTGCCGAGCTGCTCGCGGTGCACCTCGTCCGGCCCGTCGGCCAGGCGCAGCACGCGCGCCATCGCATAGGCATGGGTCAGGCCGAAGTCGTTGCTGGTGCCGCCGCCGCCGTGCGCCTGGATGGCCCAGTTGACCACCTTCTCGGCCATCGCCGGCACGGCCACCTTGATCATCGCGATCTCGGTCCTGGCCACCTTGTTGCCCACCGTGTCCATGCGGTGCGCGGCATTCAGCGTCAGCAGCCGGGCCTGCTCGATGGCGATGCGGCTTTCGGCAATGCGCTCCAGCGTCACGCCCTGCTCCGACACGCGCTTGCCGAAGGCCACACGCTCGCGGGTGCGCTTGCACATGCGCTCCAGCGCACGCTCGGCCAGGCCGATCAGCCGCATGCAGTGGTGGATCCGGCCCGGCCCGAGGCGGCCCTGCGCGATCTCGAAGCCGCGGCCTTCGCCCAGCAGCATGTTGGCCACCGGCACGCGCACGTTGTCGAACATCACCTCGGAGGCGCGGTCCGGCATGCCGTAGAAGCCGAACACCGGCAGCGGCCGGATCACCTTGACGCCGGCGGTGTCCATCGGCACCAGGATCATCGACTGCTGCTTGTGGCGGTCGGCGTTGTCCGGGTCGGTCTTGCCCATGAAGATCGCGATCTTGCAGCGCGGGTCGGTGGCGTTGGTCGTGTACCACTTGTGGCCGTTGATCACGTAATGGTCACCGTCGCGCCGGATCGAGCTTTCGATGTTGGTGGCGTCGCTGGACGCGACCTTCGGCTCGGTCATCGCGAAGCAGGAACGGATCTCGCCGGCCAGCAGCGGCTTGAGCCAGCGCTCCTGGTGCTCCGGCGTGCCGTAGCGGGCCAGCACCTCCATGTTGCCGGTGTCCGGCGCACTGCAGTTGAAGACCTCGGGCGCCAGGAAGCTGCGGCCCATGATCTCGCACAGCGGTGCGTACTCCAGGTTCGTCAGGCCGGCGCCGTGCCTGCTTTCGGGCAGGAACAGATTCCAGAGCCCGGCGGCGCGCGCCTTCGGCTTCAGCTCCTCGATCACCGGGTACACCTTCCACGGGCCGAGCGTCTCGGCCTCCTCGGCGTGGCGCTTCTCGTTCGGATAGATGTGCTCGTCCATGAAGGCCGTGAGGCGCTTCTGCAGGTCCTGCACTTTTGTGGACGGTTCGAATGGCATGCGGGCTCCTCTGCTGGTCTGAGAATCTGCGGCGGATGTTCCACGCGCCGCGCGGCATGCGCAAGCTCCTTGGCGACAGGGCTGTCCTCAGCGCGACAGCGCTGCGTCGGGCGCGCCGGGCAGGTCGCCGCGGCGAACGCCCTCTGCCAGCGCGGCACGCGTGATCTTTCCCGATTCGGTCTTCGGCAGCTCCGGCAACAGGTGGAAGGCCACCGGACACTTGTAGGCCGCGAGCCGCTCGCGGCAATGGCGCTGCAGTGCCTGCGGGTCGAAGTTCACGCCATCGCCAACCGACAGGAATGCCAGCACGGTCTCGCCTCGATAGGCATCCGCCGCACCCACCACCGCCACCTCGCGCACGCCCGGATAGTCATACAGCACGTCCTCGACCTCGCGCGGCCAGACCTTGAAGCCCGATGCGCAGATCATGTCCTTCTTGCGGTCGACGAGATAGAACCATCCGGCCTCGTCGCGAAAGCCCACGTCGCCGGTATGCATCCATCCGCCCGCCAGCGCCTCGGCGCTCTCCTGCGGCTTGCGCCAATACCCGGCCATCACGGCTGGCCCACGCACCAGCAGTTCGCCCGCCTGCCCCACAGGCAGAGGCAGGCCGTCGTCGCCGACGACGATGGCATCGACGCCCGAAACCGGCAGCCCGATCGACAGCGCACCCGATTGCGGATCCACCGGGATCGGACCCTCGGCCGGCGCCAGGTGGCTGGGCGCGCACAACTCGGTCATGCCGTAGGAGCTGCGAATCGATCGACCCATGCGCTGCTCGAACGCATTGACGACTGCGGGCGCGATCGGCGCGCCACCGGAGTACAGGTGGTGAAAGCTCTCGAAGTGGGCACGCGAGGCCTGCGGTCGGCTCATCAGCGCAATGAACGCGGTGATCGCACCGATGATGAAGGTGGGCCGGTGTTCGATGAAGGCGTCCAGCGCGACGTCGGGCTGGAAGCGATAACCGAGGATCTGACTCGCGCCGGCGGCGAAGGCCGTCACCAGCTGCAGCTCGAAGCCGGTCACGTGGAACAGCGGCGCCAGGCCGAACAGCCGCGACGCGCCGTTCAAGCCGAAGTGGTCCACCGCGATGCGCGCATTGAAGACGAGGCTGCGGTGCGTCAGCATGGCGCCCTTGGGCACGCCGGTGGTACCCGAGGTGTAGAGCAGCACGGCCACATCGTCGGCCCGCGGCGCTGCAGCGACGAAGGACGGATCGACCGGCCCCTGGAGCAGCGCCGAAAGGGAGTCGGCCACCGGCGGAACGGGTTCGGCCGGCGGTGGCAGGACACGTGCGTCGTCGCGCGACTGCCCCGCGCGCGGCGAACTCCAGAGCACACACGGCGGCGGGCTCAGGGGCGCCACCGCCTCGCGCACCGCGTCCCATTGATCGTCGTGGCAGAACACTGCCGACGGCGTGCAGTCGGCGAAGAGCCGCACCAGCTCCGGCCTGCGATACATCGGGTTCAGCACCACGGCGATCGCCGCCAGCTTCCACGCCGCCAGCGTCGCCACCACGAAGGCCGGCGTGTTCTGCATCACGATGGCGACGCGATCACCGCGCCCAACGCCGCGCCCGCGAAGTGCTGCTGCCGTCAGGTCGCTGAGGCGGTCAAGCTCCCGATAGTCGATGCGGCGGTCGAAATACGTCAGCGCGGCGGCCTCATGCGGCACGGCTCGGAAGAGATCGAGCGCCGTGCACTCTTCGGGCAGCGGACGCTGCAACTGCACGCCGGGTACGGCCCGCCAGGGGCATTCGGTCGCCGCCGTCTCGCGCGCGTTCGCTACGGCAGAAGGCAGGATCGTGTCGCTCATAGACGCCCGGCATCGCTCAATGGGGGCAGCTTGTTCGCCGTGCTGCCCCAGCCCGCAGCCGGATCGGCAGCCATCTTCTCGATCAGCAGCCGCGTGCGGCGGATGTGCAGGTGCACGATGCTGCGCGCACCCTCGGCGTCGCGGGCGCGCAGCATCGCCATCAGCATCAGGTGCTGCGGATCGGAGAACGGCAACCCATCCTTTGCCAGCGAGTCCTTGACGAACCAGCGCCGGAAGTGCTGCGTGTTGTTCCAGAAGCGCTCCACCATGCGGCGCAGTTGCGGCAATGGTGCGCGCGAGTAGGTCTTCAGGTGGAACTGCCGGTCCAGGCTGATGTATTCCTGGATGCTGTCGCAGCTCTCCAGACGCTGCACCATCTCGTCCAGCGCAGCGATGTCTTCGTCGCTCAGATGCGGCACGCTTTCGGCAATGGCCAGAGGCTCCAGCACCTCGCGGATCTTGTAGACCTCGATCGACTCCTGCGACGTCACGTCGGCAATCCATGCGCCGCGGTTCGGTGCCAGCACCACCAGTCCCTCGGTCTGCAGCTGGCGAAGCGCCTCGCGCACCGGAATGCGGCTGGCACCGAACTTTGCCGCGAGCCACTCCTGGCCCACCCGCATGCCGGGCAGCATCTCGCCGTCGATCACCGCGCGCCGGATCTCGTCCGCGACGCGCATGCTCAGCAGGTGAACCTCGTCGTCGGCCGCGACCGGCGCGGCGCTGTTCTTCGGTGGTGGCGTGGTATTCGGCATGGCGCGTCGGTACATCGTCAGTGGATGGCGGCGTACATGATCTTCTCCTGCGTGGCGTCCGCCGCCGACATCTCTTCGACGATACGCCCGCCGCGTGCCACCAGCACCCGGTCGGCGATGGCCAGGATCTCCGGCAGGTACGAGGAGATGACCATCACCGCCTTGCCCTGCGCCGCCAGCTCGCGGATGGCCTTGTGGATCTGCGGAATCGCGCTGACGTCGACACCACGCGTCGGCTCGTCGAAGATCACCACCGACGGCTCCTGCGCCAGCGACTTGGCCACCACCACCTTCTGCTGGTTGCCGCCGGAGTATTCGATGATGCGCAGGCTGCGCTTCAGGGCCGAGATCGACAGCGCCTCGATCCAGCGGTCGGCGATGCGCTTCATCTCGCGCCGCGAGTACCACCAGCGCCGCACGCGCGGCGATGCCAGGTAGCCGAGGTAGATGTTCTCGTCCACCGTCATGGTCTCGAAGAAGCCATCGACCTTGCGGTCCTCGGTGATATAGGCGATGCCGTCGCGCACTGCCTGGCGCGGCACGCGGTAGCGCACGGGCTTGCCGCGCAGGTAGATCATTCCGCCGCGCAGGAAGTTGCGCTTGCGCGCGCCGCAGACCACCTGCGCCGCCTCGCTGCGGCCGGCGCCCACCAAGCCGAACACACCCACCACTTCGCCGGCGAAGAGCGAGAACGACATGTTCTTGACGATGCTGCCCATCGTCACGTTCTCCACCGACAGCAGCTTCTCGCCGCGGCGCTGCGCCTCGCCCCCGACGGTCCGCTGCGGCGCGTACTCCACCTCGCGGCCGATCATCATGCGCACCAGGTCGTCGCGCGAGACCTCGCGTGAGGCCACCGTCCCGATGCGCCGGCCGTCGCGCAGCACGGTGATGCGGTCGGCCAGCTCCAGCGCCTCTTCCAGCGCATGCGAGATGAAGATGATGCCGGCCCCGGCTTCGCGCAGCGTGTTCATCAGGTGGAACAGGTGCTGGGTCTCTTCCGGCGTCAGCGAAGCCGTCGGTTCGTCGAAGATGAAGATGCGCGCGTTCTGACGCACCGCGCGCACGATCTCCACCATCTGCCGTTTGGCGGTGCCAAGATTCTCCACCAGCGTCAATGCGTCGACGTTGAAGTTCAGCGACTGCAGCGACTGCGTGGCCGCGATGTTGATCTTGCTGAAGCGAGTGATGAAGCTCTCGTTGCCCAGCTCGAGGTTCTGCGCCACCGTCATCGACGGCACCAGACTGGACTCCTGATAGACCATCGCCACGCCGCCGCGCAGCGCCTCTCGCGGCGACGCGAAGGAGACCTCGCGGCCGTCGATCAGGTACTGGCCGTCACTGAGCCTGATCGCACCCGCGATGGCCTTGCTCAGCGTGGACTTGCCTGCACCGTTCTCGCCCAGCAGCGCATGAATCTCACCTGCGCGCAGGTCGAAGTCGACCTTCTCGATCGCGTGCAGGCCGCCATAGACCTTGCTTCCCTGAACGATCTGCAGCAGCGGCCGCTGCGCCTCTGCGGTGCTCATCGTGCTCCCTCCCCCGCGACCCCATCGGGCGGCAATTCCACCAGCAGGCCGCGGCCCTTGGCCAAGGCGAGCACGCGCGCGCCGAGACTGCGCACCGCGGTCACACCGTGAACGCGGCCTTCGACCCGGCTGTGCAGGCTGTACAGCACCTGCGCTTCGGCGTCGAGCCTTGCCACCAGACCATACGAACGGGGTGGCGCCCAAGGCTTCTGGATGCCGAGCTTCTTGATGCGACCGATCTGCGTCGGCTCGCGGTAGTCGAAGCGGCCTTCCAGGCTCGGCCCGATCCACAGCTCGCGCGGCACACGCGCCATCATCGATTCGCAGAAGGCGCGTTCGCGCAGCACGAACTCGATCAGCTGCGTGCGCATGCCGAAGAAGGCCATCCAGTAGCCGCCGCGGGCATCGGCCGTGATGCGCGACGGATAACCGGCGTAGTTGCGCACGATCGTGCGCGCCGCGCCGCCGGCGGCCGGCAGCGCCGACAGGCGGTGCGACCACGATTCGGTGACCAGCAGTTCGCGGCCATCGATCGAGGGCGCCACGCCGGCCGGCCAGTCGAGCCCGTCGGCGACCACGCGTGCCTGCTCCAGCCGCGGGTCGCAGGCAATCAACCGGCCCGAAGGCCGCCGCGCCTGCATCAGGTCGGGCAGCCAGTCTTCGGGCCGGTTGTGGCGCGAGCCTTCGCAGACATAGATGGTGCCGTCCTGCGCCACGGCCACCGCGGTGGGACAGGTGATCGGCACACCGCCGGCTTCGGCCAGCGTGCCCACCACCGTGCCCTCGGGCGACAGTGCCACCAGCCCCAGGCCGGAAACGGCGGCCAGCAGCCGGCCGTCGCGGCTGCGCGTCAGCCCCGTCACTGCGCCGCGCAGCCGCGCGAAGACGCTGCGCTGCTCGAAGTCCGGCCCGGTGCAGCGCAGCACGCGGTCCTCGCTCGACACGTACAGCACGCCATCGTCGCCGCCGACCAGGTCGTCGGGAGCTTCGATCACCGGCCCTAGCACGCGCGACGCATCGAGCCGGCTGTTCGGCGAGAACGGGCCATCGAGCATCGGGATCACGTGCTGCTCGCGATTGGGGAACAGCACGCGGTCGATGACATCGCGGATCAGTGCCATCAGCGTGCCCCTCCCCAGTAGGAGGTCCAGCCCTGCCAGTTCGGGTCGGCACCGGGCAGGCGCACGCGGCCGATGCGGTTGTTCTCCAGGCCGCCGATGTAGAGCCAACCCTTGTGCTCGCGCACCGAGGTGATGGTCGGGTGGGAACGGCCGCCCGGGTCCCACAGCGACTCGCTGACGACCCCCCGGTCGTCGAACTTGATGATGCAGCCGTAGTTGATGCCGGGGCAGAGCCATTCGTCCGGCGGGATCTGCTTGACCATGCGGATGCGGAAGCCCGGGTCGGCCATCGCCAGGTCATACACCGGCGACCGCAGGCCCACCAGGGCCAGCCAGTAGCTGCCGTCCGACGCGCGGTTGATGTTGTCGCAGTAGCCCGGCAGATTGTCGATCAGCACCTCGCACTGGCCGGCCTTGTCGCCCTCGATCCAGTAGCGGTAGACGCGGCACAGCCAGGTGCTGGCCCACAGCACCGAGCGGCCGTCGTGCGCCACGCACACGCCGTTCGGGAAGGTCAGGCCCTTCAGCACCGTGCGCGTGACGCCGGTCTCCGGATCGTGGCAGATCAGCCGGCCATTGCCGCGGCCCTCGAAACCGTCGAGCGCCCAGTCGGCGAGTTCGTAGCGTGTGGTCGCCTCGCTGAAGTAGATCTTGCCGTCCGGCGCGATGTCCAGATCGTCGGCCAGATACAGACGAGAGTCGTCCTTCAGTCGCGTGCGCGTGCGTGTGGTGCGGTCGGTGACCTTGAACACGGTCCTGTCCGGACGCACGCCATAGACGCCCATGCCCGCGACGCAGGCAATGAGGTTCTCGTCACGGTCGAAGGCCAGGCCCAGCGGCCGTCCGCCGATGCGTGCGAACTCCTCGCGCACGGTGTAGTCGGGCGCCAGGAAACGCACGATCGAGCCATTGCGGGTGACGGTGTAGAGGTGATCTCGACGGTCGAGGATGATGTCCTCGGGGCCCTCGATCTGCCCGAGCGCGATCGCCTCGGCATCGCGCAGCCGGTCGTTCTCGGCGAAGGGCGTGCCGCTGTCGCGCGCGATGGAAGCCGGTGGCTCGAAGTCCACCCAGCTCGGCACGACGTAGACCTTCTGCTGGACCTTGCCCTTGTTCTTGACCCACTTGACATTGAAGCCCACGGCCACCAGCAACACGCTGCCGATCAGCGCCGTCGTCACGTTGCCGGACACGCCCATGCGCACCAGGCCGCTGACGAGCATGAAGATGATGGCCGCGCCCATCATCGCGCGCGCGATCGTGCCGCGGCCGCCTGCCAGGCTGATGCCGCCCAGCACCACCGCGGCCAGCGCGTTGATCTCCCAGCCCATGCCGGTGTCGGTGCCGGCGCTGTTCTGGCGCGCAGCGTAGAAGATGCCGGCCAGCGCCGCCAGCGCGCCGGAGATGACGTAGGCCGAGAACAGCGCACGCTTGACGTTGACGCCGGCATGGCGCGCCGCCTTGCGGCTGGAACCCACGGCCATGATGTGCAGGCCCGGGCGCACGCGGGTGAGGAAGAAGTGGGCCACCACCGCAACCAGCAGCAGCGCGCAGACGTTGGCGGGCACGCCCAGCAGCGTGCCGGCGCCGAGGAAGTCCCACACCGGACTGTCGCTGCTGACACTGGCGAGTTCCTCCGTGTGCGCAGCGGTGAGCTTGTTGTACAGGGCACGCAGCACGATCAGCGTGACCAGCGTGGTCAGGAACGGCCGCGTCTTGCCGTAGGCGATGAGCGCGCCGTTGAGTGCGCCGACCAGCGAGCCGAAGACCACCACGAGCAGCACCATCAGCGGCAGCGGCAGGCCCAGCACCAGGTGCAGGTACAGCGCGAGGAAATTGGCCATGGCGAACACCGACCCCACCGACAGGTCGATGCCGCCGGACAGCACGGCCACGGCCATGGCCACGGCCACCATCGCCTGTTCGGCAAAACTCAGCGAGAGCTGGCGCAGGTTGGTCAGGTCGGTATAGCCGGGGACGAGGAACGCGAAGCTCAGGAAGACTGCCACCGTCAACACGAACGGGATGATCGGCTCCATCCACCGCTTTTCGAGCAGTTCACCGAGGAAGACTTGCGGCGAGTGCCGGTGCCACAGTCGCAGCAGGTTGGTCGTCATCGTGCGGGTGGAATCTGAGGATGAGATGGACAGGGCAGCGCACGGCTGCCGCCGCTCGGGCGGCAGCCGGTGGCCAGTCACGGGCCGCTATTTGGATGCGGTCTTCGGCACGGTGAAGCAGTAGGCCCGGTCCGCCGCACTGCGCACCCAATACGGCGTGGTGTAGTAGGCGGTGCGCTTGGTGCCCGGCTTGTCGCCGCTCTGGATCAGCGTCAGCACCGCGTTGACGATGGCCTCGCCCTGGGTGTCCGCGCGATACGACAGGTTGGTGTGGAACAGTCCCTGCTCGAGCATGTCGCAGTCGGCCGGCTGGCCGTCGCTGGCGACCCAGACCTTCACCTTGCCCGCCTTTCCGGCGGCCTTGATCGCCTGCGCCGCGCCGGCGGCATGCGGCCCCCACACGCTCAGCACGCCGCACAGGTCGGGGTTCTGCTGCAGCACCGTGGTGGTGATCTCGCCGGCCTTGTTGGCGTCCCAGTTGGTGGGCTGCGAGGACACGACCTTGATCGACTTGTCGGCGTTGAAGATGTCCATCGCGCCGCGCTTCATGTCCAGCGAATAGGCCGCGGTGGCCTCACCTTCGAGGATCGAGATCTTGCCCGAACCCTTGCCGCCACCGCACTCGGCGACGATGTCCTTGGCAAGGCGGCGGCCGAGGTCACGCGGATCGACGCCGACGTAGGCATCGGTCAGCGTGTTCGACGCCATGTTCACCTGAATGACGTAGATGCCGGCGTCCATCGCCCGCTTGAGTTCGCGCGCCAGCAACGTGACATTGGGGTTCTGCACCACCAGCACGTCGGGCTTGGAATTGATCAGTTCGCTCACTGCCTGCAGTTGCACGTCGGACTTGAAGTTGGCATCCCGGACGACGAACTTGATGCCGTAGTCGTCGAAGTGCGTCTTCATGTTGCGCGTCCACTCCGACTCGAGCACGCCCATCCACACCGGCGCCCAGGCCACGGTCTTGCCCTTGACCGCCTTGTCGAAGTTGGCGCGCAGTTCCTCGCGCGGTTCGGCCGCCGACACCGCCATGGAGGCTGCGAGCGCGGCCAACGAGGCCGTGGCAACGCTCATACGTCGCAGCGCGACCTGGATCCGGTTCGATGGGGTCTTCTTCATTGCAGTCTCCTTGGGTGGGGGTGCCGAATGCGGCACCCGCTGTGGCGCCTCGGCGGAAATGGCGCTGGCGGGTCCGTCAGTCGCCTTGTTTGGATGTTTCCTCGTCGCGCGGGTAGAGCACGGCGTCGAGCACAATGGCCACCAGCAGCACGATGCCCTTGACGATGTTCTGCGTCTGCACGTCCATGTCGAGGATCGTCATGCCGTTCAGCAGCACGCCGATCAGCAGCGTGCCGGCAATGACGCTCATCACGTTGCCGCGCCCGCCGGTGAGGCTGACGCCGCCGAGCACGACAACCATGATGACGTCGAAGATCAGCGTCGACTCGACCACCTGCAGGTGCATCAGCGAGGTCTGCGCGATCATCACCACGCCGCCGACGTAGCCGACACCGGCGCACAGCGCGTACTGCAGCATCGTCAGCGGGCGGGTTGGCAGGCCAGCCAGGCGCGCGGCCTCTGGGTTGTCGCCGTGTGCGTAGATGAAGCGGCCGAGCACGGTGCGCGACAGCAGCACGTGCACGCCGATGGCCGCCGCAGCAAACACCAGCAGCGGCGCCGGCACGCCGCCGGCGACATTGCCGCCCAGCCTCAGGAAATCTTCGTGCCCCGGCCCGAGGTTGACCACGAAGTGCTGGACGGCGGTGGAGCGAATGATGCCCAGCACGGCCAGGCCCGACGCCAGCGTCGTCAACAGCGGCGGCATCTCTATCACCGAGATCAGCCAGCCGTTGAGCAGCCCGACGGTGACCGCCAGCAGCAACCCCACCGCCAGCGCCAGCGGGGTGGCCCAGCCGTCGTTCATCAACAGGATGGCGATCGCCGTGGCGGCGGCCATCGACGACACCTGCGACAGGTCGAGGCCGCGCGCAATGACGACGATGGCCATGCCCAGTGCCAGCACGCCCAGGATCGAGATGTTGCGGGCCATCGCGAACAGGTTGCCGAGCCTCAGGAAGCCGGGCAACAACAGGCTGAAGACCACGAACACCAGCACGCACAGGCCGAGCACAGCCATCGCCTGGGTGGGTCTGCGTACCGTGTGGGCGGCGCCCCGTGCCATTCGTCTTCTCCTGCTTCTCGTGGCCCGCCTGTCGGCTGGCAATGGATCGATTCTTCAACCACATGGATCCACAAGTCAATCATTGGATCCATAACATCTCGTAAACACCTATAAATTCCCAATACACGGCCTAAACTCGCAACTATGGATCCAAACAAGTCAAAAAGGATCCGCAGTGATGTGCCGAGACGGCATTCAGCGAGCCGTGTAGGACAAGGCCGATGTCATCTGACGGCGAAGTCCGCCAAGTCGTTGCGCCGCCGATCCCGATACTTCCACCACGATGCAAGCTCAACTTCATGCCCAGGCGGACGGGGCCGCTGACGCCGCCGCCGGGCCGACCGCGGCGTCAGCGGCTGCCGAACCGCCTCATTTGCCCCTCGATCTGCGCAGCGCTTCGCTGATGCTGATCGCGTTGATGGCGGGCCTGTACATGCTGCGCTGGGCCGGCGCGGTGATCATTCCGGTGCTGCTCGCGGTGATGGTCAGCTATGCACTGTCGCCGCTGCTCGAGCGCCTGCAGCGCGCGGGCATGGCACGCACCGCGGCCGCAGCAGCGCTGTTGCTGGCGGTCACCGGCGGTGTCGGCTCGATGGTCTACTCGCTCAGCGACGATGCCACGGCCATGATCGAATCGCTGCCCCAGGCCGCGCAGAAGCTGCGCAGTGCGCTGCGCGCCCCGCGTGGCGAGTCGGAAGGACCGATCGCCAAGGTGCAGCGCGCCGCCGAGAAGATCGAGCAGGCGGCCGAGGTCAGCACCGTGTCGGCGCCGCAGCCCGTCAAGGGCGTGACCCGCGTGCAGGTGGAGCCACCGAAATTCAGCGTCCGTTCGTACCTGTGGAGCGGCACGCTAGGGCTGGCCGGCCTGCTCGGGCAGGCGGTCGTGGTGCTGTTCCTCGCCTTCTTCCTGCTGGCGTCCGGCGATGGCTTCCGGCGCAAGCTGGTCAAGATCGTTGGGCCGAGACTGAGCCGCAAGAAGATCACCGTGCAGATGCTGGACGAGATCGATGCGCAGATCCGCCGCTACCTGCTGGTGCAGATCGGCACCAGTGTGCTGGTCGGCCTCGTCACCTGGGTCGTGCTGTCGAGCTTCGGCCTCGAGCGTGCGGCGGTGTGGGGCGTGGTCGCGGCGGTGCTGAACCTGGTGCCCTACGTCGGCGCGCTCGTCACCGCCGGTGCGCTGGCGCTGGTCGCCTTCCTGCAGTTCGGCACGCCGGGCATGGCCCTGGGCGTCGGCGCGGCCTCATTGGCCATCAACACGCTCGAGGGCAACCTGCTCACGCCGTGGCTCACCGGCCGGGCGTCGCGCATGAACCCGGTGCTGATCTTCGTCGGCGTGCTGGCCTTCGGCTGGCTGTGGGGCCTGTGGGGCCTGTTGCTCGGCGCACCGCTGCTGATGGCCGCGAAGGTGGTGTGCGATCACGTGGAGAACCTGAAGCCGGTCGGCGAGCTGATGAGTGCGTGACCGGAGGAGAAATCGAATGCGAAAACTATGGTCTGGAATTCTCGTCGCCTGCGTGTGCGCCACGTCGGCGACCGCTCAGGTGAGCATCGGCATCGCGACGCCGGGCATCAGCATCGGCATCCAGCTGCCGGCCTATCCGCAACTGGTGGCCGTGCCAGGCTACCCGGTGTACTACGCGCCGGCGCTGAACACGAACTACTTCTTCTACGACGGCCTGTACTGGGTGTTCCAGGGCAACAACTGGTACGCGAGCAGCTGGTACAACGGCCCCTGGTCACTGGTGCAACCTCTGTACGTGCCGGTGTACGTGCTGCGTGTGCCCGTGCGCTACTACCGCGCGCCGCCGCCGTACTTCCATCCGTGGCGTGCCGATGCACCACCGCGCTGGGGCGAACGCTGGGGCCCGGGTTGGCAGCAGCAGCGCAAGGGCTGGGACCAGTGGAACCGTCACGCTGTGCCGGCCCCGGCGCCGTTGCCGGTCTACCAGCGCCAGTACGGCGGCGACCGCTATCCGCACGAGGCGCAACGCCAGCAGGCGCTGAGCGCGCAGAACTACCGCTACCAGCCCAGAGACCCGATGGTGCGCGAACAGCATGATGCCGTGGCGGCACGGGAACGGCCGCCGACCCGCGCGCCACAACCGATGGCCCAGGAGCCGGAGCGTCCGCCGCCGCCGGTGGCCCAGAAGGGTCCGCCGCAGAAGGCGGCACCACAGGGGCCGGCGCCGAGCGAGCTGCACTCGAACCGGAGCGCTTCACCGCCGCCCGCGGCCCCGCCGCAGAAGGGCCCGCCTCAGGCGAAGGGCAACGAGAAGGGCAACGAAAGGGGCAACGGCGACCACGGCCGTGGCCAGGGTGGTGGGAAACCGCAGTCGTAGGCCCGCAGCCGTCACGCAGGCGCCGCGTAGCCGGCGTAGGACTGCTTCAGCGTGGCGTGGTTCAACAGCATCTCGGCCTTCAGCACCAGGCCGGCCGCGTCGTAGATGCGCGAGCGCACCCAGTACGACTCGGTGCGCTTGCTCTGCGCCAGAGCGACGATCTCGCGCCGGATCAGGTAGTCCTCGCCGACGAACAGCGGCCCGTCGACCATGCGGATCTGCTGGTCGGCGAACAACCCGACCACCGGGCCCCTGACGGGGAAGCCGGCCTGGGCGTTGCTGTATTCGGCCAGTACGCTGACCATTTCCAGCGGAATGATCGGCCGGCCCCACGGGCTGGCTGCGGCGTCGGCGTACCACGGCGAGGCTTCGGTGATCTTGGCCAGCTTCTGCCGCAGACTGAACGGATACAGCGCGCCCATGTGCTGGTCGGCATCCATGCGCACCCGTTCGTCGGCGCGGCCCACCATGCCGACGTGCAGGTCGGCCAGGATCCGCAGTTCGCCGGGCGGACGCAATTGCGCCATGCGCTCTTCCAGCAGCGTCGGGCCGCCGCCCAGGCTGGCGCTGGCCTCCAGCACCGGCGTGCCGTCGGCCTTCTCGGCCCAGGCGCGCGTGCGGACCACGGCGGGGTCGGCTCCGGCCGCGGGCAGCTCGACGAACGCGCGCACCGACTCGCCCTCCACCACCATGTTCTGGTAGTGCGCCGACAGGCAGCCGCGCTCGAACCAGGCGCGGCCCCACAACTGCACCAGCAGCGGCGCGAACTGGCTGAAGTGCGTCGGCCCCTCGATCGGCCCGGCGCGGAAGCCCAGCGTCTCGGCCGTCGCATCGTCGTGGATCGAGCTGTGGCCGCCGTATTCCTGCTCGGCCAGCATCTGCTTCGGCTCGCGCAGCGGGCCGCTCAGCGCCAGTGGTGTGTCGAAGGCTCTGCTCATGTGGGCTTACTCCGCGCAGCGCGCCGCCGAACGAGTGCTTGGGAACGGCGGCCCGGCGCGCTCATGCGGTCACCCTCTGCAGCCGCACGTGCTGAGCATGCTCCGAGGCCTGGTGCTCGGTGCAGCGGAAGCCCAGCGCAGCGAGGTCGATGCCGGCGAACAGCGCCTCGCCGCGGCCCAGCAGCACCGGCGACTGCACCAGATGCATCTCGTCCACCAGTTCGGCCTGCAGGTACTGGCGCACCGTGGCGACGCCACCGCCGATGCGCACGTCCTTGCCGGCGGCCGCCTCACGGGCACGCTGCAGCGCCTCGTGGATGCCACCGGTGACGAAGTGGAACACCGTGCCGCCCTTCATTGCCAGCGGCGGCCGCGGGTGGTGCGTCAGCACGAACACCGGCACGTGATACGGCGGCTCGTCGCCCCACCAGCCCTTCCAGGCGTCGTCGAGCCAGGGCCCGCGCACCGGGCCGAACATGTTGCGCCCCAGGATCCAGGCGCCGATGTTGCCGAAGCTGCGGCGTGCCCAGTCGTCGTCGATGCCGCCATCGCCGCCCTCCCCCGCATGCATCGCGTTGAAGGTGCGCGTGTGGAACATCCACTGGTGCAGCCCGAGGCCGCCCATGCCGAGCGGGTTCTGCAGGCTCTGGTCGGGGCCGGCACCGAAACCGTCGATCGACACCGCGAAGGCAAGTACCTTGAGCTGGGACACGGCTGCTCCTGTCACGCAGCAGCCCGCGGCCCGGCGGGTGCTGCACGCTGCGTAGACCACCGATGCTAGACGACCCGCGCAGCGACGCTGCCGCAACCGGGAACGCCGCAGACCATCGACATTGGTTGCGCAACGCAACAATTACGCTAGAATGTTGCGTCGCGCAACCAATCGGCATGTTCTTGGCCCCACCCTTGCCCCACCAGCTGCGCCAGCTCGTCGGCCTGTTCGTGCGCTCGCAGCGCCGCCATCTGCAACCGGTGCAGATGCAGCCGCAGGAGCATCTGCTGCTTCAGCTGAACCGCCTGGGCCCGGTGACCCAGGGCGAACTCGGCCGCACGGTCGGGCTGGACAAGAGCTGGATCAGCCGCATCGTCGACCGCTTCGTGGCCGACGGCCTGGTCGAGCGCCTACCGCTGCCGGAGGACCGGCGCTGCCTGCAGCTGCGGCTGACGCCGAGCGGCGGCGCACGCGCGCGCCAGCTCGACCAGCTGCTCGACGCTCATGCGGCGCAGATGCTGGCCGGCATTCCACGCGCCGCGCAGCCGGCGTTGAGCGCCGCGCTGCAGACGCTGATCGATGCGCTGCAGCCCGCCGAACCGAAGACCTGACATGGATCCGACCCGCGCCTTCGCCACCGCGGCGCCCGACGCCGCCAGCGCTGCCGCGGCTGCGCGCAGCTTCCGCGCGTCGCTGGCCGCGATGATCGGCATCTGCCTGGTGTTCATGCTGACCGCGCTGAACACCTCGGTCGTCGGCACCGCGATGCCACGCATCGTGGCCGACCTGCGCGGCTACGACCTGTACCCGTGGGCCGCGTCGGCCTTCCTGATGACCAACGCCATCACGATCCCGATCACCGGTCGGCTGGGCGACCTGTACGGCCGCAAACCCTTCGTGCTCGCCGCGGTGGTGCTGTTCACGCTCGCGTCGGCGGCCTGCGGCCTGGCGCAGACGATGATGCAGCTGATCCTGGCACGCGCTGCGCAGGGCTTCGCCGGCGGCATGCTGATCGGCGTCGTCGCAGCCTGCGTGCCCGACCTGTTCCCCGATCGCGTGCAGCGCGTGCGCTGGCAGGTGCTGCTGTCGTCGAGCTTCGGCGTCGCGCTCGCCGTCGGCCCGTGGCTCGGCGGCTGGGTCACCGAACACCTGGGCTGGCGCTACGTGTTCTTCGTCAGCCTGCCGGTGGCGCTGGCCGCACTGCCGGTGGTGTGGCGCTACCTGCCGCACACCGTGCACCACGACGGCGGCGACCGGCGCATCGATTGGCTCGGCGTCGTGCTGCTGGCGGCAGGCATCGGCAGCCTGCTGTTCGCCGCCGAATATGCGCAGGTCCACGGCCTGGCCAGCGCACCGTCGCTGGCGCTGTGGGCGCTGACCGCGCTGGCCTGCACCGCCTTCTTCCGTCACCAGTACCGCACCGCGGCGCCGATCGTGCCGCCGGCCGTGCTGGACGACCGTGCGTCGCGCCTGCTGATGGTGCTGGGCGTGCTCACCGGGCTGTCGATGTTCCTGCTGGTGTACTACGCGCCGCTGTTGCTGCAGGGCAGCTTCGGCTTGTCGCCGAACGAGGCCGGCATCGTGATGACGCCGCTGCTGGCCTGCATCACCGTGGGCAGCATCGTCAACGGCCGCATCCTGCCCCGCCTGCGCCGCGCCGAGCGGCTGCTGGCCTGGGGACAGCTGGTGCTCGTTGCCGGCTGCCTGCTGCTGACGCAGGTGGATGCGCACACGCCGCGCGCGACGCTGATGTGGATCTTCGCGCTGTGCGGCGTCAGCCTGGGCTTCCAGCTGCCGAACCTGACGCTGCAGATGATCGAGGTGGCCGGCCGCCGCCACTTCGGTGTCGCCTCCGCGCTGGTGCAGTCCACGCGCATGATCGGCAGCATGGTCGGCGTGGGCCTGGCCAGCGTGCTGGTGAACACGGTCTACGCGCGCGGCGTCGATGCGATGCTGGCGCGCTCGCCGGCCACCGACCCCGAAGTCGCGCATCTGCTCGCATCGCCACAGGTGCTGCTGCGCGCGCAGGACCATGACGCACTGCTGGCCGCGGCGCAGCGGCTGGGCCTGGACCCCGCGCCGTGGATCGAGGCCGCCAAGCTGGGCCTGGCCAGCGGCACGCATGCCGCATTCCTGCTGTGCGCGCTGGCGTCTCTGGCGTGCTTTGCGATCAGCCTGAAGCTGCCCGCCTTGGACATGCGCGCGCGCCGCGCCTGAGCGTTCAGCGCGTGCGCGCCGCGGCGGCCTTCTTTCGCGTCGCACGTGCCGTGCTGCCCCAGGTGTCGGACGCCAGCTTGCCGCTGGCCACCCACAGCCATTCGATGCGGCTGTAGGTGAACGACACCTCTTCGTACTCCGTCCAGCGCAGCAGCGTGGCATCGCGCGTGTCCGGCATGACGAAGCGGATCTGGCACACGCGCGCGTCGCCCAGCCGCACCGTGTAGTACTGCTGCTCCACGCCGCTGGCAGAGCCGACCGTGCCCGTGCCCTTGGGCGTCCAGAACTGCAGCTCCCACTCGGTGGCCAGCTCGTTGCCGGCCAGCATCTGGTACAGCGGCACCGAGGCCGCATCCACCGGCTTGGTGACGACGAAGGGTTGATGCTGGCGCTTGCCGCTGGCCTGGCCGGTGGCGGCAGCGAACGGCTGGCTCAGCGCATGGCTTGCGGCCACCACCAGGATCTTGCCTTCGCGCCCTTTCTGCACGACCGAGCCCTTGATGTCGCCTTGCTGCTGGCCCTTGAGTTTGAGATAGGCGTTCAGTGCCATGGGATCCCCCTGCGGTTTATGGTGCGCGCAATGTAGGCCTGCCACCGGGTGGTGTCGAGGACGGCGTCGAGCCCCCGCGCGGGCCGCAGGACCGCCGTGGCCGGAACCGCACCGGGTTGCGCCAAATCAACGCCTGCGGCGGCGGCACCTCAAGGCCGCCGGCAAAGCGCCGAAGTAGACGGTGCGACGTCCGGAAGGAGCGCCGCCCTTTCCCACTTCACGGACGCCCACGATGTCTCTCCCCGACCGTTTCCGCCGCACCGCGCGGCCCCTGCTGGTAGCAGCCATGGCCGCGATCGCCGCCGCCGCACCCACGGCGCAGGCCTGCACCAGCTTCATGCTGACGGCCAAGGACGGCAGCCGCCTCTATGCCCGCACGATGGAGTTCGGCGTGGACATGAAGGCCCAGGTGACGGTGCTGCCGCGTGGCCTGGCGATGGCCGGCACGCTGCCCAACAACCAGAAGGGCAAGCAGTGGACCAGCCGCTATGCCGCGCTGGGCATGAACGGCTTCAACCTGCCGATCCTGGTGGACGGCTTCAACGAGAAGGGCCTGGCCGGCGGCATGCTGTTCTTCCCCGGCTATGCCCAACTGGTGCCAGCCGGGCAGGCTCCACAGGCCAAGGCGCTGGCCTCGTGGGAGTTCCTGGCCTGGGTGCTGACCAACTACGCCAGCGTGGCCGAGGTCAAGGCGGCCATCGCGGCCGGCGAGATCGTCATCGTCGACACCGTGCAGACCGACCTGGGCATTTCGCCGCCGCTGCACTACACGCTGCACGACCGCAGCGGCGCGTCGGTGGTGATCGAGCCGGTGGGCGGCAAGCTGGTGATGACCGACAACCCGTACACGGTGCTGACCAACGCGCCGGACATCGGCTGGCACATGACCAACCTGCGCAACTACAGCACACTGACGCCCGATTTCCCGCCGCCGCTGAAGGTCATGGGCCAGACGCTGGTGCCCTTCAGCACCGGCTCGGGCATGCGCGGCCTGCCAGGCAGCCAGAGCTCGCCGGCGCGCTATGTGCAGGCGGTGGCCTACGTGGCCACGCTGCCGCCGCCGGCCGATGCCTGGGGCAACGTGCGCAGCGCCGAGCACATCCTGAACCACTTCGACCTGTCCAACGGCTCGGCTGGCGAGTACAGCGGCATCAAGGGCCAGGGCGGCTTCGAGCTGACCTACTGGACGGCCTTCTCCGACCTGGCCACCAACCGCTTCTACTTCAAGACCTACGACAACCAGCAGATGCGCTACGTGGACCTGAAGGACTTCGATCTGGACGCCAAGGCGCCGCGCTACCTGCCCACGACGCAGCCCTACCAGCCGCAGCGCCTGCAGCCGTGACGGGCACGTTCAGCGCGGCCGGGTCGCGCGTCCCGTGATGTCGTCGCGGAAGAACAGCCGGAAGATGCGCTCCTCGCCGAGCGCACGGCCCAGCTCGCGGATCGCGCAGTAGTTGAGGATGACCACCAGGATCACGATCTGGATGCCCCAGAAGTGCGGCCAGATCATCTCGCCGAGCAGCTTGTGGTTGCCGGCGGCGATGCTGCCGGCCTCCTTGGTGGCGTCGTACAGCCGCTCCAGGTAGTGGATGACCGAGGCCAGGGCGAAGTAGATGACGGTCTTCCAGAGGATGTTGTAGGCCAGCGGCTTCTCCGGAAAGCGGTTGATCGCCGGCAGCATGTCGGCCACCAGCACGGCCTTGCCCAGGATCAGCGCCGACAGCGCGATCTGCGCGGTGCTGCTGCCCGGCAGGCCGCTGCCGCTGGTCATCAGCGAGCGAACCAGGGCGATGACGTGCAGCGCGACGAAGAAGAACAGTGTCGGCGGCACCACCTTCAGGAACTCTTCCTTTAACTTGTGCAGCGTCGAATGGCTCATGGGGCGGTGGACTCCGGCGGTGGATCGGGTGGGCAGGGCGCGCCACTGTAGCGTGCGAGCGGAGGCAGAATGCGGGACGCCCAACGAGACGCCCCATGCCCCAGCTCGAAATCCTCGGCCGTTCCACCTCGATCAACGTGCGCAAGGTCCTGTGGACCTGTGCCGAACTCGACCTGCCCTACACGCACGTCGAATGGGGCGCAGGCGATCTGTCGCTGCGCGACCCGGCCTACCTGGCGCTGAACCCGAATGCACTGGTGCCGGTGATCCGCGACGGCGACTTCGCGCTCTGGGAAAGCAACACCATCTGCCGGTACCTGGCGGCCAAGGCCGGCCGCACCGACCTGCTGCCGGCCGATCCCGCGGCGCGGGCACAGGTCGAGAAGTGGATGGACTGGCAGAACACCGAGCTGAACAACGCCTGGCGCTACGCCTTCATGGGCCTGGTGCGCAAGCACGCTGCCTATACCGATGCCGCGCAGATCGAGTCCAGCGTGCAGGCCTGGAACCGCCAGATGACGCTGCTGGACGAGGCGCTGCGCACCGGCGGCGACTACCTGGCCGCCCCGCATCTGACGCTGGCCGATGTGGTCGTGGGCCTGGCCATGCACCGCTGGTTCATGACGCCGATCGACGACCGGCCGGCGTTGCCCGCGGTGGCGGCCTACTACGACCGGCTGAACGAGCGGCCGGGCTATCGCGCGCACGGGCGCAACGGCGTTCCCTGAGGCTCGGGCGCGGCGGGATCAGCCCGCAGCGGATTCGGCGACGAAGATGTCGACGCGGCGGTTGCGAGCCCGGCCGTCGGCGGTGGCGTTGTCGGCGATCGGCTCGCGCGAGCCGCGCCCGTCGATGGCAATGCGCTGGCCGGCGACGCCGTGCGCCACCAGGTAGTTGCGCACCGACGATGCGCGGTTCACCGACAGCGGGTCGTTGATCGCATCGCTGCCGGTGCTGTCGGTGTGGCCGACGATGCGCACGGTGGTGCGCGGGTTCTCGTTCAGCGTCTGCGCGAAACGGTCGAGGATCGGATCCAGGCCGGGGGCGATCTGCGCGCTGCCGGTGGCGAAGGAGATGTCGCTCGGCACTTCGAGCTTCAGCTGGTTGTCGGCGGTCTGCGACACCTTGACGCCGCTGCCCTGCGTGGCCGCTTCCATCTGCTGCTTCTGCTTGGCCATCTGGCTGGACCAGATGTAGCCGCCGAGCGCACCGACCGCCGCACCGGCCAGCGCGCCGTGCGTGCGGTTGCTGCCGTGCACCGCGGCACCGACGGCGGCTCCGGCGGCGGCGCCGATGGCGGTGTCGCGCGTCGGATTCGGGTTGTACGAGGAGGACGCGCAGCCGGCCAGGGCGATGCTGCAGGCCAGTACGACGGCGGGTGAAAAGGTCGTTGCTTGCATGGCGGCGCATGCTGCCATGCAGGCCATGCCGCGCCTGTAGGACGCCGCCGCGTCAGGCCACCGCGTCAGTAGTGCACCACCGAGCGGATCGACTTGCCTTCGTGCATCAGGTCGAAGGCCTGGTTGATGTCGGTCAGCGGCATCGTATGCGTGACGAAGGGCGCAAGCTGGATCTCGCCACGCATCGCCTGCTGCACCATGTCCGGCAGCTGGCTGCGGCCCTTGACGCCGCCGAAAGCGGTGCCGAGCCAGCGCCGGCCGGTGACCAGCTGGAACGGCCGTGTCGAGATCTCCTGCCCCGCGCCGGCCACGCCGATGATGACGCTCTGCCCCCAGCCGCGGTGCGCGCATTCGAGCGCGGCGCGCATCACGTTGACGTTGCCGATGCACTCGAAGCTGTGGTCCACGCCCCAGCCGGTCATCTCGACCACCACCTGCTGGATCGGCTTGTCGTGGTCCTTCGGATTCACGCAGTCGGTGGCGCCGAAGGTCCTTGCCAGGTCGAACTTGGACGGGTTCGTGTCGATGGCGATGATGCGCCCGGCCTGGGCCAGCTTGGCGCCCTGGATCACCGCCAGGCCGATGCCACCCAGGCCGAACACCGCGACGCTGTCGCCCGGCTGCACCTTGGCGGTGTTCTTCACCGCACCCAGGCCGGTGGTCACGCCGCAGCCCAGCAGGCACACCTGCTCGGGGTTGGCCTGCGGGTCGATCTTCGCCAGCGAGACCTCGGCCACCACCGTGTATTCGCTGAAGGTCGAGCAGCCCATGTAGTGGTACAGCGGCTTGCCGTCGTGGCTGAAACGCGTCGTGCCGTCGGGCATCACGCCCTTGCCCTGCGTGGCGCGCACCGACACGCACAGGTTGGTCTTGCCGCTCTTGCAGAACAGGCATTCACCGCATTCGGCGGTGTACAGCGGAATCACGTGGTCGCCGGGCTTGACGCTGGTCACGCCTTCGCCCACCTCGACGACGATGCCCGCGCCCTCGTGTCCCAGCACCGCCGGGAAAAGGCCCTCGGGGTCGTCGCCGCTGAGCGTGAACGCGTCGGTGTGGCACACGCCGGTGTGGGTGATGCGGATCAGCACCTCGCCCTTCTTCGGCGGGGCGACGTCGATCTCGACGATCTGCAGGGGCTGGCCGGCTGCGAAGGCGACGGCGGCACGGGACTTCATGGCAGGGAATCTCCGGAAAGAGTCGATACGGGAGGGGTTCCGGCCGAGTGTATGCGCGGGTCGGCCGCGTTCCGGACAATGGCCGCCGCGGCGCCCGTCCGGCGCCAGGGAGCCACGCCATGTGCCGCAACATCCGCACGTTGTTCAACTTCGAGCCGCCGGCCACCGAACTGGAAATCCGCGACGCCTCGCTGCAGTTCGTGCGCAAGCTCAGCGGCTTCAACCTGCCCTCGCAGGCCAACCGCGAGGCCTTCGACCGTGCGGTGGAGGAAGTGGCCGCATCGGCACGCACGCTGATCGCATCGCTGGTCACCCATGCGCCGCCGCGGAACCGCGAAGTCGAGGCCGAACGCGCACGCCAGCGCAACCTGGAGCGCTTCGGCCCGCGCGGCGGCTGAGGGCTTCGCGTTCAGACCGAGGGAATGTGTGCCCGTGATCGGCGCACAGCCGCCGCTCGTGAGTAAGGTCATCTGTCCTCACGGGGCCGGCGTTCCACATCGGCTGCGGTAGCGCGCTGGCGTCACCCGCGGTCTCCGGCCCACCTCGCGGGCGGCCGGCTTCTGTTCGCGGCCGGTACCTCATCACCACCGACCAGGCGGGGACCCAGCCAGCGTACCGCGAATGGGGCCTGCGCCCGCGGGTGGCCACCATCGCACTACAACGAGCGCTCGCTGGGCGCCTGCACGAACACCGCGGTGGCGGCAGGGCGTGTGGTTCGGGTTTGCGGGCGCAGGCCCCATTCGCGGCACGCTGATCCCGTCACTGCCTGGTCAGTGGCGACGAGGCGATCTTCGCAGGCCCAAGTCGCTGGCCCGCGAGCGTGGGCCGGACGCGGGCCCGGACCACGCGCCACGCTGAACGCTCGCATGCATGAACAACGAGCGTCCGCTAAGCGCCGTCAGCCGCCACCACCTCATCCACGCTCGATCGCAAAGCGATATGAACCGGGCTCAGACCCGCGGCGTCGGGTTCACCGCCACCGACGTGTCCTGCAGCAGCATGTGCACGTCGCCCAGCGCGCGCTCGGCAAAGCCGCCCTCGCAGTAGCTCAGGTAGAAGTGCCACATGCGCAGCAGCGCCTCGGGGTAGCCGCGCGCGCGCACCTGCTCGGCATTGGCGAACAGGTTGCGGCGCCAGGCCGCCAGCGTGGTGGCGTAGTGCGGGCCGATGTCCTCCAGGTCGACCAGACGCAGCGCCGACGCGCGCACCGCCGACTGCGTCAGTGCGCTCACCGACGGGATGCAGCAGCCCGGGAAGATGTGGCGCTTGATGAAGTCCACCGAATCGCGCGCCGACGCGTACTGCCGGTCGTCGATGGTGATGGCCTGCAGCAGCATCGTGCCGCCGGGCACCAGCAGCTCGTTGCAGCGGCGGAAGAAGGTGTCGAAGTAGTGGTGGCCCACGGCCTCGATCATCTCCACCGACACCAGCTTGTCGTAGCGGCCGTCCAGGTCGCGATAGTCGTCCATGCGCAGCGTGATGCGCTCGGCCAGGCCGGCGGCGTCGATGCGCTCGCGCGCCAGCGCATGCTGCTCGCGCGAGATGGTCGTCGTCGTCACGCGGCAGCCGTAGTGCCGTGCCGCGTGCAGCGCCAGCGCGCCCCAGCCGGTGCCGATCTCCAGCAGATGGTCGCCGGGCTGCAGATCGAGCTTGCGACAAATGCGGTCGAGCTTGGCGGTCTGCGCCTGCTCCAGCGTCATGTCCGGCCGCTCGTAGACCGCGCACGAATACATCATCGTCGGGTCGAGGAACAGCTCGAAGAAGTCGTTGCCGATGTCGTAGTGCGCGGCGATGTTGCGGCGGCTGCCGCGGCGCGTGTTGCGCGACGCGGCGTGCAGCAGCCGGCGCGCGGGCTCGGCCAGCCGCGACCAGCCGCCGTCCAGGCCGTCGAGCAGGCCGCGGTTGACCAGCAGGATGCGCACCAGCGCGGTCAGGTCGTCCGCCGTCCAGTCGCCGGCCATGAACGACTCGCCCGCGCCGACCGAGCCGCCGAAGGCCACCTCGCTGTAGAAGCGCGGGTCGCGCACCACCACCGTGGCCTGCAGCGCACAGTGCGCCGAGGCCCGGCCATAGGTATGACGGCGCGTGCCGTCGACGATCGTCAGCCGGCCGTGCTCCAGACCTTCCAGGCGCGCACGCAGCGTGCGTTCGGCCAGGGCTTCCAGGCCGCGCGCGATGCGCCCCGGACGTGCCGCGGCGGTGTCGGATGGCCTGGCACGCATGCGCTCGGCCAGCGTGGGATTCGTGCTCTTCATCGGGGATGCTCCGTGGGTCGTGGGCGGACGGACAGCGCCGCGCGTGCGGCCTTCGACCGCGTCGGATGGTCGTGGACGGGAACCCGCTTCAGCCACAGGCGCAGGGCCTGCCAATGGATGGCGGCGATCACCTGGGCCGTCATCCACGGAAAACGCAGCAGCGTACCGGCCAGCGCGGCGCCCCCGACCGGGACGCGCCGCAGCGCGAGCGTCGCGCCGAAGACCGGCGCCACGCCGGCGTCGGTGCCGTCCGCAGGCCGCAGCGCCATGTGCACCGCCAGCGCCTCGCCGGGCGTGTGCAGCTGCCAGTCGTAGCGCAGCGCCATTGGCTGGAACGGCGAGACGTGCATCAGCTTGTCGCTGCGCGCACGCAGCACCTCGGCGCCGGGCTCGGACTGCGGCAGCACGTAGCAATGGCGCTCGCCCCAGGGCGTGTTGGTGACCTCGGCGACCACCGTCTCCACCGACTGCCCGGCGGCGTCGAAGCAGTAGTAGAAGCTGACCGGGTTGAAGACGAAGCCGAAGATGCGCAGGTGCGTCAGCAGGCGGATCGGGCCGGCCGGCCGGCGGCCGGTGCGCTCGGCCACCAGCGCACGCACCGCCTCGTCCAGCGGCAGGGCCGGGTCGCCCAGGTGATCGCGGCGGTCGAAGCGGGCCAGTGCCGTGCGCGACGTGGACCACAGCCAGCGGCCGCGGAACACCTGGTCCAGCTCGGCCAGGTCGAGGTAGGCCATGAACAGCCGGTAGCGGAACGCATGCCGGCGCGGCGCCAGCCGCCGGTGATCAAGCCACCCGTGATAGAGCGCGCTGTGCATCGTCGGCCCCGGCCGGTTCGGCAAGGTGGCGGGCGGCATCGAAACGGGTCCCCGCCGGCAGGGCGCTCCCCACGCCGTCCTCGTGGAAGCCATAGCGCCAATAGGCGCCGCAGTAGTGCGTTCGATGGTGGGTCGCGGCGGCGCCGCTGATCTCGCCGTGCCGCTGCTGCGCGGCGGCGCCCGCCGGCGTGAACAGCGGGTGCGTATAGTCCATGCGGCGCAGCACGCGCCGCGGGTCCACGTGTGCGCCGGCGTTCAGCGTGACGCAGAAGCGGTGAGGCGACTGCAGGCCCTGCAGCACGTTCATGTCGTAGGTCAGCGCTACGCCCGAAGCCGCGCCGGGAAGCCGGTGGTAGTTCCACGCCGCGCGGGCGCGCGGGCGGCGCGGCAGCAACGCGGTGTCGGTGTGCAGCAGCGCCTCGTTGTGCTGGTACGGCAAGGCACCGAGCACCTCGCGCTCGGCGCGCGATGGGTCGGCCAGCAGGCGCAGCGCCTGGTCGGCATGGCAGGCCAGGAACACGTGATCGAAGCGCTCGGGTGCGGCGCCGCGCACCTGCAGCGTCACGCCGTCGGGCCGGCGGCGGATCGACTGCACCGGGCTGTTCAGGCGGATGCGCTCGCGGAACGGCGCCACCAGCCGCTCGACGTAGCGCGCCGAGCCGCCGCGCACCACGCGCCACACCGGCCGGTCGTTCACCGTCAGCATGCCGTGGTTGTGCAGGAAACGCACGAAGAAGCGCGCCGGGAAGTCGAACATCCGCGCCGGATCGGTGGACCAGATCGCCGCGCCCATCGGCACCAGGTAGTCGTCGACGAAGCGGCCACGGAAGCGGTGCGCGGCGAGCCACGCGCCGAGCGTGCGCTCCGCGCCCTCTTCCTGCAGCAGCGCCGGTGCCTCACGATGGAAGCGCATGATCTCCGCCAGCATGCCGAGGAACCCCGGGTTCAGCAGGTTGAGCCGCTGCGCGAACAGGCCGTTCAGCGACGTGCCGTTGTATTCCAGCCCGCGGGCGTCGTTGCGCACCGAGAAGCTCATCGAGCTGGGCTGCGATTCGACGCCCAGTTCGTCGAGCAGCGCGATGAAGTTGGGGTAGGTGCGGTCGTTGAAGACGATGAAGCCGGTGTCCACCTGCTGGCTCTCGCCGTCGAGTTCGATGGTGTGCGTGTGCGTGTGGCCGCCGATGCGGTCGTCGGCTTCGAACACCGTCAGGTCGTGGCCGGCGCGGTGCAGCCGGTACGCGGCCACGTTGCCGGCGATGCCGGTGCCGACCACGGCAATCTTCAGCGCGCTCATCGAAGGTCCTCCGTGCTGCCCCCGGCCGCCTCGCGCACCGCGGCCGGCACCGGCTTCAGGCCGTGGATCAGGCCCAGCGCAGCCAGCAGCCGCAGGCCGTACCAGGTGAGATCGATCTCCCACCAGAAGAAGCCCTGCCGCGCCGCGGCCGGGTAGTGGTGATGGTTGTTGTGCCAGCCTTCGCCGAAGGTCAGCAGTGCCAGCCACAGGTTGTTGCGCGACGCATCGCGCGTCGCATAGCGCCGGCTGCCGAAGCGGTGCGCGAAGGAATTGATGCTGAAGGTGGCGTGGTACAGCGCCACCGTCGACACGCAGAAGCCCCACACCACCATCTGCGCGCCGCTGGTGCCCCACGACGGCGCGAAGGCCTCGGCCAGCGCGCCGAAGGCCCACAGCGCCGCCACCAGCAGCAGCGGCACCAGCGCATCCCAGCGGTCGAGGAAGCGCAGTTCCGGGAAAGACGCCAGCGAACGCACCAGCGCGTCGCGCCGCGCGAAGTTCTCGCGCGCCATGAACCAGCCCATGTGGCTCCAGGCGAAACCATGGCGCAGCGCGGAATGGCTGTCTTCCGGCTGGTCGGCATGCACGTGGTGATGCCGGTGGTGCGATGCCCACCACAGCGGCCCGCGCTGCGCGGCCGCCGCGCCGAGCAGCGCAAAGAAGAACTGCACGCCACGCCCGGCACGAAAGGCCTGGTGCGAGAAGTAGCGGTGGTAGAAGCCGGTGATCGCGAACATGCGCAGCGCATACAGCGTCACCGCCACGGCCACGGCGACCGGGCTCGCGCCGACCCAGGGCAGCGCCAGGCAGCCGGCATGAATGGCAACGAACGGCACCTGCCGCAGCCAGTCGATGCGGCGCGGGTCGCCAGCGTCGACGCCGCCGGCACCGCCGTCGAACCAGGCCCGCAGCAGCGCGCGGGCACGTGCCGGCCGGCTGGCCGCCGGGCGTGCGGCGGCCGGCGGCCGCATCCGGCCGCCGTCCTCGCCGTGGGCGCCGGGCTTCATCCGCGCTGCCTCCAGGGCACGAAGGCCGGCGTGCGGCGCACGTAGTCCGCATAGCCCGGGCGATGGCGGCCGAGGTCCTGCTCCAGCAGCGGCACGCCCGACACCTTCAGCAGCAGCAGCGTCATCAGCAGCGGCGACAGCAGCGTCCACCAGGCGCCGGCCGCGGCCGCGACGAGCCACAGCCCCCACCACAGGCAGCATTCGCCGAAGTAGTTGGGGTGCCGCGACAGGCGCCACAGCCCCTGGTCCATGACCCGGCCGCGGTTGCGCGGGTCGGCCCGGAAGCGCGCCATCTGCGCATCGGCCACGGCCTCGAACAGCAGGCCGAAGGCGGCCACCGCCAGGCCCAGCCCGTCGAGCGCCTGCCAGGGCGCGGGGCTGGCCACCGCGGCCATCAGCGGCGCGGCGACGATCCAGCCGAGCAGCGCCTGCAGGCCGAAGACCAGATACAGGCTCTTCCATTGGAAGTGCGGTTCGTTGCGCCGGCGGATCGCCTGGTAGCGCCGGTCCTCCGGCTGGCCGCGGTGGCGCCGGCTGATGTAGACGGACAGGCGCAGCGCCCAGGCGCCGGCCAGCCCAAGCACGGCCGCCGCGCGCGGACCGTCGGCCGGCAGCAGCGCGGCCACCACCAGGGCCGGCACCAGCACCAGGAAGCCCCAGGCGCTGTCGACGATGCTGACGTCGCGGCGGCGCAGGCTGCGGGCCCAGACGGCCAGCGCCAGCAGCGCGCCGGCACCGAGGCCCGCCACGGCGGCCTGCAGCCAGACGGCATCGGGCGTCATGCCCGCACCCCGCAGGACCGCGCGTCGGCCGGCGCTGCGGTGGCCCGCTCCAGCCGTTGCGCGGCCGCCAGCAACAGCGGCACGATCAGTGCCCAGCCGACACCCAGCACGCCCATGGCCAGCAGCGGATCGGGAAAGTGGCAGGCACCGAAGCGTGCTGCGGCCGCATAGGACAGCGCGCCACCGACGCCACCGAACAGCGCCGCCAGCAGCGGCCGGCCGTGCAGCCAGCGCAGCGGCTCGCGCAGCATCGGCGCGAACAGCGCCCACAGCGCCAGGATCCACACCGGCGCCCAGCCCGGCAGCGGGCCCGGCGAGGCATAGACGACGATACCGCTGCGCGCCAGCAGGCTGTCCCAGACCAGGCCGACGGCCAGCGCCACGCCGATCAGCCCGAGGTCGGCCATCCGCGCCTTGCTGAAGGCCAGCGCCAGCAGCACGACCACCGCCACCGCCGCGATGCCGGCGCCGGCCTGGCCGCGGGCCGCGCCGATGACGCAGCCGAACCAGGCCCCCTGGAACAGCGCGAAGCCGATCGCCAGGCGCAGCAGGCGCGCAGCGCCGCTCGGCGCGTCGTCGTCGCGGAATGGCATCAGCGCGGCTCGAACAGGTAATGCGCCACCCACCACTCGCGACCGTGGTCGTGGCCGAAGAGCTCGGCGCAGGACAGGAAGAACAGCCGCCAGCGCATCCACCACAGGCCGGCGCGCTCGGCGCCGTAGGTCTGGGCGACGATCGGCCACAGCGTCTCGCGCCGCGCGTCCATGTTCGCCAGCCAGGCCTCGGAGGTGCGCGCGTAGTGCGTGCCGTCCCAGCGCCAGCGCGACAGCAGGCGCAGGTCGTCCTGGAAGCGCAGCGCCAGGTCGTCGCTGGGCATCATGCCGCCGGAGAAGAAGTGCTCCGACATCCAGTCGGTGTCGTCCTGGACGTCGAAGGCATAGGGCGTCGACCGGTGGACGAACACGTGCATGAAGAAGCGGCCACCCGGCTCGAGCCAGCGCGCGACGCGGCCGAACATCCGGGGCCAGTTGCGCAGGTGCTCGAACATCTCCACCGATACGACACGGTCGAACGTACCGTCCGGTTCGAAGTGCTCGGCATTGCACGTGACGACGTCGACGTTGCGCAGGCCGCGGCGGCGCGCCGCGTCCTCGATGTAGGCCCGCTGCGAATGCGAGTTCGACACGGCGGTGATGCGGCTCCGCGGAAAGCGGTGCGCCATCCACAGCGTCAGCGAGCCCCAGCCGCAGCCGAGCTCCAGGATGCGCTGGCCGTCGGCGAGTTCCGCGCGCTCGCACGTCGCCGCCAGCGCCCGCTCCTCCGCTTCGAGCAGGTCGGTGACGCCTTCGGGCCACCACGCCGAGCTGTACTTGCGATGTGGACCCAGCACTTCGGCGAAGAACTCGGCGGGCACCTCGTAATGCTGCTCGTTCGCCTTGTGCGGCAACAGCGCGATCGGTGCGTCGCGCATCGCGGCGACGAAGGCTTCCGTGCGCGCGGCGGCGGCGCCCGCGTCGCGAGCGTCGATGGCGGAAAGGCGCGCGCGGAGCAGGCGGCGGATGCCGGCGCGAACCAGCGCGTCGGGCACGATGCCGCGTTCGGTGGCCGTGATGGCGAGGTTGGACACGTTCGTTCTCCCCGGACCGGTGGTTCGCAGTGGGCCTGCGTCACCGACTTCTACGGGCCGGCGCGAGGATTGGATCAGTGGCCGGCCCGGGACACGGTGCGAAGCGAGGTGATCCAATGCGGCTTACGCTCCGTACAACCGTCCATGCACCTCGCCAGGCACCATGCCGACGGGCCGGCCGGCGGGCGGACGCGCAAGCTCGCGGCTCACGTCGTCGTGTACGCTCACCCTCGCGCCCTGCCACGCATGCCTACGCCCGACGAGCTCAACGACTGGATGCGCGCCGTCGCCGCGGCGGGCGACCGCACGGCCTTTGCCGCGCTGTTCCGCCATTACGCACCTCGCGTGAAGGGCTTCCTCGTACGCTCCGGCACACCCGACGGCGTGGCGGAGGAACTGGCGCAGGATGCGATGGCCGCGCTGTGGCGGCGCGCGGCGAGCTTCGACCCCACGCGCGCGCAGCTGTCCACCTGGCTCTTCGCGATCGCGCGCAACCTGGCCATCGACCAGCACCGGCGGCTCGGCGGATTCGCGTATGTGGAAGGACTGGACGAGAACGACGAAGGCGCCGGGATCGGCCTGGATGGCAACGCGCGGCCCGCGCCGGTGCGGCCCGACGATGCCGCGGCGAATGCCGAGCGCGACCGCCGCGTGCGCATGGCGCTGGCCGAGTTGCCGCCCGAACAGGCCGACGTGCTGCGCCGCTCGTTCTACGACGAGGACGCGCATGCGACGATTGCGGCGGAATTGGGCCTGCCGCTCGGCACCGTGAAGTCCCGCATCCGGCTGGCCGTGAAGCACCTGCGGCAACTGCTCGACGATTACGCATCATGATCCGACACCATCCCGCCGACGACCTGTTGCTGCCGCTTGCGGCGGGGCGCCTTGCCATGGGCCCCGCGCTCGTCGTGGGTGCGCACGTCGAAGGCTGCGCGGAATGCCGCGCGCGCGTGCGGACCTTGCAGGCGATCGGCGGCGCGTTGCTCGACGACGGGGAACCGCTGGCTTTGGCGCCGGACGCGTTCAGCCGGACGCTCGCGCGCATCGATGCGGGCGTCGCGAAGGACCGGAAGGTTGCTCGGCGACACGCCGCTGCGGAAGCGGAGCGCGCGCCTTTGCCGATGCCGCCCGGTACTGCGTGGCCGGAGGCGCTCGCGGGCTGCACGTCGCGTGGCTGGCGCTGGATGGGCCCCGGCATGCGCTACGCGCGACTGACCTCGCCGCGGGATCCGGACGCCAAGCTCTACCTGCTGCGCATCGGCGGCGGGCGCAGCCTGGCCCAGCACTCGCATCGTGGCATCGAGCTCACGCAGGTGATGACCGGCTCGTTCGACGACGGGCGCTCGACGTTCGCCGCCGGCGATTTCGACGCCACCGACGACGACGTGAATCACCAGCCGATCGTCGCGCGCGGCGACGAGTGCATCTGCCTTGCGTATGTCGAAGGATCGTTGCGCTTCGATGGCCGGCTCGCGGCGGCCGTGGGGCGGATGATCGGGATGTGAATCGCGCGCGTCAGGCCGTCGCCGACCAGACACGAAACGCCAGCGCCGAGCACGTCGACGTAATGAACGTGCCCCACGCGAGGTCGATCATCGTCAGCGACCACGGCCAGTCGCGCAGCGTGGCCTGGTTCGTGAAGTCGTAGGCAGCATAGGCGACGAAGCCGAACAGCGCGCCGCGCCACCACGCTTCCAGCGTCGTCGACGCGGGCGTGAGCACGAACACCCCGAGCCCCACGAAGTACACCGCGTAGAACATCGCCGCCGGCGCCAGGTCGAAGCCGTCGCGCATCAGGTGGCCGATGGCCGGACGGTAGACGCGCGATGCGGTGAGCGTCAGCCAGGTCGCGTCCATGGCCAGGAAAGTGGCGATGCCGACGATGGCGGCGAGTGTGCAGCGTGCAGTGGGCGTCATGTCATTCGATCCGGTAGGCGAGATGGCGGCCGTGGTCGACCGTGGTGTCGAGTCCGATCCAGCGGTCGCCCGCGTACCAGACGTCGATCGGATGGGCGAGGCCGGTGATGCGCAGCCCGCGCGCCGGCGTCGGCTTGCCCGCGACGTCGATCGTCGTCTCGGCGAGTGCGGAAATCGTGACGTCGGTCGCACGGCCCGTGCTTGCGTCGAAGAGGCGTGCGGTGCCCGGCGCCAGCGGTTTCCAGTAGGCGAAGCTCATCGCGCAGCCGGTGTGATCGACCTCTGTCCGTGCAGGCGCCGCGGCCTCACGCAGCGTGACGTCCAGGCGGCCGCCGACGGCGCGTGCCACGACGTCATTGACCTTGCCGTTGTCGTCGGTGTGTGCGTCCACGGACTTGAGGCATCCGCGTTCCCAGTCTTCGCGCGCGCGGTAGCGATAGGCGTACACCGCGATGCCCAGCAGCCGCACGTCGAAGGAGGCGCTGGTCGTCAGCGCAAAGCCGTCGCCGTCGACGGGCGTGCGCGTATAGCGGTGCGTGCCGATCGGCGCGCCGTCGAGGTAAGCCGTGAAGTTCCAGTGGACCGCGGCATCGCTGGCCGCGATCGCATGGACCGCCGCGAATGCGCCGGCCCAGAAGACCAATACCCACCGCGCCGTCGCCGCCGCACGCGTACCCATGTCCGGTATACGCGGCGGCGGGCGTTTGGATCACTCGTCGCGAGTGATCCGGCACGGCGTGGCGCTCGTTACGCGAGCTTGCCCGTGTACTTCTCGAGCAGCGCCCAAGCCTCGGCGCCGTACTTGCCCTTCCACTCCTCGTAGAAGCCGGCGGCGCGCAGCTTGTTGCGGAACGAATCGCTCTTGGGCGAGTTGAACACCATGCCCTTGGCGGCCAGATCCTTCGCGACCGTCGCGTTCAGTTCGGCGACGTCCGCGCGTTCCTTCATGCCCGCGGCGTTGATGTGCTTGGCGCAGATCGCGCGCAGGTCGGCCGGCATCGCTTCCCAGGCCTTGCCGTTGGCCAGAAACCAGAAGCCGTCCCACATGTGGTTGGTCATCGAGCAGTACTTCTGCACTTCGTACAGCTTGGCGGTCTGGATGATCGCGAGCGGATTCTCCTGGCCGTCGACGATCTTCGTTTGCAACGCCGAATAGACCTCCGCGAAATTGATCGACGCGGGCGAGGCTTCCAGCGCCTTGAACATCGACGTCCACAGCGGCGATACCGGCACGCGGATCTTGAAGCCCTTCAGGTCGTCCGCCGTGTTGATGGGCTTGGTCGACGACGTGATCTGGCGGAATCCGTTGTCCCAGATCTTGTCCATCGGCACGATGCCGGCCTTGGTGATCTGCGCACGCACGAACGCACCGAGCTCGCCGTCCAGCGCCTTCCACACGGCGTCATAGTCGGGGAACGCGAAGCCGATGCCGGTGATCGACGTCGACGGCACCAGCGTCGACAGGATGAGGCCCGACAGCGTGAAGAACTCCAGCGCGCCCGAGCGCATCTGGCTCAGCATGTCGGTGTCCGAGCCCAGCTGGTTGTTCGGGAAGATCTGGATGTCGACGCGGCCCTTCGTCTCCGCGCGGATGGCGTCGGCCATCTCCTTGGCGCGCAGGTTCATCGGGTGCGTGACGGGCAGGTTGTTCGCGTACTTGTAGGCGAACTCGGCCTGCTGCGCGAAGGCGGGGCCGAACGGTACGACGGCGGCCGCCGCCGCCGTCATCTTGACGAAATCGCGTCGCTTCACTTCTGCTTCCTCCGGTTTCTCATCGGACTGAATTGTTGGCGCAGCGTGGGCAGCCCGACGCCCATCGCTTCGAAACCGCCGTCGGCGGCCAGGGTTTGACCGTTGATGTAGCTTGCCTCGTCGCTGCACAGGAAGACGACCGCGTTGGCGATCTCTTCCGGCGTGCCATAGCGCTCGAGCGGAATGACGTCGTGGTAGTCCGAGCGGATGGCGACGCTGTGCACGAGCTTGGCCATGTCGGTATCGACGGGCCCCGGCGCGACGCAATTGACGCGGATGCCGGCGGTGCCGAGCTCCACCGCGTACTGCTTCGTCAAGTGGATCAGCGCCGCCTTGCTGGTGCCGTACGCGACGCGCAGCGTGCTGGCGCGCAGGCCCGAGATCGACGCGATGTTGACGATGGCGCCGCCGCCATTCGCCAGCATGTAAGGCGCGCAGGTGTGCGTGCAGTTGAACGCGCCGCCCAGGTTCGTCGCGAGCACCTTCTGCCATTCGGCGAACGACGTCTCCAGGATCGGCTTGAAGATCGCGATGCCCGCGTTGTTCACCAGTGCGTCGATGCGGCCGAAGTGCTTCGCGACCTTGGCGATTGCCTTATCCACCTGCTTGGCGTCGGACACGTCGCAGTGGAGCGCGAGCACGCGGGCCTTGTCCGCCAGCGCCTTGTAGGTGGCCTTCAGCGTCTTGCCGTCGATGTCGAGCAGCGCGACGCGATAGCCTTGCGCGAGGAAGCGCCGCGCGATGGCGAGGCCGATGCCGCGCGCGCCGCCGGTGACGATGGCGACGCGGGACGAGGCGGATGTGCGGGACCTGGGCATGGCGGCACGGGCGTGAAGACACGGGGTCCGCAGTGTACGACGCCTGCGTTTTGCGCCGCAGCGTCCGCTGGTGGATGAAGCGACCGCCCTGCGGGCGCGCACTCAGGAATCGCCGTCGACCAGGTTGCGCAACTGCTGGCGCAGCGCCTTGCGCCCGGCGACATTGGTGGCACGATAGGCCGCCAACGCGAGGTCGAGGAACGCGGCCTCCGCTGCGGACGGACCCGCAGCCGCATGCATCACGTCGAGCCATCCGGCCGGCTGTCCGCAGCAGTGCTCGATTTGCCGCGCGAGCTTGTCGCCGATGGGACGTGAGGCCTTGACCTGGCTCCACATGCTGGGCGAGATCTGGAGCGCAGCGGCGAACGCCTGTTCGAGGCCCTTGGGCCCGGCACCCGCGGCGAACGCCTTCTCGGCGTGTTCGTGGAACAGCCGCAGCACGTTCTGGCGACGGGTGACGGTGACGTTGCTCACGCGGTGTGGCCTCGCTGCAACAAGGGACGCCACGCATTGTCGCAGAGGGGTTGACGGTGTCGTAAAGAGTCTTTACAGTCCGCCTCCTTGCAATGCAATCTGCATCGTTCGACTGAAGCTGTGCCCATGACCATTTCGTTCATCGCCCTGCCAACGCGCCCCGAAACGGGTGCGTCCGCGCTCGTTCGCGCGGCGCGCTGTTTTGACGCGCCGAAGCGCGCGTGCAATGGCGTGCATCGGTTTTATGGACAGCGGTTGGATTGCAACACCCCGGGAAGGCGGCTCGTGTAAACGCAGCCGCCCACGCTCTGTTCGACAGAGGCCCGGAGACCGCAAGGTTCCGGGCCTTTTTGTTTTGCGCATGACCTACGCACGGCAACGTGCGTGACGCGATTGGAAGGATCGCGCCGCGGTGGCAACAGGATCGCGGACGCTCTTTGACAATTCGGACGAGGCAACGGCCGGCGCAAGCCGCGCCGCCCGTTGCCTCCACTTCGGGTGTGCCCATGCACTCCGCGACCAGGCCACAGGGTGCTGCTGGTCCGGGATGTGCGTGGCCCGCAGCCGGGCCCCGTGCAGCGAAAACACGACGTCCGTCGGGACGCTCGCGCGTGGGCACAGCCGAAGTGGAGCAACGGATCGCCGCATGCGCGATCCACGAAATCGCCGCCAAGCCCGAGGCTTGCCGGCAACAGCATCTGTCGTGAAAGGCAAACGCTCACAGGCCGGGGATTCGCAAGTCCCGCCGGTGCGCGGCAACCGGGTCAGCCCGTCGTTGTCGCGTATGCCGCGCTGCCGGAAGCGATCGATACCGGTGACACAGTGGTCTGCCGCAGTGCGCTGGCCAGGTTCGATTCCTGGTGTCACCGCCCCTGGATAGCTCAGTGGGTAGAGCAACGACCTCATCAGTCGTGTGTCGCGGGTTCGAGTCCGCTCCAAAGCCTTGTAAAGGGCCGCAAGGCCAAACGCCGGACGTGCGGCGCGGAACGTTGTACCTGCGCGCGCATCAGCGGCGCCCGTCCGTGCGGCGAGCACGCGAAGGTTTCGCGGCCACGGCCAGCGGAAGCGGTTCGCAGTCTGAACGCCGCCAACGCGCACCGGGGTTCCGGGCGTTCGCACTCGTCGTCCGCGGTCGCCGCTGTAACGGCAACTATTTGTCAACACGCTTCCAACCAGGAAGGAGAACTCCCGTGAAGATCAAGCGTGTCACCGTGAAGAAGAACGAACGTGGAATCCTGCTGCGCAACGGCGACTTCGAGCGCGTGCTGCGCCCGGGCGCGTACTGGCTGTTCACGCTCGTCGACGAGCTGACGGTCGAGCGCTACGCACTCGAGCAGCCGGCGTTCATCGGCCCGCTGGCCGATTACCTGATGGCGGCCGAGCCGGCCGTCGTCGCGGCGGATTTCGTGCGTGTCGATCTCGGCGAAACCGAAGTCGGGCTGCGCACCGAGAACGGCACGCTGGTCGAGGTGCTGGCGCCGGGCACCCGTCGCCTGTACTGGAAGGGTCTCGTCGACGTGCGCGTCGAGGTGATCGACATCGGTGCGACGGCCGCGGTGTCGCCGGCGATCGCGTCGCGCTTCGTGCAGACGCAACTGCGTTCGCGCTCGGTGGCGGGGCTCGCGGGCGTGGCGCAGGTGCAGGTGCCGGAGTACGGCGCGGCGCTGCTGTGGATCGACGGCAAGGTCGAGCGGCTGCTCGAGCCGGGCTCGTATGCGTTCTGGAAGTTCAACCGGAACGTGGTCGTGGAGCTGGTGGACCTGCGTCTGCAGGCGCTCGAAGTGACCGGGCAGGAGATCCTGACGCGCGACAAGGTCGCGCTGCGGATCAACCTGTCGGCCACCTGGCGCTTCACGGACGTGCTGAAGGCCTACCGCGAACTCGCCAAGCCGGCGGAACAGCTGTATCGCGAGCTGCAGTTCGGACTGCGTTCGGCGGTCGGGACGCGTTCGCTCGACGAGCTGCTGGAGAACAAGACGGTGATCGACGACGTCGTGATCGCGCAGGCGACCGCCAAGCTCGCAGGCTATGGCCTGAAGCTCGAAGGCGTTGGCGTGAAGGACATCGTGCTCCCGGGCGAGATGAAGACCATCCTCGCCCAGGTGGTCGAGGCCGGCAAGTCGGCCGAGGCCAACGTGATCCGTCGTCGCGAGGAAACCGCCGCGACGCGTTCGCTGCTCAACACGGCCAAGGTGATGGAGGACAACCCCGTCGCGCTGCGCCTGAAGGAGCTGGAAACGCTGGAGCGCGTGGCCGAGCGCATCGACCGGATCTCCGTGTACGGGGGCCTGGACCAGGTGCTGAACGGCCTCGTGAAGCTGCGCTGAGCCGCTTTGAGGCGATTGTCATGCACCGTAAGGTGCACGTTGGGGGAGGCTGCATTGGCAGCCTCCCCTGGAATGTGAGAATGGTGATGGAAACTGAATGATGGAAACGAACTGGATTCATGAAGACGTGGGCGGCGGCGTGCCGCTCAAGATGTGGACGCGCGGCGTGCCCATCGAGGACGAGGCGAAGCGCCAGCTGCAGAACACGGCGCGCCTGCCGATCGTCTTCCGCCACATCGCTGCGATGCCCGATGTGCATTTCGGCATCGGCGCGACCGTCGGCTCGGTGATTCCCACCGTGAAGGCGATCATTCCCGCCGCGGTCGGCGTGGACATCGGCTGCGGCATGATGGCCTGCAAGACGACGCTGACGGCCGAGGACCTGCCCGACAACCTGGCGCCGCTGCGCGCGGCCATCGAGCGCGCGGTGCCGCATGGCCGCACGCCCGGCAGCCGCGACCCCGGTGCGTGGCAAACGCCGCCCGGTACGGTTGGTACGGCATGGGCGCAACTCGAGCCGGCGTTCACGGAGCTCTGCCGCGACTTCCCCAAGCTGGCCAAGACCAACCACATCCAGCACCTGGGCACGCTGGGCAGCGGCAACCATTTCATCGAGGTCTGCCTCGACGAGGCGGGCGCCGTGTGGTTCATGCTGCATTCGGGCTCGCGCGGCGTGGGCAACGCGATCGGGACGATGTTCATCGAGCTCGCGAAGCAGGACGCGCTGCGTCACGAGGCGCACCTGCCGGATCGCGACCTGGCTTATTTCGAGGAAGGCAGCCGTCATTTCGACGACTACGTCCGCGCGGTGAGCTGGGCCCAGCGCTTCGCGGCGATCAACCGCGAGGTGATGATGCGGCGCGTGATCGAGGCGACGAAGACGGTGCTGCGCAAGAACTTCCAGACGCACGTCGAGGCGGTGAACTGTCACCACAACTACGTGCAGAAGGAGCGCCACTTCGAAACCGACGTCTACGTCACCCGTAAGGGTGCGGTCAACGCGAAGGCGGGTCAGCTGGGCATCATCCCGGGCAGCATGGGCGCGCGCAGCTACATCGTGCGCGGCAAGGGCAACCGCGAGTCGTTCGAGTCCTGCTCGCACGGCGCGGGCCGCGCCATGAGCCGCGGCGAAGCCAAGCGCCGCTTCACGCTGGCCGACCATCGCGCCGCCACCGAAGGCGTCGAATGCCGGAAGGACAAGGACGTCATCGACGAGACGCCCGCGGCCTACAAGGACATCGACGCCGTGATGGAGGCGCAACGCGACCTGGTCGACGTCGTGCACACGTTGAAGCAGGTGGTGTGCGTGAAGGGTTAGGCAGCAACGAAGGCGCCCGGCGAGAGCCGGGCGCTTTTTTTTCGTCGAGTCGCCAAGTCCGGCGTCATGCGCGGGCGGCCGCCCGCCATCTGTTCAAGGCACCAGCCGCCGCCCGGGCAAGGCCAGCTGCGGCAGCAGCTTGGGCACGTCGCGCCGCGCGAAGCGCCGAATGCGCCAACCGTTGACCAGCGCATAGACGATCATCCACAGCGGCAGCGACAACAGCGCCATCAGGAAGCCGCCCACGACAGGCGCCACCATCTTGTCCCGCAGCAGATAGGTGGAACTGCCCAGTTGCCAGGCGAGCACCAGCAGCGGGACGAAGATCCAGCCGCGCATCGACAGGATGCCGCCGAGCGCATCGTCGATGATCGTCGCGCGTTCCGCCCGCGTATGGTTGCGGAACAGCACCCATTCGCCTTCCTTGCGCAGGCGCCGGCTGGCGATCAGGCCGGAGATCGAGTCCCCGTTCGCGGCGCGCAACTCGGCGCCGGTCACGTGGACCGGTAGCGACCCGTTCGCAGTCACGAGGTCGAACGCCTCGTGGTGGCTCGACGACGACTGGCTGGTGCGGCTCCAGACCCGGCCCCACTGGTCGATCCGCTCGGTGATCGTGGTCGTGGTTTCCGTCCATACGCGGTAGTTGCTGATGGTGCCGGACCGCGCAGCGAGCGCGTAGCGCCGCAAGCCGGCGCGGATGTACGGCGGCTCGCCGGTCACGTCGAACGGCATCAGCTCGCGCGCGAGCAACAGCAGCAACAGCACGCCGAAGATCGCGCAGATCTGCACGGTGGCCTGGCGCTCCAGCGGCGACATCTGCGACCACGCCGACGGCTTGTAGTTCGGGTCCTGCGCCGCGATCCGCTGGCGCTCGTTCTCGCGCAGCGCCTGGAGGTTCGCCGCGTCGGCGCCCATCGTGTCGAGGTAGAGTTTGTGGAAGCCGGGCGAGAAGTAGCGCTTCAGCAGGTCGTCGCGCAGTTCGTCGCTGTTCTGGTACGCGTTGAGCCCGCCGACCCATTTCGCGCGCGGCGAGTCCATCGTGTCCTGTTTGGGATCGAACGTGGCGAACGCCTGTTTCTGCAGGCGCCCCGAGGCTGCGGCGTAGTCGTCGAGCAGCTTGCGCTCGCCGGGCGCGTAGTCGTTGTGGAAGCGACGATTGCCGGCGAGCTCCTGGATCATCCGGCGCAGCCGGTTGAGCGCACCGGCCTGGTGTTGCAGCGTGTCCAGCGCGTCCGTCCCCTTCGCGTCGGCGATCACGCGCTCCGCGGTGGGGAATTCGGCGAGATACCGCGGGTCCGGGGTGGCGGTGCCGTTGCCCGCCGGCTGCGCGGCGGCGCCGAAGGCGATCGAGAGCAAGGCGGCAAGCAGCAACAGGCAGCGCGCGGCAGCCCGCGCCGCGGGCAAGGACGATGGAAGCACGAGCGGAAATCCGGACAGCGGGTGTTGCGATCGACGGAGGTAGTTGCCTCCGTCACGGCGATGCGCGCCGAAGTCCCTGCGCGCCTACTCGATATTCTGCACCTGCTCGCGCATCTGCTCAATCAGCACCTTGAGCTCGAGCGACACGTTCGACAGCTCGGCGTCGACGGATTTCGAGCCGAGCGTGTTCGCTTCACGATGCAGTTCCTGCGCCAGGAAATCGAGCCGCTTGCCTGCCGCGCCGCCGGCGTTCAGCACGCGCTTCACTTCGCCGACGTGCGTCTTCAGCCGCTCCACTTCCTCCGCGACGTCGACTTTCGTTGCGAACAGCGCCAGCTCCTGTTTCATCCGCTCGTCGCCGGCATCGGCGCCGATCTCGCGCAGCTTGGCGCCGAGCTTGTCCATGTACGCGGCCTGGATCGCGGGGATGCGCGGGGCCACGCGCTGCACCTGCGCGAGGATCGCGTCACACGCGCCCGTGAGCATCGCCTTGATCTTGTCGCCTTCGCGGGCGCGCGACGCGGCGAGGTCGGACAGCGCCTGGTTGACGAGTTCGTGCACGCGCGCGGCGAGCGCCTCCGCCGGCACGGACGTTTCGGCGACGACGCCGGGCCAGCGCAGCACCTCCGCGGTGGTCAGCGGCGCGATGCCCGGCACCAGGCGCGCGACTTCGGCGCCGGCGCGCGCGAGTTCCGCGATGCGGCCGGCGTCCACGGCGAGGCTCGAACTGCCGGCCACCGGCCGCGCCAGGCTGATCCGGCACTCGACCTTGCCGCGCTTAAGCTCGGCGGCGATCCGCTCGCGGATGGCGGGCTCCAACAGCCGCAATTCGTCAGGCATCCGCAGGCTCAGGTCCAGGTAGCGGTGGTTGACGCTGCGCAGTTCGACGGTGAGGGCCAGGCCCGGCCATTCGGCCGATTCCGACGCATAGCCGGTCATGCTGAGAATCATCGTGGGTGTGCGGGACCGCCGGACGGACCCGGTTCGTTGCGCGGGCGCCCATTGTAAGGGACAGGCAGCCCGGTCCGGTGGCACATGAATTGCGGTTCCGCGGGGAACCTGCGAAACTGGAAAGCCCCTGCGCAGTACAACGCAAGGCCTTGATTTACCGATGGCTGTCACCAACCAATCCCTGCCGGCGAACTATCAGTTGCTGAACTACCGGATCGACCGGCAGATCAGCCGCGGCGGCTTCTCGATCGTCTACCGCGCGTACGACGAGACGGGCGCGCCCGTCGCCATCAAGGAATACCTGCCGTCGTCGCTGGTGCTGCGCACGGAAGGCGACATCGTGCGGGCGTCGTCGGCCGAGAACCTCACGTCGTTCCGCTACGGGATGAAGTGCTTCTTCGAGGAAGGCCGCGCGCTCGCCAAGATCAACCATCCCAACGTCGTGCGCGTGTTGAATTTCTTCCGCGCCAACGAGACGGTGTACATGGTGATGCGCTACGAGCGCGGGCGCACGCTGCAGCAGCAGATCCAGATGCGCCAGGACCAGATGTCCGAGCGCTTCGTCCGCCACGTGTTCATGCACCTGCTGAACGGCCTGCGCGAAGTGCACACGCACAAGCTTTTGCACCTCGACATCAAGCCGGCCAACATTTATCTCCGCACCGACGGGACGCCGGTGCTGCTGGACTTCGGCGCCGCGCGGCAAACGCTCACCAACACGCGCGCGAAGTTGGCGCCGATGTACACGCCGGGCTTCGCGGCGCCGGAGCAGTATCGGGATCCGGACCGCCTCGGGCCCTGGACGGACGTGTATGGCGCGGGTGCGTCGATGTTCGCGTGCCTCGCGGCGTTCGCGCCGCAGGCGGCCGACGCGCGCCTGCAGGAAGACCACCTGGTGTCGGCCAAGAAGATCTGGGCGGGGCAGTACTCGGACAACATCCTCGAGGTGATCGACTGGTGCCTGCGGCTCGACCCGCTGGAGCGGCCGCAGTCGGTTTTCGCGCTGCAGAAGGCGATCCGCGACATCCCCACCAAGAAGCGCAAGCTCTCGTTCCTGGGCAACGTGAAGAAACTCCTGTTCACCGAAATCGGGGCATAGGCCAGGCAACTCCGCGCCCATGCGCTTCACGATATTCCAGGAATCGCGCCGCGGTTCCCGCAAGGTCAACCAGGACCGGATCGCGTACACGTACGGACGCGACACGCTGCTGCTCGTCATCTGCGACGGCATGGGCGGCCACGCGGGCGGCGAGATCGCAGCGCAGATCTGCGCGCGGCTCTTCATCGAGCGCTTCCAGCAGGAAGCGAAGCCGGTGCTCAAGAACCCGCTCAAGTTCCTGCAGGACACGATGCAGCGCGCGCACGCGGCGCTGGGCTCCTACGCGAACCAGTTCTCGATGCTGGAGACGCCGCGCACCACCTGCGTAGCGGTCGTCGTGCAGGCCGGGCATGCCTACTGGGCGCACGTCGGCGACTCGCGCTTCTACCTGTTCCGCCAGGGCGGGCTGATCGCGCAGACCAAGGACCACTCCAAGGTGCAGTACCTGGTCGACCAAGGGCTGATCGGCGCGCACGAGGTGGTCACGCACCCGGATCGCAACAAGATCTTCTCCTGCCTGGGTGGGCTCGTGGAGCCGATCGTCGACCTCTCCAAGCGCACGCCGCTGCGCAACGGCGACGTGATGGTGCTGTGCACGGACGGCCTGTGGGCCGTGATGCCGCAGAACGAGATGTCGACGTGGCTCACGTCGGCGCCGATCCTCAAGACCGCGCCGCAGATGATGCGCGAGGCCGAGAAGCGCGGCGGGCCGGAAGGCGACAACCTGTCGACGATCGTCGTGCGCTGGGGCGCGGACCTTGCCACCGAGCAGGCGTCGACGGCGACGATCACCGAGTCGCTGGGGCTGGGCGAATTCGAGACGGCGATCGAGAAGACCGTGACGCTCACCGATCGCGCCGGTGCCAATCGCGACCTCACCGACGACGAGATCGAGCGCGCGATCCAGGAGATCCAGTCGACGATCCAGAAGTACCGGCGCTGATGGATCGGGGTCAGGCTCGATTTCGACGTTGGTTGCACGCGGTCGGTCGGGGCATTGCGCCGAGTGTCCGCGTGAAATGGCGGCGGGCGTCGTTGGTGACCCCATTGCTTGCGTTGCTGGCCGGGTGCTCGCTGTCGCCGGCCATCCAGCAGAACGCGGTCGAGTACAACGCGGCCGCCGCCAACTACAGCGACGAGCTGCTGCTGTACACCCTGCTGCGCGCACGCGACGAGGCGCCGCTCAACATGCTGGCGTTGTCCACGATCAACGGCGCGCTGAGCCTGCAGGGGTCGGTAGGAACGACGATCTCGTACTCGGGCCTGCGCGGCGGCAGCGCGACCCAGGGCTTCGGCGGCGTCGTCACGCCGTCCATGCTCGCGACGTCGTCGCCGACGTTCAGCATGGCGTCGCTGAACACACAGGGCTTCACGCTGGGCATCATCCAGCCCGTGTCGCCGGTGTATATCGCGAGCAAGTGGAGCAACGGCGCCGACCGCGAGTTCCTGCTGCGCCTCTTCATCAAATCGATCCGAATGAACGAGGGCGGGCGCTATCGCGACTACTTCAACAACCCCTCGTCGCCGGAAGAAATTGCGGCGTTCAATGCGAAGCTGCACGGGTGGATCCCGCACATGACGATGCGTGCGCTCACCGTGCTGGAGCCGCTGGGACCGCCGTTCGATCCGGCGATCGACGCGCGCGTGACCGCCACGCTGTCGACGCCGGCGAGCGGGGATGCGACACCGGCGTCGACGACCCCGGTGCCGTCCGCCAATCCGGCGGCCACGGCCATGCTCGGCGCCTACCAGCACCTGTTGCCGCTCGGCACCGGTGCCTACCGCGTCGGCAACGCGCCGCCCGTGTCGCGCCCGGGCGTGACGACGCTGCAGCTGTATCGCGAATTCCCGCAGCAGGTGGTGCTGTGCATCGACCGGCGCGCGCTTGGTGACGAGGCGCTCGCTGTCACCACCGCGCCTCTGGTCGCGGAATCGCCCACCGTGGCCAATGCACAGGTGGCGCAAGCGCTCAAGTCCGCCGCGCTGGCCGGGGCGGGCGCCAGCGGACGTGCCGCGGCCGGCGGCACGGCCGTCGCCGGGTCCGGCACGGGGCCCATCAACGGCCGCGCGCCCGGTGGCGTGGGCTCGCCGCCGGCATCGCTCGGCACCAACCTCAAGGTCGACCGCATCGCGGCCATCGTGCCGCGCGAGGTGTGCACGCAGGACGAGCTCGTGCTGCCCGCGATGACCGAGGAGAAGAACGCGCGCGACAGCAGCACGTTCAGCCACGTCGAATGGCGTTCGGTCGCCGAGGTGATCCAGTACCTCGGCGCGATGTTGCGCACCGGCACGCCCGACGACGCGCGGACATGGCGCGAATCGTCGCGCGATGGCGGCGATGGCGCGCTCAACGTGATGTTCGCCGCGAGCACCGCCGGCGAGGCCGGCTTCGTCGCGATCGACTATCGCGGGCAACGCTACGCGGTGAATACGGACGCCGCGCGCAAGCCCGGCGCGCCGCGCGACCACAGCCTGCAGGCGATGGCGCTTGTCAGCGAGCTCATCAGCGCCGCGAAGGTGTCCAGCGACATCCCCACGACGCAGCCGATCCAGTTGCTGCCCTGATCCGCGGGCGCTTCGCGCCGGCGTCCGGTAGCGCGCGTGCACGCACGTTGGGGGCGGACCCTATAATCGCGGGATGCGCCACCTGATCCTGGACACCGAGACCACGGGCCTCGACCCGCGGCAAGACCATCGGATCATCGAAATCGCCGTGCTGGAGCTCGTGGACCGCCGGCCCACCGGGCGCACGTTGCACATGCACCTGGACCCCGAGCGCGAGATCGACGCCGGGGCCACCGAAGTCCACGGGATGCGCTGGGACGACCTGCGCGGCAAGCCGAAGTTCGGCGACGTCGCGCACGAACTGATCGCGTTCCTGCAGGGCGCCGAGTGGATAATCCACAACGCGCCGTTCGACGTCGCCTTCCTCGACGCCGAGTTCGGCCGCCATGGCCATCCGCTGTGCAGCGTGCACGCGGCGCGCATCGTCGACACGCTGGCGATGGCACGCGAGGCCTTTCCCGGCCGCCGCAACAGCCTGGACGCGCTGTGCGAGCGCTTCGGCGTCGACAACAGCGGCCGCACGTTGCACGGCGCGCTGCTCGACGCGCAACTGCTGTCCGAGGTGTGGCTCTCGCTGACGCGCGGCCAGGACGCGCTCGCCATCGACATGACGCCGCCGGCGCCGCCGCGGCCGGTGCTGGCGCGCGAAGGCGGCGAGACCGGGCGCGTGCCGCTGATCGTGCTCGCGCCGAGCGCCGACGAGCTGGCCGCCCATGCCGCTTACCTTGCGGCGCTGGACAAGCAGACCAAGGGCCGTTGCGTATGGCTCGCGCGGGAGCGCGCGGCGAATCCCGTCGCGCCGCCCGCGGGCCCGACGCCCGCCGCCGCCTGATGCCCATCGACTACCTGCAGAAGATCCTGACGGCGCGCGTATACGACGTGGCGCAGGAAACGCCGCTCGAGTTCGCGCCGACGCTGTCGCGCCGCACCGGCAACCGCATCCTGCTGAAGCGCGAGGACCAGCAGCCGGTGTTCTCGTTCAAGCTGCGGGGCGCCTACAACAAGATGGTCAACCTGACGCCGGCCGAGCGCGCGAAAGGCGTGCTCGCCGCGTCGGCGGGCAACCATGCGCAAGGCGTCGCGCTCGCGGCGCAGAAGCTCGGCTGCAAGGCGACGATCGTGATGCCGGTGACCACGCCGCAGATCAAGATCAACGCCGTGGCCGCGCGCGGCGCGCACGTCGTGCTGCGCGGCGACTCGTACAGCGATGCCTACGCGCACGCGCTGGCGCTGCAGAAGAAGTCCGGCGCCACGTTCGTCCATCCCTACGACGATCCCGACGTCATCGCGGGCCAGGGCACGATTGGCGTCGAGATCCTGCGCCAGTGCGAAGGCCCGCTCGACGCGATCTTCGTCGCCATCGGCGGCGGTGGGCTGATCTCCGGCATCGCGGCTTACGTGAAGCGCGTGCGCCCCGACGTGCGCATCATCGGCGTGCAGCCCACCGACAGCGACGCGATGGCGCGCTCGATCGCCGCCGGCCGCCGCGTGGAACTCGCGCACGTCGGCCTCTTTGCCGACGGCGTGGCGGTGAAGCAGGTGGGCAGGGAGACGTTCAGGATCGCGCGCGAACTCGTCGACGAGATCGTGCTGGTGGATACGGACGCCACATGCGCCGCGCTGAAGGACGTGTTCGAGGACACGCGCAGCGTGCTGGAGCCCGCGGGCGCGCTGGCGATCGCGGGCGCCAAGCAGTGGATCGCGGCCAACAAGGCGCGCGGCGGCACGTTCGTCGCCGTCGCCTGCGGCGCGAACATGAATTTCGACCGCCTGCGCTTCGTCGCCGAGCGCGCCGAGGTCGGCGAGCAGCGCGAGGCGCTGATCGCGGTGACCATCCCCGAGCAGCCCGGCAGTTTCCGCGCGTTCTGCGCGCTGCTGGGAAAGCGCTCGATCACCGAGTTCAATTACCGCTACGCGGGTCCGGGCGTCGCGCACCTGTTCGTCGGGCTGGAAGTGGGCAACCGCGACGAGACGCGCAAGCTGCTCGCCGAGCTGAAGAAGCGCCGCATCGACGCGTTCGACCTGACCGACAACGAAATGGCCAAGCTGCACGTGCGCCACCTGGTGGGCGGCCACGCGCCGGCGGCGGAGCACGAGATCGTCTACCGCTTCGAATTTCCCGAGCGGCCCGGCGCGCTGATGAAGTTCCTCGACAGCATGAGCGCCGGCTGGAACATCAGCCTCTTCCACTACCGCAATCACGGCGCCGACTACGGTCGCGTGCTGGTCGGCATGCAGGTGCCGCCCGGCGACAAGCGGGCGTTCAAGGCGTTCCTGGACGGTTTGGGGTATGACTACGTCGATGAGACGGCCAACCCCGCTTACGCCATGTTCCTCGGCCGTTGAGCGGCGGTTGCGCCGGCCGCGCGCGTCATTCGAGCCGGTCGATGCACACCTGCATCGCCGCGCCCAGGTCGCGGATCAGGTCGGCGTCGGGCATGGCCACCAGCCGCGGCGTTTCGAAGATGTAGCGCGACGAGAGCAGGCCCACGATCTGGCTTCCCACCAGCGCGACGACGGCCTCGAGGTTGCGGAAATTCCCGTACTGCCTGAACACGTTGCGATACGCCTCCGCAAACGGCTCGCCATAGCGTTGCCGCGCGTCCATGCTCGTAAAGGAGGTCAGCAGCATCGCGCGGCGGATATTCCGGTGCGCGGGATCGCGCCAAGCCGTGACGATGCGCTCCACGATCGCCTCGCCGAGATGTGCGAGCGGGACGCCCGCGAATTGCTCCGGGGCCACCGGCTTGAACTCCATCGCGGTGGCAAAGAGCCGCTCTTTGCTCCCGTAGTAGCGCATCACCATCGCGGGGTTGATGTTTGCCGCCGCCGCGATGGCGCGGATCGTCGCGTTGTCGTAGCCTTGCCGGGCAAACACCGCCCTGGCCGCTTCGAGAATACGGTCGCGGGTGGGCTGGGAGCGCAGGGGCCGATGCTCCAAGTTGTTGATTTGCATATTGTTAATATCTTATTGCAAACCTTCGTTTGCAAACGACTGTTGAAGCATGTAGAGTGCAAACGTTGGGTTGCATACCTATGTTTGCAATCATATCCCAAACCCGCGGGGCGGGGCCATCCGGGGTAAGGCCCGGGCTACAGGAGTTCACAATGTCATCGAAGCAGAAGCTGTCCCAAGCGCTCGCAGCCGTCCTCCCGGCCGGCGCGGTGGGTGCATCCGTCGTGCTGGCGCTGGCGCCCGCGCAGGCGGCGACGGTGTCGTCCGTGACCACCGCATCGACGCCGGCCACGCCGGCCACCGTTGCCGAGCGGCTCGAGGCGATCCGCGCCGGCGTTTCCGCGGCAATCGTCGCGCCGGCTCCCGCTGCGGCGGATGAAGCCGCCAGCGAGACCGCCGACGAAACGGCGGAAGGCGGTGCGTTCATCCCGACGTGGTGGGGCAACGGCGGCTGGGGCCGCTTCGGCATCGGCTGGGGCAATGGCGGCTGGCACAACTGGGGCAACGGCTGGCACAACTGGGGGAACGGTTGGCACAACTGGGGCAACGGCGGCTGGAACAACTGGCACAACGGCTGGAACAACTTCTGGCACAACGCCTGACCGCGGCGCGAGACGAGCGAGCCCCCGATGGCCTCATCTGCGACCCGTCCCGGCTGCGCGCACGCGCCGTCGACGTCCGTCGTCGTCGTGCAGCCCACGCCGTTCTGCAACATCGACTGCAACTACTGCTACCTGCCGGATCGCAGCGACAAGTCCACGATGGCGGACGCCACGCTGCGCGCGCTGTTCGAGAAGCTGTTCGCGTCGGGCTGGGCGGCGTCGCACGTCACGGTGATCTGGCACGCGGGCGAGCCGCTGGTGATGCCCGTCGCGTGGTACGAGCGCGCGTTCACGCTGATCGAGTCGCTGCGGCCCGCGCACGTGGGCATCCATCACTCGTTCCAGACCAACGGCACGCTGTTGTCGAAGGCGTGGTGCGACCTCTTCAAGCGCTGGCACGTGGGCGTCGGCGTCAGCATCGACGGCCCGCGTCGCTTCAACGACGCGCATCGCGTCGGGCGTGACGGGCGCAGCACCTACGACAAGGTGATCAAGGGCCTGCGGCTGCTGCGCGACGAGGACGTGCCTTTCCACGTGATCTCGGTGCTCACCGACGAGAGCCTGGACGCGCCCGACGAGATGCTCGCGTTCTACCGCGAGCACGGCGTCACCAACGTGTGCTTCAACGTCGAGGAATCGGAAGGCAGCCACGTGTCGGCGCTGTTCGCCAGCGCCGCGCCTGCCGCGCGCTTCCGGGCGTTCCTGGAGCGTTTCTGGCGCGAGGCGCGACGCGACGGCAGCGTGGAGTTCATCCGCGAGGTCGACGGGATGATCCCGCGCGTCTTCCGCCCCGAGGGCGGCGCGATGCACAACGTGCAGGTGGAGCCGTTCGCGATGCTGAACGTCGACTGCCGCGGCAACGCGTCGACGTTCTCGCCGGAGTTGCTGGGCCTGCGCAACGCGACGTACGGCGACTTCATCGTCGGCAACGTCAACACGGACACGTTCGAGGCGATGCGCGACAGCGCCGCGCTCGCGGCCATGGCGCGCGACATCGCGGCGGGCGTCGAGCGCTGCCGCTCGTCGTGCGACTACTTTTCCGTCTGCGGCGGCGGCGCGCCGGTCAACAAGCTCACCGAGAACGGCTCGTTCGACAGCGCCGCCACGGGCTTCTGCGAGTTGACGCAGAAGGTGGCCACCGACCTGGTGCTCGACGCGTTCGACCGCCTGCAGGGCCTGCCCGTACCGCCCCTCGCCGCAATGCCGCCGCCGTCCGCGCGCGCCGAACGGCGCCGCACCATTCCGCTCGTGCCCGTCTGATGCAACGACGGGCGAACCACGCATTCATCGAATCGAACCGGAGACTCTCCATGCAACGCAAATCCTTCGCGGCAGCGCTGGCTGCCACCACGCTGGCGCTGGGCACTTCCGTGGCGCTCGCGCAGACGCCGTCCGCACAACGTCCGGCCATGGCGCCCTCGGGCCCGACGCCGGCGCAACTGGCGGAGATGCCGCCCGCGGCGGGTCTGTCGCCCGCGCAGGCGGCGCCGCTCACCGCCAACGAGACCCCGGTGCATGCCGTGCTGCGCATCGCCAGCGTCGAGGTCGTGCGCACGACGCGGCAACCGTACATGGACATCGTCCGCGTGCGCGGCCTGGCCAGCAGCAACGGCTGGGAAGAAGTGGAACTCGTGCCGCTTACGCGCGGCTCGCCGCCGGACGGTATCTTGCACCTCGTCATGGTTGCGCGGCCGCCGGCGGGCGCCGCCACGGCCACCGGCTACGAACCCGTGGAAGCGATCCTGCCGCTCTCGAGCCCGGCCGCGTACAAGGGCGTCAGCGTGCACGCCGCGGCCAATTCCGTGGAGGTCGACACGTCGCCCGGCTATTCTGAGGCGAAGCCGATCAACGACGATTGCGGTGCCTGTGTCGGCAAGATCCTGCTCGCGAAGGGCGCAACGGCGGGGCCCGCGGCGGGCGCCGAGACGATCACCGAAGACCAGCTGCCGCCCGGAACGCGCGTCGTGCGGCCGGGCGACGGCCTGATGGGCATCGGTTCCAATCCCAACCGCCTGTCACTGCTCGTCAACAAGGAAGGCCGGATCGTCTCGGCCATCTGGGACTGATGGTCGAATCGAGGACTGCGTCATGAACAAGTTCGCCATGCCCGCCGCGTTCGGGGCCGTCATTGCCTTCGCGGCCTCCGGCTGCGCTACGGCCACGCAGCAGATCACGATGGGCGACACCAACATGTGCCTCAACGTGGTCAACCACGGCTCCCCGGAACCCGGTGCCGTCGTCAACGTGAAGCCTTGCGACCCTTGGCAGAACCAGCAATGGACGTACAACGGAGACGGCACGATCACCGGCGTCGGCGGCTTCTGCATCGACGTCAAGGGCGGCCAGGGCGTCAACGGCGCGGACGTCATCTACACGCCGTGCTCCGGCGCGCCGAGCCAGAAGTGGACGCCATCCAACGGCAGCTTCGTTGGGGTCGGCGGCAAGTGCCTGGACGTGCTCGACGGCCTGCACGTGGTGCTCAACACCTGCAACGGGACGCCGACCCAGCGCTGGATCTCGCGGTAGCAGGCTGGCGACGCCGTGAAAAGGGCTGCCCGCGGGCAGCCCTTTTCGCGTGGCGTGGACGCGCGCCGCGTCAGTCGACCGTCGCGCCGCTCGCCTTGACCACCTTGCCCCACTTCTCGCGCTCGGCGGCGACGAAGGCGGCGAACGCGGCCGGCGGCTCGCCGACGTTCTCGGAGCCGGTTTCGGTCAGGATGCGTTGCCAGTCGGGCCCCTGCATGATCTTCAGCGCCGCGGCATTCAGCTTGGCCACGATGTCGGGCGGCGTCTTCGCCGGCGCGAAGAAGCCGTACCACGCATAGGACTCGAAGCCGCTCATCCCGGCTTCCGAGAACGTCGGCACGTCGGGCAGCGCGGACGAGCGCTTGGCGCTGGTGATCGCGATCGCGCGCACCTTGCCCGCCTTGATCATCGGCAGGATGGCGATGGCGCTGTCGAACATGATCGGCACGTGGCCGCCGACGAGGTCGGAGATCGCCGGCGCCGAGCCCTTGTACGGCACGTGCGTGATGTCGAGGCCCGCGGTGGTCTTGAACAGTTCGCCGGTCAGGTGCTGCGGCGTGCCGTTGCCGGACGACGCGTATTGCACGTTGCCCTTCTGCGCCTTGATCCAGGCGATCAGCTCGGTCAGGTTCTTCGCCGGCACCGACGGGTTGACGGCGAGGATCAGCGGCACGCGGAGCAGGTTGGTGATCGGCGCGAGGTCCTTCGCGGGATCGAACGCCATCTGCTTGTAGAGGCTCGGGTTGATGGCCACCGGCGCGCTCGACGTGATCAGCAGCGTGTAGCCGTCCGGCTTGGCTTCCGTGACGAGCGTCGTCCCGAGGTTGCCGCCGGCGCCGCCGCGGTTGTCGATGATGAACGATTGGCCGAGCAGTTCCGTGAGGCCCTTGGCCATCGGCCGTGCCGCGATGTCCGAGGGCCCGCCCGGCGGCCAGGGCACGATGATCGTGACGGGGTGGGTCGGCCAGGCCTGCGCCTGGACGGCGAAGGGCACGAGGCCCAGCGCGGCCAGGGAGCCGGCGGCCAGCAGTTTCAGCAAAGTGCGCAACGAAGTGACGACAGGGGGCATGGCAGGACTCGCGGCGGGTTGAGCCAGGTTGGCCACGCCGATGATACCGCCTGCGCACGCGAAGCCGGTGGGCAGTGCTCATGCATTTGGCATAGAAAATGCGCCTGCAGCCGGCACACCTTGCCCCTTTGCGTCAGCGCGCGACGGTCTCGCTTTGCGAACCTGTTGCGTTTTCATCGAAATCGACGCCAAGTGCCGATTCCGGCAAGGTTTGTGCTCTAGGCAGTTGGTTGACCCCGTGGCACACTCCCGCGCAGGGAGGGGGTGCCGGACCGCTTGCCGCCCGAAGGGCAAGCCGGCGGTCGGGTCGATTCGCAATCGCCGCGAGGCGCACCAAACAAGTGCGCGCGTGGCCCGGGCGGGCAACCGCCGGAAGAAAGGACCAGCGTTTGGCGGATACGAATCCCCTGTCGGGCGTCAAGGTGATGGTGATCGACGATTCGAACACCATCCGCCGCAGCGCCGAGATCTTCCTGCTCCAGGCCGGTTGCACGGTCATCCTGGCGGAAGACGGCTTCGACGCGCTGTCGAAGATCACCGACCATCGTCCCGACCTCATCTTCGTCGACATCATGATGCCGCGGCTCGACGGCTACCAGACGTGCGAGCTCATCAAGAAGAACGCCAAGTTCCGCACGACGCCGGTCATCATGCTGTCGTCCAAGGACGGCCTCTTCGACCGCGCGCGCGGCCGGATGGTGGGCTCCGATCAATACCTGACCAAGCCGTTCACCAAGGAAAGCCTGCTGAAGGCCGTGGCGGCGCACGTGAAAGCTGCTGCATGATCAAGAAGATCCTGATCGTCGACGACTCGCCCACCGAACGCCACGTCCTCAACGACCTGCTGACAAAATCCGGCTACGAGGTCGTGGCCAGCGACAACGGCGAGGACGCGATCCTCAAGGCCAAGCTGCTGAAGCCCGACCTCATCCTGATGGATGTCGTGATGCCGGGACTCAACGGCTTCCAGGCCACGCGCGCGATCAGCCGCGATCCGGATACGCGCACCATCCCGGTCATCCTGTGCACCTCCAAGAGCCAGGAGACCGACAAGATCTGGGGCATGCGCCAGGGGGCGCGCGACTACGTCGTGAAGCCCGTCGTCCGCGACGAGCTCCTCACCAAGATCGCCGCGCTCGGCTGACGCGGGACCCACGCCATGGCCCGCGCCGCACGCCTCGACCTCCGGACGTTCCAGCAGGAACTCGCCACGCGGCTCGCCAGCAAGACGGCGGCGCAGGTGGAGTCGTCGCGTCTCGGCCTCGACTGCGGCGACGCGCAATGGCTCATCCGCCTGGCCGACGCCGGCGAGGTGATCACGGTGCCGCTGATCGTGCCGGTGCCGCTGACGCAACCGTGGTACCTCGGCATCTCGAACATCCGCGGCAACCTGTTCAGCGTCGTCGACTTCGCGCGCTTCCTGGGCCTTGCGCCGACGCCACTCGGCAGCGGCCACCATGCGCGGCTGGTGCTGTTCGGGCCGCGCACGGGCGAACTGAACGCCGGCATCATCGTCCGGCGCGTGCTGGGGCTGCGCAACCTTGCGGAGCTCGCACCCGCGGCGGCGCCGGAAAACCCGCCGGGCTGGTATGCCCAGCGGTGGATGGATGGGGACGGGCGTGCCTGGCAGGAAATCGACCTGGGCAAGCTCGCGCGCGATCCTGCGTTCCTGCAGGTCGGGCAATGAACGTCTAGAGGGACGGAGGCGGTAATGGCACTGAAGATTTCGGGCAAGCTGTTCGGCGGCGACAAACCTGCGAAGGCGGGCGCGTCGGACCTCGACATGCCGACGACGCAGGTCAAGATGGGCAAGAACACGCCGGCCGGCTACGACCCGCTGGCGTCCGCGTCCGTCATGGACCAGATCCGCGCCGGCGGCGTCCCCAGCAAGGGCAGCAAGCTGCCGATGATCGGCAACCTGCCGGTCGTCAAGCAGTTCCAGATCCTGGGCTTCCTGCTGCTGCTGTTCATCGTGCTCGCGGCGCTGATGCTGTTCCTCGACCAGCGCGCGCGCGAACAGGGCGCGGCGGCGGGCGCCACGGCGACGGAAATGCAGATGCTGTCGCAGCGCCTCGCACGCGCCTCCGCGATGGCGGCGCAAGGCCAGGCAGCGGGCTTCCCCGCCGTGCGCGACAGCCGCGACAAGTTCGCGAACGACTTCCGCGCGCTGGCCGAAGGTGGCGTCACGCACGGCACGTCGATCGACGCGCTGCAGGATCCGGCCGCCACGGCGCTGCTGGCCGACATCCGCACGCGCTGGGAGCGCGTCGACGCCGCCGCCAACACGGTGATCGGCAACGAGCAGGCGCTGACGTCGCTGGCCAAGGGCCTGGAGGCGGTCAACCAGAACAACAGCGCGGTGCTCGAGCTCGCGCAGCAGGCCGGCCTGCAGTTCGCGCAGTCCAACGGCTCGCCGCGCGAAATCGATTTCACCAACCAGCTCGCGGTGCTGTCGCAGCGCATCGCCAAGAACGCGAACACGCTGGCCTCGTCCGACGAAGTGGACCCGGAAACGGCCTTCCTGCTGGGCAAGGACGCGGGCACGTTCCGCGACATCGTCAACGGCTTGCTGAAGGGCAGCGACCCGCTGCGCCTGCCGGGCGTGCGCAACGAGGAAGTGCGCGCGACGCTCGTCGAGCTGCAGAAGCGTTTCGCAGCCTACGACACGGGCGTGGCGAGCATCCTGTCGTCGATGCAGCGGCTGACGGCCGCCAAGCAGGCGGCGCGCACGATCAACAACGAATCCGAGAACCTGCTCGCCAAGTCCACCGACCTGGCCGCCACCGTCGAAGGCGGCGGCCGCGCGCACCTGTTCACGCTGTGGGCGTCGATCGTGTTCGGCCTGCTGGCGCTCGTGTGCCTCGTGTTCCTGGGCAAGGTCTTCCTCGACGATGCGCGGGCCCGCGCGAGCGAGAGCGAAGGCGAGAACAAGCGGAACCAGGAAGCCATTCTGCGGCTGCTGAACGAGATGGGTAACCTGGCCGACGGCGACCTGACCGTGCAGGCCTCGGTGACGGAAGACGTGACGGGCGCCATCGCGGACTCCATCAACTTCACGATCGAAGAATTGCGCACGCTGGTGCGCGGCATCAACAGCGCGACGGACCAGGTGACCAAGGCGACGCAGGAAACGCAGGCCATCTCGAACCGCCTGTACGAAGCGTCGCAGCGGCAAAACAAGGAAATCCAGCAGGCCTCCGCGTCCGTGCTGCAGATGGCGCAGTCGATCAGCGAAGTCGCGCAGAACGCGTCGCAGTCCGCCAAGGTGGCCCAGATGCAGCTGGCGGCCGCCGAGAAGGGCGGCATGGCCGTGCAGAACCAGATCGCGGGCATGAACGACATCCGCTCGCAGATCCAGGACACGTCCAAGCGGATCAAGCGCCTGGGCGAATCGTCCCTCGAGATCGGCGAAATCGTGGAACTGATCTCGGACATTACCGAGCAGACGAACGTGCTGGCGCTGAACGCCGCCATCCAGGCCGCGTCCGCCGGCGAAGCGGGCCGCGGCTTCACGGTGGTGGCGGAAGAAGTGCAGCGGCTGGCCGAACGCTCCGGCGAGGCGACGAAGCAGATCGAGGCGATCGTGAAGACCATTCAGGCGGACACGCAGGACGCGGTGGCCGCCATGGAGAAGTCGACGGTGGGCGTGGTCGAAGGGACCAAGCTGTCCGACGCGGCGGGCCAGGCGCTGACGGAGATCCAGACGGTGTCGCGCGACCTCGCCAACCTGATCTCGCGGATCTCGTCGCAGACGCAGATGCAGTCGACGTCGGTGACGGAAGTGACGCGCGGCATGCAGGGCATCCTGAAGATCACGGAAGAAACCACCGAGGGCACGAAGCAGACGAACGTGTCCATCGGCCAGCTCACGCGATTGGCCGCCGAGCTCCGCTCGTCGGTCGCCGGCTTCAAGGTCTGACCATCATGGCGGGCGACAGCAACTCCGGCCGCGGCAGCGCGGACGGCGCTGCCGACACGTTCGACGTCGGCCCGCTGTCCTGGGTCCACGGCGAGATCGACCAGGCGCTGACGCGCGGGCTCGACGCGCTCGCCACGTTCAAGGCGGCACCGAAGGAAGCGATCGCGCTCAAGCACGCGCGCACGCACATCCACCAGGCCGCGGGCGCCATCCAGATGGTGGGGCTCGACGCGGTCGTCGCGTACACGGACGAGATCGAGCGCCAGCTCACGCGGCTCGAGGAACTGCCGGCCGCGCAGGCACCGGCGGCCGTCGACCTCGTCGACCACGCATGCCGGCGCCTCAAGATCTTCCTGGACGAGCTCGTCAACGGCGCGCCGCCGGTGCCGCTGAAGCTCTTCCCCGAATACGAGCAGATGCAGGGCGCGCGCGGCGTGAAGGCCGTCGCGCCAACCGATCTCTTCTATCCCGACCTCGGCGCGCGGCCGCCCAAGGTGCCGGCGCGCGAGGCGCTGCCGATCTCGCGGCTGCAATCGCTGCTGGTCAAGCAGCGGCGTATCTACCAGCGCGGCCTGCTGTCGTGGCTGCGCGGCGACGCCGACGGCATCGCGCAGATGAAGGGCGCGATCGCCGACATCGAGGAAGCGACGACGCAGGCGCCGCTGCGCGCGTTCTGGTGGTCGAGCGGCGCGCTGTTCGAAGCGCTCGGCGCCAAGGGCCTGGAGCCGTCGTTCGGCGTCAAGCAGCTCACAGCGCGCATCGACCTGCAGATCCGCCGCGTGCTGGGCGGCAGCGCCAAGGTGGCCGACCGGCTCCGCCGCGAAGTGCTCTACTACGTCGCGATCGCCGCGCCCACCGGGCCGCAGGTGCAGGGCGTGCAGAAGACGTTCCATCTCGGCGGGCTCATCCCGTCCGCGGATGTGCTCAATGCGGACCTGGTGCGACTGCAGCCCTTGCTGCGCGAGGCACGCGAGCAACTGGTCGGCGCCAAGGACGCGTGGCTCAAGTTCGCGTCGGGCCGTGCGGAGAACCTGCCCAAGCTCAAGGCCACGCTGACGTCGGTGCACACCAAGGCCGCCGACGTGCGCAACGGCGCGCTGATGAAGCTCACGTCGGCGCTGGTCGAGCGGCTGGACAAGATGCCGGCGTCGGGCGTGTCCGAGTCGGTGGCGATGGAGTACGCGACGGCGCTGCTGCTCGCCGAGAGCGCGTTCGACAACTACTCGAACCTGGGCCCGGATTTCCCCAAGCAGGTCGACGCGATGATCGGGCGGCTCGACGCCGCGCGCGCCGGCCGCGGCGTACCGACCTCCGGCGCGCCGGCGCTGGACGAAATGTCCCGCCGCGCGCAGGAGCGGATGCTGCTGGCGCAGGTGGGTCGCGAGATCCAGGCCAACCTGCGGCACATGGAACAGGTGCTCGACGCGTTCTTCCGCGACAACAGCAAGCGCGCGGAACTCGCGAGCCTGGCCAAGGACAGCGCGCAGATCCGCGGCGCGCTGCTGATGCTGGGGCTCACCGACGCCGAGAAGCTGCTGATGTCCTGCCAGGCCCAGATCGACTCGTACGTCGGCAGCGAGGAGCCCGTCGACAACGACGACCTCGAGATGCTCGCCGAATCGCTGTCGGGACTCGGCTTCTACATCGAGGCCGTCGAGCAGCAGCGCCCGGATCGCGAGCGGCTGATCGCGCCGCTGATCGCCAAGCGCTCCGGCGAGACGACGGTGGTGGAGATCGACGACGACGCGAAGTCGGTCGAGAGCGCCGTGGCCGAGCTGCGCGGGCAGCTGCCGGCGCTGCTCGACGAGCTCCACGCGGGTGGTCCGCGCGCCGCCTCGCGCGCCGCGCTCAAGTCCAAGCTCGAAGCGCTGCGCGACGACGCGGAGCTGATCGGCGACGCGACGCTCGTGCAGCAGACGCAGTCGGCGCTGGCCGAGCTCGATGCCGGCGGCGATGCGCTTGCCAAGGCCGTCGACGCGATCGCCGACACCACGGCCGCCGCCGCGCCGGAGATCTCGGACGAGACCAAGCGCCTGCTCGAGACCGACGCCACCGCGTTCGACGGCGAGCTGCTCGACATCTACCTCACCGAAGCGCACGAGGTGCTGGACACCATCGCCGCGCATCGCAAGGTGCTTGCGGCCAACCCGAGCGACCGCGAGGCACTGCGCACGATCCGCCGCGGCTTCCACACGCTGAAGGGTTCGGGCCGCATGGTGGGCCTCACGGATCTCGGCGAACTCGCGTTCGAAGTCGAGCGCGTGCACAACCGCCTGCTCGAGGAAGACCGCGCCGTGACTCCCGCGGTGCTCGCGATGATCGGCGTCGCCGAGCGTGATTTCCGCACGTGGATCGCCGCGCTGCAGGACACGAAGCGCGTGACGCCCGACCCGACCGCGTTGCGCGCGGCCATCTCCGCCGTGCTCGCCGAGCTGCCGCCGGGCCCAGGCCCCGCCACGCCGCCGCCCACGCCCGGCAAGCCGCGGCTCGTGGACATCCCGGAAGCTACCGGTGCCGCGTTGCCCGCGCGCGACGACGGACCGCCGCCGCTCGCGCTGGTCGACGAGCTCGACGACCTCGACGCCTTGCTCGACCGCGATGCGCGCGAAGCGAGCGGCATCGATTTCGTGAAGCCGGACGTGCCGCTCACCACGGCGCCGCCGGCGCCGGCAGCGGCGCCCGCAGCGGCGCCCGCGAAGGGCGACTGGGAGCTCGACCTCGACCTCGAGCCGCTCGACGTGCCGGTGGCCTCGCCGGTGCCGGCCCCGCTTGCTTCACCCGCCTCCGTCGCGCCGCTCGCCGCGCCCGTGATCGCGCCGGCGTCGCACGACCTGCCGCCGCTGGTGGACTTGCCGGAGCTCGGCAGCGCGCCGGGCCTCGCGCCGCAGATCGTCGTGCGCGATGCGGTGGCCGCGGACGAGCTCGCGTCCGCCCAGGATCTGACCATCGCAGCCGACGAACCCGCACCGGGCTTGCGGCTCGTCGCCGACAACGACCTCGAGCAGATCGAGCTGCCGCCGCTCGACGACGGCCTGCACGATGCCGTGCACGCGGTCGACGCCCTGGCGCCCGCCGCGGCCAACGAGGCCGCGCCGCACGCGCAGCCGCTGGCGGAGGTGCTGCCGTTCGCGACGCCGGCTGCGGCCGGTGGCGGTGATGGGGAAGGTCCGAGCGCGGACGATGACGACGTCGTGATCGGCGACGTCACGCTGTCCGCCGCGCTCTACCGCATCCTGGCCGACGAGGCCGACGAACACCTGGCGACGCTGCATCACGAGTTGTCGCTGCTGCAATTCGAACCGCAACGCGTGCCGTCGCCGGCGATGGTCCGCGCGAGCCACACGTTGTGCGGCATCCATCGCACGGGCGGATTTCCGGTCGTCGCCACCACGGCCAAGTCGCTCGAGCTGGCGTTGAGCGCGCTGGCTGAGCACGCACCGCCGTTGCCCTCGCATGCGCAACCGATCCTCGCGCGTGCCGTCGCCGCGCTGACGGAGCTCGTGGCGCGGATCAAGCAACACGCCGGGTTTACCGCGGCCGATCGCGAGGAGGCCGACGCCGTGGGCGC